>CALWLN010000001.1 GCA_944381535.1 uncultured Lachnospiraceae bacterium
TTTCCATGGTCTGCTTATAACAAATGCGCCATCCAGGGCTACGTTCCAGTCAAAAGCTAAAAAAGTTCAAATCTCCTGTGAAAACAGCTTTACCAGCTGTATATTTCCCCACCCCATGAAAAGTAACTTCAGACCACAGCATTCCTATCCGCAGCCAAAAATATTTTCAACAAACAGTATATAACACTTGACAACAGTTCTTTACTGTTATATACTGTTTGCTAAAGGAGGGCACAGAAGATGAAAATCATTATCAACAGCTCCTCAATGGTTCCCATCTATGAGCAGATCGTAGACCAGATAAAAACGCTCATCCGCAATGGAGAACTAAAGGAAAGTGACGCTCTGCCATCTGTCCGGACCCTGTCAAAGGAATTGAAGATCAGCGCCTTGACCGTCAAGAAGGCATACGACAACCTGGAAAGTGAAGGGTTCACCGTAACCGTACACGGAAAGGGAACGTACGTGGCGGCCACCAACACGGAGCTTTTGCTGGAAGAACAGAAGAAGGAGCTTGAGGCCGATCTGGAGCAGGCCATTTTAAAGGGCCGGCGTTACGGAATCAGCGACGAAGATATCAAAAGTTTGTTTGAATTGATCATGGAGGGATAACCTATGTTAAAACTGGAACACTTGCAAAAACGGTATGGCAATTTTTCCCTGGACTGCTCCCTGGAGCTTCCGCCGGGCTGTGTCACGGGGCTTATCGGTCAGAATGGCGCCGGAAAAAGTACCACCTTTAAGGCGATTTTAGGTTTGATTTCTACGGACGGCGGCTCTGTGACGATTCTCGGCAAGGATTTAAAAGATTTTACTGCCCGAGACAAGGAGGAATTGGGTGTTGTCCTGTCGGATTCGGGCTTCAGCGGGTATCTGACCGTTCAGGACGTGATTCCCGTTTTGCAAAATCTGTATCCCCGGTTCGATAAAGTCTTCTTCCTTAGGCAGATACAGCGGTTTCAACTGCCCCTTGATAAGAAAATCAAGGATTTCTCAACGGGGATGAAGGCAAAATTAAAGGTGCTGACGGCCATCTCACATCACGCGAAATTGCTGATACTGGACGAACCCACCGCCGGATTGGACGTGGTGGCCAGAGACGAGCTGCTGGAAATGCTGCGGGAGTTCATGGAACAGGACGAGGAACATTCCATTCTCATCAGCTCCCACATTTCCAGCGATCTGGAAACCCTGTGCGACGACCTGTACATGATACATGAGGGAAAGATCATTTTACACGAGGATACGGACGTGCTGCTGAGCGACTACGCCTTACTAAAGGTCAGCCAGGAACAATATGATAAGCTGGACAAACAGTTCCTTCTCCGTTCCAGAAAAGAAAGCTATGGCTATAGCTGTCTGACAGACCAGAGACAATATTATATGGAAAATTATCCGCAGCTTGCCATTGAAAAAGGCAGCATTGACGAAGTGATTACAATGATGATAAGAGGTGCAGCGTTATGAAAGGTTTAATGATCAAAGATTTGAAACTGATGAAATCGCAGAAAAATTTCTTTCTGCTGATTCTTGCCGTTGCGGTTGGAATGATCCTGTTCTCCGAGGATGTAACCTTCGGGCTTGGCTTTCTGACCTTCGTGGTCTCCCTGTTTACCTTAAGCACCATCAGCTATGATGAATTTGACAACGGGAACGCGTTTTTGTTCAGCCTCCCCATTACCCGGAAAACCTATGTGATGGAAAAGTATTCCCTGGGCCTCCTCCTTGGCGGCGGTTCGTGGATATCCGCCACACTTCTGGTTCTGGCTGTCGGTATGTTCCGGGGGACATATACCGTTTCGGAAATCATGCTCATCGCTTTGATGATCTTGCCGGTCATGATTCTGATCCAGGCGATCATGATTCCCTTCCAGTTGAAATTCGGCGGAGAAAAGGGCCGTCTTGCCATCATCGGCGCGCTCGGACTGCTGTTCATTCTGGGCGCAGCCGCCGTCAAGCTGGCGGAGGCAATGAATGTGGATCTGTTTGCCCTTATCAGCAGCCTCCCCACACCGAGCATGGGAATGCTGCTTGCCGTTGTAATTACAGGAGCCCTTATCCTGCTGCTGGTATCCATAAGAATCAGCATAGGCATTATGCGCAAAAAAGAATTTTAGGCCACTTCTGGTCATGAAACACATTTTAGGAGGTGCCATAATTATGACCAGTATCATATGTATTTTTTCCTTGATCGTATTTACCTATTGGCTGCTTGTGAAACGAAATAAAAAATAGAAGGAGCGCGCCATGAACATACAGGGATTTCAAAAGACCACATTACTGGATTATCCGCAGCATGTGGCTGCCACGGTGTTTTTCGGGGGCTGCAATTTTCGCTGTCCCTTCTGCCACAACGGAGATCTGGTGCTGTCACCGGACCGGACGCCGGCCTATACGCCCGAAGAGATTCTCGCTTACCTCACCAAGCGGAAAAATATTTTAGACGGGGTCTGTATCACCGGCGGGGAGCCCACTCTGCAGCCGGACCTTGCTCCTTTCCTGGAACAGATAAAAAAATTGGGCCTTTCCGTGAAGCTGGACACCAACGGCTACCGCCCCGCTGTGTTAAAGGAACTTTGCCGGGCCGGACTGATAGATTATGTGGCCATGGATATCAAGGGTTCCCCCGACCGGTATCCGGAGATTTGCGGACTTTCCCGGTTGGATTTTGCCAAAATTGCGGAATCTGTGGATTTTCTGAAATCAGCTGCCATGGATTATGAATTTCGCACCACGGTGGTACGGGAGTTTCACGGGGCGGAGGACTTTCGTCAGATCGGAGACTGGATTGCCGGGGCCCGGGCCTATTATCTCCAGGGCTATCAGGATTCGCCAAATGTCATTTCTCCCGGCTTTACCGCGTATACTTTAGAAGAGCTGACTTCCTTTCTGCCTTTGCTTCGGGATAAAATTTCCACTGTGGAGATCCGCGGGGTGGAACATTAAGAAAAACGGAGTGATTGTATGGAGCTTTGCTATGAGACAGAGCGGCTGGCATTACGGCTGCTTCGGGAGGATTATGCCGAGCCGGCGCTTTATTTTTATGAAAAGAACCGTGAGGTGTTCGAAGCCTGGGAGCCGGACCGCCCCATGTTCTTTTACACCAGAAAGTTTCAAGCCTCCCTTCTGCGGGCAGAATTCCAGATGGCTTTGAAGGGGAACGCCTTGCGATTCTGGATTTTTGAAAAGGGGAATCCCTGGGATATCATCGGTACGGTTTCTTTTCAAAATATCATCCGCTCCGTATACCAGACCTGTCAGATCGGTTACAAGCTGGATGAGGATTTCTGGCACCGGGGCTATGCCAGGGAGGCCATCGCCCGTACCCTGTCCGTGGCCCTCTACGAGCTTGACTTACACCGGGTGGAGGCCCTGGTGCTTCCCGAAAATCTGTCCTCCATCCGACTTCTTCAAGCGCTGGGCTTTGAGGAGGAAGGAATCTGCCAAAGCTGCATTTATCTTCATGGGAGCTGGGCGGATCATCTCAGATACAGCTACCTCAGACCGTAAACGGGCTTCCGGAGTTATTTTGTGGAGTTGACATTACTTCCCGGCACACCCCCGGGAAGTTCAAAATCGGTTCCCGGAGTTACTCCAGGAACCGATACCAATAGCCGAACTCATCTGTTTTCTGTTCGGCTGTTTTTTCGCTCTTGTATTCCGTAAAGCCGAAGATGGAGGCCATGACCTTTTCCTGGCTCTGGAAAATGCCGGGAATACCGATGAACCACCGCTTACTGCCCTCCTGTTCCATGGCACCCAGAATCAGATAGCGGTAATTGAAAAAGCCGTGCAGAAGGAAGCTGTTGTTGCCCAGATACCAGTAGCGCTTAGGCAAAAGACGCAGGTCCTTCAGCTCCAGGCGGACGCAAAGAATCTCCTCCTCCCCCTCGAAGGGCGTAAGTACCGGGTAATTTTCCAGAATGAACTGCCATTTGACAGCCCAGGGTTCTTCCGCCTGTTGGGGAGCTTGTTGGAGCTGAGCGGCGGCCTCCGCGGCCTGGAGGTTTTCATCTGCGGGCGGTTCCTGGCCGGCTGCACGGGAGGGTTCTTTTGCCGGCTGCTCCTGGCCGGCGGACGGTGGCAGCGGCGTGCTCTGTGGCCTGGCAGACTGTGGCGGCGTACTCTGCTGGCTGACAGACTGTGGCGGCGGCATGCTCTGCTGGCTGCCGGACTGTAATGGCGTACTCTGCTGGCTGCCGGACTGTAACGACGTACTCTGTTGTCCGCCGGACGGTGGCGGTAATGTCACCGGAATCTGCCTGGCTCTGGGATTTTGCACAGGAGAAAACTGCTGCCGCCTCCCCTGGCCCGGCTGGCGGTTATTCTGCCTGCTTCTGGCCTCATCGGCCCTTTTCTGCTCCTGGACTTTTTTGTCCTCCTCCGATCTCTGTTCCTTCTGCTTCTTCTCCTCTGCCTCCCACTCCTCCCGAGTCACAAAGGTTTCCCGCAGAATCTCTTTCTCATCCCACTGGCTGGCGAACATCACTCGTTCGTTGACAAAAATCAAAAATCCGCCTACCCGGCTTAAGTCCTGTCCACTGCCGGCAAGGTCGCCGCTCTCCAGTTGAAACCGTCCGTCTCCGGTGCCATTTGTCACTTGCAGCTTGCCGATTAAAATGCCTACCATCCGCTCCCCTTTTCGTACAAAAAGATAAACCGGACAGGCGATTCCCGAATACCCGGTTCCTCTCATATGTATTTCCATCCTGCATTGCTCGCCCTGCCGCTCCACCCTGGCAAAGCCCACGCTGCGGATTTTTTTATTTTCTTCGTAGAGATTAATATAAGTTACAAACCGTTGAAATCCAGACATAGCCGCTCCTATCCATAGTTTCTACATTTTATGTAAGGCCCCTGGTTTTAGAACCAAAAAAGCTGTTACATTTTTCCTGTTGACATTTTCCAGGAAATGTTTTATCATATAATAGTAACTATTATCATTATTGGACAGGAGGACGACATGTTAAAATACAGCCGCCAGCGGGAGAGTATTAAAAACTTCATCATGCAGCGGTCCGACCATCCTACCGCTGAGACGGTCTATATGGGAATCCGCAAGGAGTATCCCCATGTCAGTCTGGGTACCGTATATCGGAATCTGTCTTTGCTGGCCGAGCTGGGCGAGATAAGAAAGATTTCCGTCGGCGACGGACCCGACCGTTTTGACGGGAACACCTCGCCTCACTACCATTTTTTCTGTAAGGAATGCGGGCAGGTGATAGATTTGGCCATGGACAGCATCGATCACATCAACGTGATCGCCAGCCACCGGTTCGGCGGGCGTGTGGAGGGAAGCGTGACGCACTTCTTCGGAACCTGTCCCGAATGTCTGGCAAAGGAAATTTCTTCAAAAAGTAGTTGACAAATGAAATGTTATGTGGTAATTTAATATCAGTAACAATTACTATTTTTAAAAAATTATAACATGAAAGGATGAAATCGACATGAAAAAATTTGTATGTGGCGTATGTGGTTATGTTCATGAAGGAGATGCGGCACCGGAGTTTTGCCCCGTATGTAAGGCACCCGCTGAGAAATTCACCGAGCAGACCGGCGAGAGAACCTGGGCGGCTGAGCATGTAGTAGGAATTGCGCAGGGTGTAAGCGAGGACATCATCGCTGATTTGAGAGCTAACTTCGAGGGTGAGTGCTCTGAGGTTGGTATGTATCTGGCAATGGCAAGAGTTGCTCACAGAGAGGGCTATCCTGAGATTGGCCTGTACTGGGAGAAGGCTGCTTACGAAGAGGCCGAGCATGCCGCTAAGTTTGCCGAGCTGCTGGGCGAAGTTGTAACCGACAGCACCAAGAAGAATCTGGAGATGAGAGTGGACGCTGAGAACGGCGCTACCGCCGGCAAGTTTGATCTGGCGAAGCGCGCGAAAGCCGCTAACCTGGACGCTATCCATGACACCGTTCACGAGATGGCCAGAGACGAGGCTCGTCACGGCAAAGCTTTCGAAGGTCTTCTGAAGAGATACTTCGGCTAAAATATGCCTCCCAAGGATACCTTCCTTTTTAATATTACCTAAGTCTATGAAAGGGCTGTCTGCCATATCATCAATGAAAATCATTTGATATGGCAGGCAGCCCTCTTTACGTATGAGCAGTACGGCAAAGCAAGGATGCTCTTCTTTGCAGGCTGCGCATCCTCCCGGAGCATTTTATCACGATGCTGTCGCTTTAGAACTCTTCAATAAACTGGACACCCTCCAGCGCGCCATAGGTTTCTATCAATAGAGCATGGGAAACGCCGGATTTAAACCGCAGCGTCATGGTGGAGGTCACTATCATGGAACCGTTTTCATCCTTGGTCCGTTTAATCTCCAAGTTGCTTACGGTGCAATTCTGGCTGCGAACATGAGTGAGAAACCTGCTTACCGCCTCCATTCCTGAAAATTCCGCATAAATAGAAATCACCCCGGAATTTTTGTACAACCGTCTGTCCACAATCTGCATAACCCAAAGAGCTCCCCAGATGGCTAGAAAACCGATAATCGCGCCGGAATAGAACCCGGCCCCCAGGGCCAGACCAATACACGCCGCCGCCCACAAGCCGGCTGCCGTCGTCAGTCCCTTCACCTGTCGCTGCTTTGTGACCAGTATCGTTCCGGCACCGAGAAATCCAATGCCGCTGATCACCTGGGCAGCGATACGACTGGAATCTCCCGAGCCCGTGATGTTCGTCAGATAAATACCGGTCATCATCGCCAGGGCTGACCCCAGGCAGACAACCATATATGTACGAAAGCCTGCCGGCCGGCCCTTCTTCTCCCGGTCATATCCTAATATTCCGCCGAACAGCAGGGCCAGCCCAGTTCGCAGGAGGATAGACCAGATAGTTAAGTCTTTTATGATGGGAATATTTTCTAAAATCATTTGCTTCTCCGTTCCTATTATATGTATTATCTAATTTTCACAATCATAATATATAATTTAATCCTTTTAAAATCCCAACGGATTCTTCTAAACATTCGATTCTGGTTTCCAGGTTCCATATGGCCCCTGGGGTATAGTTTTCTAACAGTTCCAGGATTCTTTTGATATCAATCGTTCCGTCCCCTAGCCCTAAATGCTCATCCTTATTTACGCCTTTTATATTCTGTTTACCATGATTATGTACATGACAATCGAATCATCTTTATCCTCAAAAAATTCCTGCCAGAAAATTCTGGCTCTTTCTAACCAGGATTTTTCGTAATAGGTTCCCGGTATATAACCATTGTGAACCACAATTTCAGTACAGCCCAATTCCTTTGAAATGTCATATGCATACTGAAACATATTCATGGTTTCCTGCCTTAGCAGCCGCATTTTCGTCCCCACGTTCAAATCCCAAAACGGCGCATGGAGTGATTTTCCGCCATTTATCCGGGGCAGTACCTTTTTATATGATTTTATCACTTCTTCCCGGTGTTCCATATAGGGATCTATAAACCCTTGAACTTCTATTCCTAAATGATATTCAATACATAATTTAGCTGCCGCTTCTAAATTCCCCTCGTCACACACTCGAATTTCCCGCATAGAAAGCTCCCTTTAAATCTCAAGCTGTTTATTTGATATTTTAAATCTATTTAAAGAAAAAATCAATATCGCGGATTTTATAGAAGCACAAAAACTGGCGAACATTGAGCAACGCAAATTTGCTGCGTTATTGGACGTTTAGATGTTCACGTATAAATATTTATCAAAAACGGTTGACAATATGTGTTATACCACATATACTAATTATGGAGGAAAAATTATACCAAGGAGAAAAGTATTTATGGGGAAAAATTTCAGGGAAACATTAACCGAGCAAATGAAAAATGCTGATTTTCAGAAAGAATGGGATGCGCTTGAGCCCGAATTCCAGATTATGAAAGCTATGCTTGATGGCAGAAAAGAAAAAAATATTACGCAGAAAGAACTCTCTGAATTAACCGGAATTACCCAGGGAGATATCAGCAGATTGGAAAATGGCAATGGAAATCCATCTCTGAAAACGCTGCAACGCCTGGCAGCGGGACTGGGAATGGTATTAAAATTGGAATTTGTTCCTCTTACGCCTCAAAAATAGAATATTCTCACTATGTTGTTTAGATAGGATTGCGTGGCTGTCACACTTAGATTTTGTAATCATTTCGTGGGACAGCCTGTGACTGCCAGCAACTATACGCAACTATTCCAAACATTCCACATCCCCTATCTCCTCATTGCCAAGATAGGTTTGATATTGCCGGCCCTCATAGTAATTCATGATTGGACGGCGCATTTTTGACGGATATAGGGGGGATGTGTTTAATGTGGATAACTCCAGCCATTCCAGGCCGGTTTGGTTGATATCGCATTGTAATGTGGGATTTTCTGCTTCCCCTATGTATTCATATATATCATCCAATTTCCACAATCATAATTTTTTCTGCTCCATATCGCGATTTTTGCTGAACGCTTCCGTCAACAAAATAAAATGCGCCTCCATATGATTCCGGTTTTTCTGAAATAGAATTGATCATCAGCGTTTGATCTGCCACAAGCTGTGCCTGCCTGGCGTATTCCATTTCATAACCCGCCCATTCGTCCGGTCCAAAATTCACATAAACCGGCCAAATTAAGAGGTGATCTGTTTTAAATTTTTCGGGGTAATCCCATAAATCGCCGCATAACGCGATCATTATATATTGTCCGTGGTATAAAAACTCACAGACCTCCGTTCCTTCTTTGTAATGTGCATCCGTAATGCGAAACTCTTTCCAGCCTCTTGAAATTCTCCTGTAATTATGTATCAGCCTTCCGTTTTCGATAACGGCACAGGAAGAATAGAGGCTATCCTCACATATTTCTATATACCCAAATAATAAATCCACATTATATTGCAGGGTCATTTGACAAAGCAGCTGCATGACGCCTGAATCCGCCGAAATAGCGACATGCCTGTCGTGCTCATAATTCCAATCAAGTGCGTCAAACCCTTGCAGAAAGGATTCTCCAAAGCACAAAAGGTCCGCTTTCCCTTGCGTGGATTTCATTGCTCTTTCTATTTGGGAAATGTTAAATGTAATATCATTGTTTACAAACTTATAGGAGGCTAAACCGATTTTTAATGTACTCATAATTATTATAGTCTAGGTAATATAGTTTAATTCTTTTAGAACCCCAACGGATTCTTCTAAACATTCGATTCTGGTTTCCAGGTTCCATATGGCCCTTATATCTGTTTTTTGCTGCCAGCAACTATTCCAAACATTCCACATCCCCTATCTCTTCATTGCCAAGATAGGTTTGATATTGCCGGCCCTCATAGTAATTCATGATTGGACGGCGCGTCTTTGACGGATATAGAGGGGATGTATTTAATGTGGATAACTCCAGCCACTCCAGGCCGGTTTGGTTGATATCGCACTGTAATGTGGGATTTTCTGCTTCCCCTATGTATTCGCAGGCAAATACCAAATCAACCCGATGGAAGCTTTCCCCATGGACGCCCTCTATCACAAAAAGCAAATCCCCGCATTTCACGTCTATCCCTGTTTCTTCACGTACTTCCCGCTCCACTGCCTGGGGCAGAGACTCCTCGCTCTCCTGGCCGCCTCCGGGCAATATATACCATTCTCCGTCATCATCATTTATTTTTACCACAAGCAGTTTTCCATTTCTGATAATGACCGCTTTCGCGGAATTGCGTATCATCCTTGACATATACTTTCCTTTCTTCCGATTTGGCTATTTTATTTTCCTCATAATGTAGAACCAGGACCGCATTTAAATCATTTCCGCTTACAGTTTATCAAATGCCGCCCTCAACTTTCCAAAAACAATTTCCATTTCTTCTGCTGATATCTGGACCTGCTTCTGATTATCATAGTGATGTCCAAATTCACTGTCATAAAACAGCTTTTGACCAAGTTGAACCGGCTTTCTGTACCGTGGTCGCATATGAATATGTAAATGGGGATTTGGGTTGCTTTTCTTATAAAAATCATTCATCAGGCAACTCCAATTACATAATTCTGCGCCAAGAACTTCTCTCATGATTTTTTCTGTAATATCAATCACAAACTTCAAATCCTGCCATTCATCATCCTCTAAATGCATAAAACTATCACAATGCCTTTTTAATACCAAAATACATCGCCCGACATAATCCTGTTTGTCTGCCAGATATATGTCCCAGAAAACAGTCTCATATAATAACCACTGTTTATCCTTCGCTGTAAGATTGCACCATTCACACTCGTCTATGCCCATGCACTCTCCTTATCATTATCTATTGCCATTTTTACACGTATCTCAATTAAAGTCCACCAACACACTGATTCAATCATCCTGTTTATAAATGCTCCTCAATATATGTGATATAATCTTTTTGATTAACTTCCTCTTTGTGCGCGAAATACCAGTAAAATGCTTCCCTAAGCCCTTCCTCTAGTTCCGTAGTTTTCCCCAGCAGGCTTTTTTGCTTTGAGACATCCAGCTGATACTCATAATCATAAAAACAAAAATACTTTCGTTGTTCGATATCCTTACTTATATTTACAATCTCTAGCGGTTCTCCCGCTATTTTATAGCACAGCTTTACCCAGTCATAAATAGATATCGTTTTCTCATTGCCCACATTAAAAATATGGTTTTCCGGCTTTTTTTCTAATATACCGTCAATCATGCGGCACAAATCTTTTATATAAAAAAATTGCAGTTTCATCTGCCCCTCTCCAGGCATATAAAACTTTCTTTTCTGAATTGCGCAATCAAAAACAAACGCTTCACGATATACATTATTCATTGGGCCGTACAAATATGGCGGGCGTAAAATATATGCTCTTGGAACTCGCCACATATTTGCTCACAAATACGGTGCCGCCTGTAATTAAAATCTTTGCCATGTAAAAACTCCATTCCGTAGACACTACGTTTTTCCTTATTATACCGCAAAACAGCTATATTTACAAAGATTTTTAAAAGCCTGTCGAGGAATCGGCGCCTCACTTACAAATGAGTCCCCAATGTACTCGCAGGCAAATACCAAATCAACCCTGTGGAAGCTTTCCCCATGAACGCCCTATATTACAAAAAGCAAATCCCCACATTTCAGTTTCTTCACGTACTTCCCGCTCCACTGCTACAGCTCCAGCTCAGTCTCAAATGCTTTCCAGGGGATATCAAGCTTCTTCCCCCGATTGATCAGCTCATCCACATGCAGTAGCAGAGGATAATCCTCAGCCCGGGCTTTACCCGCCGCTACCAATGCCCGGATTGCCTCCGCCGTTCTGGTAGCAATAACGATGGCCTCCAGAGTCACGCCGGAGAGTACCTCCATGGCTTCATCAAAGCTCATCCCGGTGCCCAGCAGCGTACCAATCTTTCTGGTACGCCCGCCAAATACGGTTACATACAGGTCTCCCGACAGCAGGCGCACATTGGAGGGGTGTCCGCCGCACAGATCCAGAATACGGATCATCTCTGTCACGGACTGTCCAAACAGCGCCGCCTGTGAATTATAATGCTCCACCTCTCTGCCTTCTCTCTTATAAGACATACCGATAGCAAGACTGACTCCAAGGGCATAGGCATTTTTCATGGCAACCGCACATTCCACACCACGGACATCCGTAGAAAGGCTCACATTATAATACTCTGTCTCAAACAAAGACTTCATCCAACGAAGTATTTCCATATCGCGTCCGCAGAAGGTAACCTCAGTGAAATCCTTGTCTGCCAGTTCATAGCTGGTACAGGGACCTCCAATAGCATTAAAAGAGATGTTTCGGTCCGTGCTCTCTTCAAAAATCTCCGGGTAGGACCTTAAGGAACCGTCGGGATAATTTACCATGCCCTTGGTAACAGAAAGTACAGGCAGATTCTCCGGAATCCGGGGAATCATCTCCCGGATGAACCAGTCAAGGCCAAAGCTGCTGACACCATTGATGTACAGGTCCGCTCCCTCCATGGCCTTTTCCACACCCTCAAAATAATACCACTCCACATTCTCCGGCAGCATTCTCTTCATGGTCAGATGTTCATTGGTCTTCTGGCCATGCTCAATAATGGCATTGTCCAAAGGAGAACCAACCAGTCTCACCCTGTGGCCATTCTCACACAGCGGCACCGCCAGCGCAGACCCCATCATACCGGAACCCACAACAACAATTGTGCTCATACACAATCTCCTCCTGTCTTTTTAATCTTTTTCCATCTTCATAGAAACCGTCGCAAATCTTTTTCGTTTGGCGGCCTACAGAATCAGGCTTGTTTTTTCAGCCGTTTTTCGTTATAATTACTATACTTTTCTTTGATTTATTGGTCAATGGATGGCGGTAAGATTGAAAGTTTGTCATGCATTTTTTCAAACTCTTGCATGAATCATCACCACCTTACATTGTGCCGTACAAGCAACAAAGACCATTTATGGGAGGTTATGCCATGCTGCAGTGTCAACGCCAGGAAGAAATTTTGACGATTCTTGAGCAAAAAAAAGCCACGAATATCTCAGAGCTTGCAAAATCATTATTTGTCAGCGAGGCTACCATCCGGCGCGATTTAAACACCCTTGAAAAGCTTGGTCTGGCCAAACGGGTGTATGGCGGCGTAATGCTGTCAAAATATGCCGGCAGCACGGATTTACCTTTGGCCCTGCGGGAGCATGAACGCCGGCCCCAGAAGGATTTCATTGCTGCCAAAGCAGCAAAGCTGCTTCACAATGGAGCCACCATAATCATGGATGCCTCCTCCACGGTCCAGCATATGATTCCCTACCTGGCGGATTACGACAATCTGACCGTAATCACCAATTCCATTAAGATAATCGATCAGCTGGAGAGCACAGAGATTCATGTGTTCTGTACCGGCGGCGGTTTTATTCCACGCAACCGCGCTTTCGCCGGCACCGCCGCCATTCATATGTTAAAAAATATTTACGCCGACTATCTGTTCTTTTCCTCCCAGGGAATTTCTCTTTCCGGAGAGATTTCCGATTTTTCCGAGGAGGAAACCCTGCTTAGAAAGGTCATGCTCACCAGAGCGACCAAAAGCTATTTCCTGTGCGACCACTCAAAAATTGGGCAATCCTATCTGTTTAAACTATGCGACAGCGTTGATATCGACGGAATTATCTGTGATACGGCGCTGCCTGAAACAATCCGGGTAAATTCATAGGACTGCGTTTTATTACCAGATGCGTCCGGTTCTATCACGCTAAGATTGATTCCGACAGCCTGGAATCCGGCCAGACCTACCACGCCTTAAAGAACGTGATAATGGCCGTGAGGAAGAAAGAGCCAACACAGAGCGCAAGCGCCAACGTGCCGACCTGGCCGAAGAGGAAAACCGTCGTTTGAAAGAGGAACTCGAACAATTAAAAAAGCAACTACACTAAATAGCGAAACGGAGGTTATGAATTATGAACACCAATCAGGATGTATTGAATTTCATGAAGACAAGAAGAAGTATCCGGAATTTCAAGCCGGACATGGTTCCGAAGGATGTGATCGATGAGATTATCACTGCCGGAACCTATGCGGCCTCCGGCATGAACCGGCAGTCCCCTGTCATTATTGCCGTAACCGACAAAGAGGTCCGGGACCGCTTATCAAAATTAAACGCTGAGATCATGGGAACGGACAGCGACCCCTTCTACGGTGCCCCCGTTGTCCTGATCGTTCTGGCGGACAAAAATTGCGGAACCTATCTCTATGACGGAAGTCTGGTTATGGGAAATCTTATGCTTGCCGCCCATGGGCTGGGAATCGGAAGCTGCTGGATACACCGGGCAAAAGAGGAATTTGAACGGCCGGAGTGCCAGGAAATACTGAAATCCTTAGGGATAGAGGGCGACTATGAAGGAATCGGTCATTGCGTTCTCGGCTATGCAAACGGCGAATATCCGGCGGCTCCCCAGCGGAAAGCAGGCCGGGTCTATTATATCTGAGCCGATACTGGAAGGTAACCATCGTAGTACGGCACTATGTGAAACCCGAGGCTGTCCCACGATCACAAAATGAAACGCGGGACAGCCCGTTTCTTTTATTATGTGGAACACAGTAAAAAAGAATGGCCGACACAAAAAACAGCCCCCGAAAGGGAGACGCTTCGTAAGGAAGTTGTCTCCCTTCGACTTTGTAGTCAGCCGGAATGATTGAATTTGTAGGAAAATCAATACATTTGGAGGATTACATAATGGAAAACAGAATTTACGATAAAAAGAACGGTTTATGGTATGAGAAGCAGGGAGATTATTGTTTGCCTTGCTTGGAATTGCCGAAAGAGGAAAATCAGCCAATCGGTATATGGGGAAAGAGACGCAAACGCTACCTCAAGCAAAATCATAGAGTACTGTATATGAATTTGCTCACAAGCGGCAAACTGAATAGCTATCTTGCTGATATTAACGAACAGGCAGAAGAAATGTTTTCTCGGTTGGTAAAACAGATGGCTGAAAACGAGGGTGTAACTGAAACACTAAAGGCAGTCAATCAAATGGAGTGGGTTGTCCGAATGAATAACATCCGCAACAGAGCAACTGAGATTGTCAGCACAAACATTATTTACGCATAACAAAGTACGGCGGCAGTTATATTATATAGCTGCCGCTTATTCCTTGCCCTAATTGTTTTTTAGAATTTCGCAGAATTTCCGCCATACCTGTTGAAAATCAAGCAGTTTTTAGATATAATATATTTGGATTTTTATATCTACATGAGACTAACCTTTGTTAGCATGTCAGGCTGCTATTCGCAGCACTTATTAACGGAGGTTGTAAATATGAGAAACAATGAAACTAAAAAGGCAACAGTGGAAGCATTGGATGTAATGATTCAAAATGTTGCAAAAGGTCCATCTGGTTTTTGGGTAGATGATTATGAGGGATGTGGAAATCCCAAGATTTTCCCCGAATTTGAAGAAGGTTTAAAGCGGGGTAGCTTAATACAAAAGGAGCATTATTTGTGTCCGTGGAATACCGCTGTTTTGTACGGAAAAGGTTATGGCGACATAAACACCGGCTGTTATCATAGTTGTTCAATTGATAAAGTTCGATTTCTTTCGGAAAAGATGATGAAGGATGTTCTTATTCGATTTAGAAAGCGTCTGTTGCAAGGAGCGTATGATTACAAAGAAAATGTGTTGCCGTTGTTGACATCAAATGAAATCAACTACATCGAAAATGAAATCAAAAAGTCGAAGCAGGCAGAGGAAAGAAAACATAATGAAGAACACAATGCTCGTTTGAAAAAAGCTGCCGCTTTGATTGCCCAATATCCAAACGAGGAATCTTTACTTGTCGCATACTACGGTAAGAAGGATTGCATAAGCGACGAAAACGGCATTGTATTTTTTGACCCCGACTCTCAAAAAGCTGTTGTCGGTGCGGAGAAAATGTCTTATGATGAATATCTTAGTGTACAGCTTGCGTCTTTGGGACACGATTATCGTTCGGGCTTTGCCAATGGGTTCTTTAATTATCTGTTGGAGTTCAAAGGGCAAATTGAGAAAGTTAAATCAAAGCACATTTGTTTCAAACGGATTTTCATTAGTGGGATGTATCCGGACGGAGTGATGTTTGACGACAAGGAAGACCACGTTTGGATGGACAAGACCGGATTTGAAGAATTAAATGTTGGAGACAGCGTTTCTTTTGGCGCTGATGTCTATCGATATATAAAAACCGGAAATGGTAAGTTAATTGATTATGGCTTGCGTAACCCGACAGGTATTAAAAAGATTGAAGCATATCAGCTTCCAAGTGATGATGAACTGCGTATGCAGATGATTGGAGGAATCATCTGTGAAACTTGCTATTTGAGCGAACATTGCAATAAAGTATCATGCTTCTTTCCTAGAGAGAAAAAGGAACAGAAAAAGCAAATGATGGATTTCCTCAGAAACTGCAACAATACGGAAGCGAAGTGAGGTGGAAGCTGTGAAAAAAGTATTTGCAGCGGTTCTTACCGTGTTTATGTTTTCATTGTGTGGCTGTTCAATTTTGCCCACAGCAATCACGGAAAGCAATAATATCGAAACATTAACGGAAAGCAATAATATCGAAACATTAAAAGGATGGTCTTTTCAAAGCAATCCGGGAACTAATGATTACAGTTTATTCTTCGGATTGCTTAATGGCAACGACAAATATATTGCCGCCGATGTTGATGTTGATATCCGCATAGTTAACGATGCCGACGAAGAAGTATATTCTGCAACAAAATCTGTGACATCTAAAGATTTTGGAGATTACGAAAGCCAAGTTGCCGGGAAACAGTATTTAGCAAATATTAGGATACCTGCTTCTGATATAAAAAGCGGAAAATCAAATAACGGTACAGTATATCTAACCGTATACAAAGATGATGACGTACGTTTTGATGAGGTTAACTGCACAGCACTGTATTGTTTACCGGTTGCCGATGTGCAATTAACAGCAGAGGGATTGCCGGTTGAAATAAAAGTCAAAGGCTATGACGGAAGTACTGAATCGGTCATCAACATAACAGATGTTTCGTATGTTTACGAAAAGGAATACACCCCACAACTCAAAATCATATTTTCAGGCGAAAAAACATATGGCAATAGTTCGAGTTATGATATTATTTCCTATAAGCTCTATGACAGCAATGGATATTTAATTGACTCAAGTAATGTTTATTTGAATTCTCTTAGTGCTGGAGATAAATTCAAAGATGACTCCATTGTGGTATATGATATAACACCCGGTGAGAATTACACATTGCAGTTTGCCGAATATAGTTGGTAACGCTTGATGCATAAAGTGATTTTTGAGTACAGGGAGGATAACCATTATGTCTAAATGGTGTTTTAATTATGATTCTGGAGAATATGAAAACATTGAAAAAGATGGCTTCAGTATTGATCGAGGAGAGTATGTTTATAACTGGGACGATAGCGAATATCGTCGTGAGGAGGAAGAAGAACGCCGTCAACAAGATGATGAAGATGATTGGTAAATAAAAGTTCCGCTCGCCGCTTGGTTTTCGTAAAAAAATCAAGCGGTTTTTCTTTTACGAAGTTATATAGTATTCCCTATTCACCAAAAAAATAGGTGAAGTGAAAAGTTAAATTCCACTCTGAAAAGGTTCTCGGGAAGAGTAGAAATCACTCATGCAAAGACTGGATTTTTAAGGGTTGAATACACAAAAATGCAGTAGGATCGACTCTTTCATCACGC
>CALWLN010000002.1 GCA_944381535.1 uncultured Lachnospiraceae bacterium
GGTCTGTGCTGGCGGTTTTGAAGGATAGTCTGCCCGTTTCTTTTGAAAAAGCGAGAGTAAGGCATCGGAAAACAGGCGTAAGGTACCGGGAAAACGGAAAGAAGCACAGAGAGGGGACGGAGTGTCCCTTTTTGGAGGACTTAAAAAAGAGCACTTTGAGAAGTAAAAAAGTGCTGGTATTTTTTATTCTCTTTGCCTCCTTCTGCTTTTCCGCAACGACGCAGATGTCTTTCAGCATGAAGGAACTCTCAAGCGTTATGATGGGCGCGATGATCATGCTGATTGGGATTGTTCTGGCCTGTACTACGTTGTTTCTGGGGATCACAACCGTGGTGCGCGGCAATACGAAAACCATTGCCATGATGAGAGTGTTCGGGTATTCTAAGAGAGAATGCGGCAGAGCGCTTCTGAGTGGTTATCGCCCTGTGGCGTATGCGGGATTTGGAATCGGGACGGTGTACCAGTACGCATTGCTTCGGGTGATGGTTGAAATCGTGTTTCGAGATGTGGAGGGCGTTCCGGTTTATAAGTTTGATTTTCCCGCCATGCTGGTGTCTCTGGGGGCTTTTTTGGTGATTTATGAAATCGTGATGTATGTCTATTCCGAGAAGATTAAGAAAATTTCGGTGAAGGAAATTATGCTGGAGTGAGGATGAACGAACATGACAAAGATGATTTTCCACTCTTGTATTTTTCGTAAAATTCCGCTATACTAAAAGAAAACGGGATGTTGTTTTACATGCCTGGGCACATAGGATCCCGCATTGCGGGATTCTTTTTGCTATATAAAAATGCAAAAGAAGGGAATGTGAGGGTTATGAAGAAAAAATTATTCAGCTTTCTTGTCTGCCTGTGTATGGTGACGGCGCTGTTTCCGGCAGCGGCCTTTGCGGCAGACAGCAACCCGGCGACAGGCTATGGGAATGAGGCTTTGCCTCAAGGCCCGGATACCGGCGGCGACGTCTGGGTCGTGACGCCGGAAAACGCCCAGTATACCCTGGACGGTGCTTATGGCTCCATCAACGGCAAGACGATCTGCTTTGGCGCAGGCACATATACCGAAGAACTGGTATTGGTCCGGCCCACCAAGTATCCGGGCAGCAACACCCAGTATTACAACATGAACTGGACGGAAGAGACCGGCTGGGTGAAAGAAAAGGAACCGGTATCTCTGGGAGAAATAGAGAGCAATATCACCACCTACGACCGTGCCATAGAGAACGTGACCTTTACGGCGGAGGAGGGCGTGGTGCTTCCCGGCATTTCCGCAAGCTCCGGGCATGTCTATACCGAAGGTTCCTACGACTATGTGCGGGACCAGGGTGTGAACGGCTCTGGGAACAGCTATTATGCCAACTGTTCCCTGAAGAATATCGCTTTTGAAGGGCTTACGATTCAGAATCAGGTGAAGATTCAGGATTATAGCAGCGAGGCAAAGAATGATGGGATTCGCTTTGAAGCCTGCGATTTTCTGGGCAACGCTCAGAGCATGACGGAAAATACTTATGCGGCGGTCAAGATGGGCGCAGACAGCAAATATTTTGAAAATGTTGTGGTTTCCGGCTGCTCGTTTCAGGATTATTATCAGGGGGTCTATATCCAGGGAGTACAGGGGGCTCAGATCCGCAATTGTACCTTCGATGGCACCACCCACAATGCCATTGCCCTGCAGAGCAGTAGCGCAAACGATGTGCAGGGAGAGATTGTGATTGCGGAAAATATCATCAAAAACGCGGCAGACCGGGCAATCCGCCTTGGGGATGCTGAGAACTTATCTTCTCTTCAGGTACATAACAACGTGATGGTGGATTCCGGGGACGAGAGCGGCGAGCTTTTTAAGGCTCAGTCTTTGCCGGGAGATACCGCTGATATTTCTTTGGAGGATAATTACTGGAATGGAGCCGGGGGCGATAAGGCGGTAGGCAACGCAGAGGTGCGGCCTGTGCGTACCGGAATTGTAGGCGGTACGTTTCCGGAGGATGTTTCCGATTATCTGTCCGAAGATTCCAAGGTTTCCATAGATGATGACGGCAATTTCGTTGTGGGCGAGGCGGAGGATGTGGCCGAGATTGAGGGCGTCCGCTATAAGAGCCTGGAAAAAGCCGTTGCAGCGGCAGAAGAGGGAGATACCATTACGCTTCTTACGGATGTAAAGGGAAATGGCGTTGTGGTGGAGGGCGGCAAGCACATCACCATTGATTTTGCCGGCTACACATACGATATAGACGGAACGACGGTGGGCTCTTCCGGAACGGAGAATAACGGGTTCCAGCTGCTGAGAGGCTCTGATATTATCATGAAAAATGGAACCATCACCAGCAGCAAGGCACTGATTTTAATACAAAATTACAGCAATCTGACCCTGATGGATATGAATCTGGACGGCAGCAGAATGCCTGTGGGCCACAATTACACCTTGTCCAATAATTGCGGAGACGTAAAAATCCTGGGGAAAACCAGCATCACCGCAGCCCAGGGAAATGTGGCTTTTGATCTTTATTACTGGCCGCCTTCCTATAAAGAAGGCGTGAAGGTTACGGTGGACACCACCGGCACCATCACCGGGCCTGTGGAATACACCACAGCGGGAACGGAGACGGACACCGCCCAAAATACCGCTCTTGTGATCCGAAATGTCAATCTGAAGGGTGAGCTTGACGTTCAGGCAGAAGGGGCGCAGGTGACGATTTCCGGCGGACGCTTTGACCACGAGATTCCTGCGGAATACTGTGCGGAAGGATTTAAACCGGTGGCCAATCCCGACGGTACTTATGGTGTCTGCAATCACGCCGCCGTGGAGATTAAAAATGTGAAAGAAGCAACCTGCACGGAGAAAGGCTATACAGGAGACACCTATTGTAAAACCTGCGGGAAGCTGTTAAAGACAGGGGAAGAGATTCCCCTGACAGCACACGACTATCAATGGGTGGTTGATAAGCAGGCTTCAGCTGGCGAAAATGGTCTTCGCCATCAGGAATGTAAGGTCTGCGGACATAAGGGAGCCTCGGAGACCATTCCGGCCACCGGAGAAGCGACACCTGACGGAAAGCCCGGTGACGGCGTGCCGGCCACGGGGGAAAATACCAATATGACTCTTTGGATCGTACTGCTTGCAGTAGCTGGCGTGGGAATCGTCGCGGCAGCCATTGTATATTGGAGAACGTCCGCAAAGCGTAAATAAAAGAATCTTTCAGCGGGTATTGCCGACGCAAACCGGGAGGCAGTACCCGCTGATTTTTATTCATGACATTAGAAAGTTCGTGAAGTGTGCTTTCTATTGTTCACGCAGGTAACGAGCCAACCATAACCAGCCGGCAAGAGGAGGTATATGCAGCGATGAAATACAAGGCAATATTTTTTGACCGCGATGGCACCCTTACCTATTTTGATAAGAAAAAGGAAGCCTGGCGGGATCAAACCATCAGCGAATGGAGCGGCAAACCATTTGAACTGCCCTATGAGAAAATGCTGGCGCTTTTCCGGCTTGCCAGTGAAGGAAGAATGCCATGGTACAGAAACGTGGAGGATGAACGGGCGTTTTTCAAGAGATTTTACCGGCATTTGCTGATTGGGGAGGGGATTCGGGAATGTCTTTTTTGATAGACAGAAGCGGTAGGAATACGGATAAATGGAGTATTCTAAGTCTGAAGCGGCTGGTTGATTTTGTGGAGGGAAAGAATGGCTTCTAGCAGTGGAAATTAGGGAGAAGATGATTATGAAAATCGGGATTTTGGGGGCCTGCGAAAAAGAGATAAAACCATATATACCAGGATTGATAAATATGGGGCAGATACCATTCTGTTTTCAGGTATAGCTGGTGGCATGGCCGAAAATATCGCTATATATGATACGGTTGTCTGTACTGCCGCTGAATTTCATGACACTGACAATGACATTTATTCGGATTTTCCTATTATGGCAAGTTCAATATTTTATGCTGATAAGCAGTTGGTTGAAATTGCCAGGAATGCGGCAGTACAGGCTGACTGGAACATTCATTTCGGGCTTGCTACGACAGGGGATATCTTTACAGATAAAATCAGCCCTGCTGCGTTGTGCATAGACATGGAAACCGCTGCGGTGGCTCATACGTGCTATATGTGCAGGATACCTTTTATAGCAATTCGAACGATTTCGGATAATCATTCTGATAAGGGACAGGAGGCAATCAATTGTAATTTTGAGAGAGCGGCGTATCAATCTTATCGTTTTGTGAAAAGGATGCTTTCTTTATTGTGTTGACGGATATCAGCAAAGAAAATCTTGACAGAAACGCAAGGATTTCGAGGAGTTTCCGTTATTGTATTTTTTGCGCAAATCCGCTATACTAAGGGAAAGAACCTGGTGTAGCGGGGCCTGTGAAAATATAGGTTATATCATAAGGAGGCAGAAAGATGGCACGTACAGTCGGAATCGGGATACAGGAATATGCCCAGATAAGGGAAAACAATTATTTTTATATTGATAAAACTGGGTTTATCAAAGAATGGTGGGAAAACGGGGACAGTGTAACCTTAATTACCCGCCCCCGCCGCTTTGGAAAAACGCTGACCATGAGCATGCTGGAACAGTTTTTCTCCGTGAACTATGGGAATCGAGGAGACTTGTTTGAAGGCCTGTCCATCTGGCAGGAGGAAAAGTACCGTGCTTTGCAGGGAACGTATCCAGTCATCAGCATTTCCTTTGCGAATATAAAGGAGGACAATTATCCCTTTGTTTACAGTAAAATCTGCCAGATTTTATATCGCCTGTATCTGCGAAATGTGTTTCTATTAGATGGGGAACGGATTTCAGAGGAAAAAAAGGCGGCATTTCGAGATATGATGTCTACCTTGAAAGAGGAAGAACAATCGTCAAGGGTTTCCATGGCGTTGAATCTGTTGTCAGAACTGTTGCATGATTATTATGGACAAAAGGTTCTTATTCTTCTGGACGAATACGATACGCCTATGCAGGAGGCTTATGTAAACGGATTCTGGGATGAACTGGTAAGCTTGACCAGAAGCCTGTTCAATGCCACCTTTAAGACGAACCCGTGGCTGGAGCGTGCCATTATGACAGGTATCACCAGGGTGAGCAAGGAGTCCATATTTTCGGACTTGAACAATCTGGAGGTAGTGACTACCACATCTAATAAATATACGGATTCCTTTGGATTTACGGAAGAAGAAGTTTTTGACGCAATGGACGAGTATGGATTTACGGACAAACAGGCGGTAAAGCAGTGGTATGATGGTTTTACTTTTGGAAAGCAAAGGGATATTTACAATCCGTGGTCTATTCTGAACTATCTGGATAAAGGAACGGTAGGAACCTATTGGGCGAATACCAGCTCCAACAGTCTTGTGGGAAAGCTGATTCGTGAAGGCACCCCGGAGATAAAGATTACGATGGAGGACTTGCTGAACGGAAAAGTTCTGCGGACACAGATTGACGAACAGATTGTGTTCAGCCAGCTTGGAAAGCGGCGGGGGGCAATCTGGAGCCTGCTTCTGGCCAGCGGGTATCTGAAGGTGGAACAGCATGAGTTTGAAGCTGATACCGGTAGGGGGGACTATGTGCTCTCCTTGACTAATATGGAAGTCCGCTTCATGTTCGAGCAGATGATAGAGGACTGGTTTGCGGAATATGATGAGCCTGCCTATAATAATTTTATCAAGGCGCTCCTTCTGGGAGATGTGAAAGCAATGAACGCTTATATGAACCGCGTGGCTTTAAGTACGTTCAGCTTCTTTGATACAGGCAAAAAGCCTTCCGAAGCAGACCCGGAACGCTTTTACCATGGTTTTGTGCTGGGCCTGCTGGTGGATTTGCGGGAGAGATATACCGTTACCACCAACCGGGAGAGCGGATTTGGGCGGTATGACGTATTGCTGGAGCCAAAAAACGCGGATGATTACGCATATATTCTGGAATTCAAGGTGCATGACCCGGATGAAGAAGAAACCCTTAAGGATACCGTGAAAGCAGCACTTGCTCAGATTGAGGAGAAGCAGTATGCGGCGGAATTGCTTACAAAGGGAATCAAAGAGACGCATATTCGGAAGTACGGCTTTGCTTTTGAAGGGAAAAAGGTCTTGATTGGATAGCAAAACAGACAACAGGAAAACTATGGAAATGAAAGAAATAATAAATCAATGGAATAATGCCGCACTAAAATATACCGAGGACCAGGAACGCTCAGAATATGTAGAGGTCAATAAAAGGGAAGTCAAAGCCAGATTTAATCACTTTGATGGTGAGAAGATATTAGATCTTGGGTGCGGATATGGTTTCTATACAGATTATTTTAGAAGTATCGGTGCAGAAGTAATTGGAATTGATGCCTCTGAAAAAATGATTGAGATAGCGCGGGAACGATATCCGCGAACCGAATTTTCAGTTATGGATATCACGATGCCATTATCTTACGAAAGCAATGCGTTTGATATGGTATTTTCAAATCAGGTGTTCATGGACATTGAAAATATTGAGCATATTTTTGCGGAATGTAAAAGGATACTCAAGCCAGGCGGTATATTATATTATTCGATAGTCCATCCTGCATTTTATGATTGTCATTGGTTGAAAGATGAGAATGGTTATAGATATGCGAAGGTAATAGAAAAATATATTGAACCATATCAATTTACCAACGAATTCTGGGGGAAAACGGCTCACTTTCATCGCTCATTATCCTATTATTTAAATGTAGCGGCTCAAAATGGCTTTGTTTTAAACTGTAACGATTGTATTTAGGTATGCCAAGAGCGTTTGTATAAGTTGTTGAAACTCTTTAAATGCCGAAAATACGCCATTTCTCTTGACTTGCCAACACGTTTATGGTATCCTTATAGCATACCTAAT
>CALWLN010000003.1 GCA_944381535.1 uncultured Lachnospiraceae bacterium
GCTTTTGTATAAATGGTACCGGAGCGATACGGCCAGCAACGAAAACGGCACGCCTATCGAGAAGGCCGAGTATTACAGATATACGCCGGACACCTCGCAGGATAGCATCGTCTACTACTACTGTGTGATTACAAACCGCAACACAGATCCGAAGATTACCGGCAACCAGACCGCCACGGTCAAAACAGAGGCCATCCCGGTCTATACCGGCACGGTGTATGTCACGCTGGATGCCCAGGGCGGCAGCGTGAGCGTCGACAAGGTTCCGCTGAAGTTCTACGACCAGAGCAGCGGCAGGATCAGGCCTGACGGAAACCTGCCGATTCCGGAAAAGGAAGGCTATGCCTTCATGGGCTGGTACACGCAGCCGGAGGGCGGCAGCCAGATGACGCAGTACGATGATTTCGAGAACGCCATCACCCTCTATGCCCAGTGGAGCCCGGATGCCCTCATCCCTGTCATCGCCGAACAGCCGGATGATGTGGAGGAACAGATCATCAACACCGAAATCTTTCTCCCGATGACCGTCCTTGACCCGACCGACGGCGGCACCCTTTCCTATCAGTGGTACCGCTGCAACGAGGACGGCTCCGGAGCGCAGCCCGTGGAAGGAGCGACAGAGGAAACCTTCATGGGCATGGCCGATGCGTTGGGCACCTTTTATTACTACTGCGTGGTGACCAATACTAACAAAAATGTGAGCGGCAGCAAGACGGCTTCCGTGCGGAGCGATATCGCTAAGGTGACCGTTGTGGCACCCACAGGCATCGTAGGCGCCATGACACCGCAGCTTAACTGGGAGGTCATGAACGACGCCACATACGGCAAGGGCGCCCAGGTGGACGATCTGGTTTGTTCCGCATCTGTAGGCGACGGCGGCGTGCTGACCTACCAGTGGTACGTCAGCCCCGACGAGACAAGCGCCGGCACACCCATAGACGGCGCCACTCAGAGCGCTTTCACGCCGCCCACCGATGAGGACGGGATCTTCTATTACTACTGCGTGGCGACCAACACGAACGAGTACGCCTCCAACAGCAAAACAGCGCAAGCCACCTCGGACAGAGCAAAGATTACCGTTGTGGATGCCCAAGCGCCGGTTATCACCACCCAGCCGGCCAGCGCAGCGTACAGGGAGGGCGATACGGCCGTGCCGCTGACCGTAGAGGTGGAAGCCCCAGAGGGCTGCAGCCTCACCTATCAGTGGTACGAGGGCTATATCGAGGACGGCGTTGCCGTGGACGGTGCTGACCAGAACAGCTTTGTGCCTGCTGTACAGATGGAACCGGATAAAGACTACATGTCCATATACAACTACTTCTGTGAAATCACAGCCGCCTACCCCGACGGCAGGACGCTGACCCTCTATTCACGGGTTGCGGACATCACAGTCATCGATCCTTCCAGCGGGGAGTACATCGTCACCTTTGACCCCAACGGCGGCAGCGTTTCCGAAATCTCCATGTCCACCGTGAATCAGCAGCTCCTGTATATGCCTGTGCCCGAACGCATCGGCTATGATTTCGACGGCTGGTACACGGAAAAAGAGGGCGGCACCCATGTCACCGTCAGCAGCCGGATCTACTCCGGGGACGAGACTCTGTATGCCCACTGGATCGACAACGGCCGGCCGGAGTATGCCCAGTCTCCTGTCATTACGGCCCAGCCGGAAAACGCCCAATATTCCGCAGGCGACACGGCGAGCCCCCTGACTGTGGAGGCAGAGGTAACGGATGGCGGAACTCTTTCCTACCAGTGGTACCAGAGCACCGACGGCAGTACGACCGGCGGAATCAAGGTGGGCACGGATAGTCCGAGCTTCACGCCCGATCCATCCGCCGAGGGCACCTATTATTACTATTGCGTGATCACCAATACAAACGGCGAGGCGTACTATCCGACCGCCACGACTGCAACGGATGCGGTGCGCATAGAGGTAACGCCGGCCCATACCCACACGCCGATTCTGGTCATGGGCAGGGACGCCACCTGTACGGAAGCCGGCAGCAAGGCTTATTACACCTGCGACTGCGGAATGTCCTTTGAGGACGAGGAATGTACCAAAGCGATAGCCGATGTGGATGCCTGGAGGATCATCCCCGCTCTTGGCCATAGCTTCGGAACCTGGGAAACGGTGACAGAGGCCACCTGTACGAAAACCGGAAAAGAAAAGCGTATCTGCTCCCGCTGTCAGGCAGAAGAGACGCGCGAAATTGAGAGGAAAGAGCACGAGTGGTCCGAA
Source organism: uncultured Lachnospiraceae bacterium (assembly GCA_944381535.1). GTDB lineage: Bacteria > Bacillota > Clostridia > Lachnospirales > Lachnospiraceae > 14-2. The sequence continues at coordinate 2,243 of CALWLN010000003.1, forward strand.
AGCTACCTGGGTGAAAACGCGGATCCGCAGAAGCATTACCATGTATGCCAGGTCTGCGGCACAAGGGACAACGGAGCGGAACACACCTGGAACGTGGATGCCGCCACAGAGCAGACCGATAAGCATTGTACCGTGTGCGGTTATGTGGCAGAAGCGCAGATCGGGCATATCCATCAGGGCATCCTGGTGGCGGGCAGGGATGCCACCTGCACCGAGGCCGGCAGCAAGGCTTATTACACCTGCGGCTGCGGAATGTTCTTTGAGGACGAGGAATGCGCCAGGGTGATCACCGATCTGAATAGCTTTAAAACCATTCCCGCATTGGGACATGACTTTGAAGACGGGAAATGCGTCGTCTGCGGTGCGGCGGATCCGGACTATGAACCGGACGGACCGTCACAGCCAACGGAACCGTCGCAGCCGATGGAACCGTCACAGCCGACCAATCCCGGCGGTAACGAGACCGAAGGTCCGCGGACCGGCGACAACGGCCAACTGGCGCTTTGGATCGCAGTGTTGTTTGTATCTGGAGGTATACTGGGGACGCTGTCCGTTAAGCGGATGCGGAAAAATCATAAATAATTTTCAGGCAGCATACGTCAGATCAAGTGCGGCGAACCTTATAAATCTGCAAGGTTCGCCGTTTTTCTGTTTTTTTATGCTATGCTAAGATACAGCTGCTGTCCCTGGTTCCGTCCAATCTTCTGACGGTGTCGGCCAAGGATGAAACTTTGTACGGCGACGCCAATGGGAACGAGAGGGTGGAACTGCTGGACGTCAACCTGATGGAGCGGTATATGGAAGGAGACGCGGAGGCGCAGGACAGTATTTATTTCACCGAGGCCGACGTCAACGCCGATGGAGTGGTGGACGATGTGGATGTGCAGATGGTGAAAGACTATCTGGTGGGAAACCGCGACAGCCTGACGCCAGAGCTGCATACCATCCGCTTCGTGACGGACGGCGGCGGGGAGATTGCGCCGGTTCTGGCGGGGGACGGGTACCCGTACCGGGGGGAGATTCCAACGCCCGCAAAGGACGAATACATATTTGTCAACTGGGTCAAGGAGGATGGAGAGGTCTATTACCCGCTGACCGAGGTGGTTTCGGAGGACATGACCCTGACTGCCGTTTACGAGCTGATAGAATCCAGGGAGCAGATCAATATCACCTCCTTCAGCCTGGAGGACCAGGAACCGGATGTTTCCTTTGAGATAACCGGCGATTTTGCAAGTGCCGAGGATGTCAAGGCCAATATCACCGTTCTGCCAAAGGACGGCTCCGACTCGGTGGCGGTGGAGGTGCAGGATAACGGCGACGGGACCTTTAAGGTCTATGCGCCGGAAGGTTTCAATGAGGGAGCTTCCTACGAGCTGACCCTGGGCGAGGGGCTTTCTTTCTCAGGTAAAGAAGAGATGTTCCGCACGGCGTACTTCATTATCGCCAAGGAAGAGAACGATACGCTTCAGTATGATGCTGACGTGATCTTTATCCAGGATACAGACTCGATGAGCTATACGATCGACGGAAAGACCGTGGACGTGCTTGAAACAGCCTTGCTGAGCAATGACGAAAGCACGGACGCCATCACCGGAAGCTTTGAGATGTCCGGACAGAAGCTGAAAGCAGGCGATATTGTCTGCGTCTATGAGACGACAGACCCGAGAAACCGTGACTATACGCAAAATGACTATCAGGACGATGCGATGGCTTTTATCAGCATCACAGAGGTGAGCGGCGATACATACAGTTTTGAAAGCCTAAGTGAAGAGGATGCGGAAGATGTCCTGGCGATGCCGGATTCGATTCCATTCTAAGTGGATACCCTTCCGAAAGCGGACGGTACGGTCAACAGAAACGATTACGACGCTTACGCGCTTTCACTGATGGGCGAGACCGAAGCGCCGGAGTTTGAAGTGTACGATTTCCTGATTTTCTACACCGTGGATATCGACACCGTGAATACCGCCGATGAGGCCGAAGCTGCCGACGTTGTATATGCGCAGGTCACCGGGATTGACGGCGGAGGAAGCCCTGGGCGCTGAGGATGTGAGCGCCGCCTTTGACGAGGTATTCAGCGCGGAAACAACTGGCTTTTCAGATCTTTGGGGGAATGGCCGTTACGCTTATTGGAAGTATCCAGATCCTCTTTCTGGAAAATCAATCTCCCTGCCGTCATTGTTAATTTCTTCTTTGCGTATCGTTGGCTATGCGATTTTGCTTTTGATTTCCGCAACATCCTTCTCGATGACGTTCATTTTGTCTAAAAGATAATTTACCTTGACTTCGTAGGCCAGATTTTGATTGACGGCCGGAATGGCTTCATTCAGTTTGTTGACCAGATTGATATGATTTTCCGCCAGGAGCTGTATGTTATGGTCCGTGGTATTCTCAATATGCAATCTTGTCTCCAGGAGCAGATTGTGAGTTGCCTGCTGGTTTTCCTTTAATTGCTCCACATCATCTTTTAATTGCTCCACATCATCTTTTAATTGCTCCACATCATCTTTTAATTGCTCCACATCATCTTTTAATTGCTCCACATCATCTTTTAATTGGTTTACATCGCCTTTTAATTGGTTTACATCGCCTTTTAATTGGTTTACATCGCCTTTTAATTGGCTCACATCGCCTTTTAGTTGGCTCACATCGCCTTTTAATTGGTTTACATCACCTTTTAATTGGCTCACATCGCCTTTTAATTGGCTCACATCGCTTTTTAATTGGCTCACATCGTCCTTTAGAGGCCGTAATTCAAATTTTAATTTTGTATCCAGTAGTTGCGAGATTGCCGCTAAATCTTCCGTTGTCAATGTCATTTTGTCGTCCCCCCTTTTTCTTTATGAACATTATATTATCACAGACAGAAAACGCTGTCCAATCAATTATCGCAGGAATTTTTTTCAAAAATTTTGTGCAGTTCGCTGAAAATCAGAGTATTTTCGAGGTAAGTAAGAAAGCTTGAAAAAAATGGAAGCAAGGGGGCTCGAACCCCTGACCTTTCGCGTGTGAGGCGAACGCTCATCCCGGCTGAGCTATGCTTCCATACGAATCATTATAGCACGTTCTCAAAAATTTGCAATGAAAAATTTGAAAAATATAAAAAAATCGAATAAATTAAAATACTGTTCACAGACCAATACGGAAAGGCTGTGAACAGTAATCAAAAGGGCTTGGCTGCGTACTTTAAAAATTTTGCCGGATGGCGCTTGAACCTGCAAATTTAATCGGAGGAATCAGTTCAACCGTATTCTGGTACCGGTCTTTCCGTTGATTCCGTCTCTGGCTTTTTCCAGAAGGGTGATCAGAGCCGTGCGCTCCGGTCCCGATTCCGCAAAGGCGATACCGGCTTCCACCTTGGGAAGCATGGAGCCGGGGGCGAAGTGGCCCTCGGAGACATACTGCCTGGCTTCCTCCACTGTGACGTTGTCCAGCCATTTCTCATTCTCCTTGCCGAAGTTTAAGGCTACCTTTTCCACGGCGGTGAGTATGATTAAGAAGTCTGCGTTCAATTCCCTGGCTAACAGACAGCTTGCAAAATCCTTGTCGATAACGGCTCCCACGCCCTTTAGGTGGTTGCCCTGACGAATAACCGGAATACCGCCGCCGCCGCTGGCAATGACGATCTCACCGGCATGTAAAAGGTCTCTGACCGTGCCGATTTCCACAATTTCCACAGGCTTGGGAGAGGCCACCACACGTCGGTAGCCCCGGCCGGAATCCTCCTTCACCTGCATGCCCTCTGTGATGGCAAGGTCCGCTTCCTCTTTGGTGAGAAAATGACCAATGGGTTTGGTGGGATTTAGAAAGGCCGGGTCGTTTTCGTCCACCCGCACCTGGGTGATCACCGTGGCCACGGATTTTTCAATGCCCCGGTTTAAGAGCTCCTCCCGCAAAGCGTTCTGCAGGTCGTAGCCGATGTAGGCCTGGCTCATGGCCACGCAGACAGACAGGGGCGTGAAGGTGGGGTGATTGGGGTCCATGCGGCCGTATGCGCCCATGGCGTTGTTGATCATGCCCACCTGGGGGCCGTTTCCGTGGGAGATAATGACCTCGTGGCCCTCCTCGATCAGGTCGGCAATGGCTTTGGACGTAGTCTGTACGGCCACATACTGCTCCGGCAGGTTATTGCCCAGGGCGTTTCCCCCCAAAGCGATGACAATTCTTTTTTTATCCATAGTTATATCCCTCTCCGATATATGATGCGATGTAGGGGGCATAAGGTATTTTGCCCCCCATGCTGTCGCTGATTGTACTGTATTTTCCGCCCCGCAAGCTGTAAAGGACGATTAGTCCATTTTCCGTTTCGCGGCCCGCTCCTCCAAAGCCTTTAAGGTCGCCTGGGGATTTTCAAATTTGCTTAAGAAAATCATGGCGGCGATGATGTAGGGCTTGTAGCTTGCCTCTTTGTACAGAGGATTGCGGTAGCGGTCAAATACGGAAGCGTCAACCTCGCCCTCCTTGCAGCTTACGCCGGTGATGTCGGCGGGCAGGCAGTGCATATACAGAGCCTTTCCGTCCTTGGTAAGCTTCATCATTTCCTCGGTGCAGGCCCAGTCCTTGTGCTCCGCGTTCTGTGCCAGAAGCTCCTGCTCTAAGGCCTTGATACCGTCAAAGTCGCCTTCCCCGTAGAGGTTGGTGCGCTTCTCCATGGCGGCGAAGGGAGCCCAGCTCTTGGGGTATACGATGTCGGCGTCCTTAAAGGCCTCCGCCATATCGTTGGTCTTGGTGAAGGAACCGCCGGATTTCTCGGCGTTGGTCTTGGCGACTTCTTCCACCTCGGGCATTACCTCGTAGCCCTCCGGATGAGCCAGAACCACCTCCATGCCGAATCTCGTCATCAGACCGATGATACCCTGGGGCACGGACAGGGGTTTTCCGTAGGAGGGGGAGTAGGCCCAGGTCATGGCGACCTTTTTGCCCTTCAGATTTTCGATTCCGCCGAATTCGTGGATGATATGTAAGGCGTCAGCCATGGCCTGTGTGGGATGGTCGATATCGCACTGGAGATTTACCAGCGTGGGTCTCTGCTCTAAGATGCCGTCGGCATGCCCCTGCTGCACGGACTCGGAAACTTCACGCATGTAAGCGTTTCCTTTTCCGATGTACATGTCGTCACGGATACCGATCACATCCGCCATAAAGGAAACCATGTTGGCAGTCTCCCGGACGGTTTCGCCGTGGGCTACCTGAGATTTTCCTTCATCTAAATCCTGAACTTCCAGGCCCAGAAGATTGCAGGCGGAAGCGAAGGAAAAGCGGGTGCGGGTGGAGTTGTCACGGAACAGGGAAATTCCTAAGCCGCTCTCAAATACTTTGGTGGAAATGTTGTTTTCCCGCATGAAGCGCAGAGCGTCGGCAATGGTGAATACGGCCTCAAGCTCGTCATCGGATTTTTCCCAGGTCAGGAAAAAGTCGTTGTTGTACATTTCCTTGAAATTTAAGGCATTGAGCTTGTCGATGTAATCCTGTAAAGTTTTCATAGTGTGTTCTCCTTTTTAAAAAAAATGGTTTTAAAGGGTTTCGGATAAAAATGCATGGGACGAAATGTTCTTGACCCAGGGTTCCCAAAGTCATGGGGGATGGAACGCATGACCCTGGGTCTTTGATATTATTACATGAAATTTATGTAGTTTATTCCTGGCAGTACATACCCGGCAGCGCCGCATAGACGGCTGCGCAGGTCACAAGGTCCTGTTTCCAGGTCTTCTCGTTGGGCGCGTGGGCCTGAGCCTCCGCGCCGGGGCCGAAGCCGATGCAGGGGATCCCGTTTCTTCCCATGATGGAAACGCCGTTGGTGGAGAAGGTCCATTTGTCGGTCAGCGGGCGGGCTCTGCGCATTTCCAGGGTTTCCTCGGCGCCAATGCGGGAATCGCCGTAAAGGCTGGTGTAGGCATTTTCCAGAGCCCTGGTCACCTTGTGGTCCTTGGGGATGGCCCAGGTGGGGAAGTAGCATTCGATCTCGTATACACAGCCGGTGTAGGAGGGCCTGTCGTAATTGTACATGGAAACCTTTACATCATCCCCGTATTTCTGTACGCTGGGCAGGGCGCGAATCTCGTCCAGACAGCTTTCCCAGGTCTCCCCGAAGGTCATCCGGCGGTCCAGGGAAACGGAGCAGGAGTCGGCCACGGCGCAGCGGCTGGGGGAGGTGTAGAAAATCTCGGAGACGGTAACGGTGCCCCGGCCCAGGAAGCGGGCTTCCTCCCAGTCCTTGTTGTATTTGGGGTCTAACATTTTCACAAGGCCCTTGATTTCGGTGTCATCCTCCGCGTCATTTTCATTTAAGGCCCGGACATCCTGGAGAATGTCGGCCATCTTAAAGATGGCGTTGTCTCCCCGTTCGGGAGCGGAGCCGTGGCAGGAGATACCCTTCACGTCCACGCGGATTTCCATACGTCCTCGCTGTCCCCGGTAGATACCGCCGTCGGTGGGCTCGGTGGAAACCACGAATGCCGGACGGATTTTATCTTCGTTGATGATGTACTGCCAGCAGAGACCGTCGCAGTCCTCCTCCTGAACGGTACCAACCACCATGATTTTGCAGCCCTCGGGGATCAGATTCATATCCTTCATGATCCTGGCCCCGTATACGGCGGATACGATTCCGCCGAGCTGATCGGATACGCCCCGGCCGCCGATTTCGGTGTCGGTCTCGTAGCCTTCATAGGGGTCGAAGGTCCAGTTCTCAATGTTTCCGATTCCTACGGTGTCGATGTGCGCGTCGAAGGCGATGATTTTATCGCCAGTTCCCATGTAGCCGATGACGTTGCCCTGGGGGTCGATGGTCACCTCGTCAAAGCCCACCTTTTTCATCTCGGCGGCGATGGTCTCAATGTGGGCCTTTTCCTGGCAGCTTTCGCCGGGATTTCTCACGATGGCCCGAAGGAACGCAGTCATGTCCTTCTCGTAGCTTTGCGCGGCTTCTTTGATTTTGTTTAAGTCCATTTGTAAAACCCTCCTTTTTTATGATTGTTTATGGTTTATAAATATTGTTTGCCGTCCCACACGATTTCCTTGTAGCGGTCCGGGTCGGTATCGCCCTCGGTGGAGAAGAGCAGTACTCTGGATTCTTTATTGAGGTCTAAGGCCTCCTTCAAATCGGCATAAGCCGGATTTGTCATGATTTCCACCAGCACGCCGAAGGGCGCGGCGCCGGATTCACCGGAGGTTACCTGCACATCGCCCTTGATAGGGGCGGCCAGCATGCGCATGCCCTTGGCGGCCACCCAGTCGGGAGCTGCGGCGAATATGGATACGTGGTTCTTTAAAATGTCCCAGGAGATGGTGTTGGGCTCTCCGCAGGCCAGCCCGGCCATGATGGTCTGCATATCGCCGTCTACGATGGCTTCTTCCCCGTCACCCTGCACAGCGCCTTTGTAGAGGCAGGCTCCCGCGTCAGCTTCCACCACGATCACGGTGGGAGGCTTGTCGGAATATTTGTTGGCGAAGTACCCCTGCACAGCCCCCGCCAGAGAGCCTACGCCGGCCTGAACGAAGATGTGGGTGGGCCGGTCAATGCCGTAATCGGCAAGCTGTCCGCTGGCTTCCAGGGCCATGGTTCCGTAGCCCTGCATGATCCAGGAGGGAATCTCCTCATATCCCTTCCAGGCGGTATCCTGGACTACTACGCCGTTTGGAGTTTTTGCGGCGGCAGCAGCGGCCATGCGCACGCATTCGTCGTAGTTGACTTCCTCGATGGTGGCGGTGGCGTTTTCAGCCTGGATATTTTTCAATCTCGTCTCGGTGGAACCTTTGGGCATGAATACCACAGCTTTCTGGTTCAGACGGTTGGCTGCCCAGGCAACGCCCCGTCCGTGGTTGCCGTCGGTGGCGGTGAAGAAGGTGGCCTGGCCGAATTCCTCCCGGAGCTTGTCGGAGGTTAAGGTGTCGAAGTCAAGCTCGCTGATGTCTCTGCCGGTCTTACTGGCAATGTATTTGGCCATTGCGAAGGAGCCGCCCAGCACCTTGAAGGCGTTGAGACCGAACCGGTAGGACTCATCCTTGATACACACGTCGGAGAGTCCCAGATAATCCGCCATGTGGGTGAGGCGTGCCAAAGGAGTGGGAGCGTAACCCGGGATGGTCCTGTGGAAAGCATGGGCTTTCTCTACCTCGGTGAGGGCCATCACGGGCAGATTCCCATCCGCCGTCTTTGGCATAGTGTTTTTGGTCCATTTGATTTCTTTCATGTAAAATACCCTCCTTTATTTTAATTTTTGCTGGTGTCCAGGTAGCTGTACAAGGTATATTTGGAAATGCCGAAGAATTTGGATATCTTATCTCCGGACTTTGTGATCAGAAATGCGCCGGAGTCATTTAAAAAGCGGATGGCCGCCACCTTCTCCTCCTTGTTCATAAGAGCGACGGGCTTTCCCACCAGCTTTACGGACTGGGCAATCAGATCGTCCAGAAGATCGTTGACGTTCTGGGTAATGCGTTCCGGCTCCTTCCGTGGTATGGCCTCCTCTTCAAAGCCGGTTAAGGATTTGAGGCTTTCTTCTAAATAAAGAAGATTGGTGATATCATAATTTATGGAAAAAATGTAATTGACCCGGCCGGTGGTTTCCTCCCGCACGAAGATGGTGCTGGACTTTAAGGTCTTGCCGTCATTGGTCCTGGTAAGATATCCAAGCTGGTCCTGGATCTGCGCCGGGTCCTTCTGCAGGGTCTCCAGGACAATGTGGGAGGGGCCGTCTCCCAGTTTGCGGTTGGTGATCTGTCCGTTTTCAATATATACGATGGACTTGTTGATGCTCTTCTTGGTCAGGTCGTGGATGACAATCTCGCAGTTGCTGCCGAATTGTCTGGAAAGGGCACGAGCCATCTGTTTTAGAAATTCTAGCGTATTACTCATAGTAAAATCCTTTCTATGTCAAAACATCTGGAGCACGCGCCGGGTACCGGCTTTCCGCCTCCGGGCGAGAATGTTCGGTCCGGGTTTCCCGTCTTGCCTTTATCATAACACAAAAAAAATAAAAAGCAATACCAAATCTAAAAAAATTTTAGGTAAAAACAAAAAAAGTGAGATTTTTGATGTTGCTTTTTTTCATAATATATGATAGAGTGTAATTAGATTAAATAGTCAAGCAATTCTGAGCACATAGCAGAAGGGAGAAGCGTATGATACTGATTGGGAACGGAACGGTGATCACAAGAGAGGAAGCCTGTCCGATGATCGCGAATGGGGGCGTGCTTACGGACGGGACAAAAATTGTCAGGGTAGGAGACTTTGAGGACCTGAAAAAGGAATATCCTGACGCGGAAGTGATGGATGTGGGGGGCAGGCTGATCATGCCGGGGTTGATCAACACCCATGAGCATATCTACAGCGCTTTTGCAAGAGGCCTTTCCATAAAAGGATATGATCCCAGGGGATTTCTGGATATCCTGGACGGTATGTGGTGGACCATTGACCGACACCTGACTTTGGAGCAGACGAGACTTTCCGCCGTGGCTACTTACATAGACTGTATCAAGAACGGCGTGACCACGGTCTTTGACCATCATGCCAGCTTCGGGCAGATTGAGGGGAGTCTTTTTGCCATTGCGGACGCGGCCAGGGAGCTGGGGGTGCGCGCCTGCCTCTGTTATGAGGTGTCCGACCGGGACGGGGAGGAGAAAGCCAGAGCTTCCGTGAAGGAAAACGCTGATTTTATTAAATATGCCGCAAAGCAGGAGGGGGATATGGTGAAGGCCATGATGGGCATGCACGCCCAGTTCACCATTTCCGATAAGACCATGGACCTGTGCCGGGAGAATATGCCGGAGGGCGTGGGTGCCCACATCCATGTGGCCGAGGGGATTGAGGATCTGCATCACTGCCTGAAGCATTACGGCAAGCGGATCGTGAACCGCCTGATGGATCATGACATTTTAGGACCCCAGACTCTGACGGCCCACTGCATTTATATCAACAGCCAGGAGATGGATCTTTTAAAGGCCACCGATACCATGGTGGTACATAACCCGGAATCCAACATGGGCAATGCCTGCGGCTGCCCGCCCACCATGGAGATATTTAAGCGGGGGATTTTAACGGGCCTTGGAACCGACGGTTACACCCACGATATGTTTGAGTCCTATAAGGTGGCCAACGTGCTGCACAAGCATTCCCTGTGCGACGCCAACGCAGCCTGGGGCGAGGTTCCGGCCATGCTGTTTGAGGGAAACGCGAAAATTGCCAACCGCTATTTCAAGACGCCTCTGGGCGTGCTGAAGGAAGGGGCGGCGGCGGATATCGTGGTGGCGGAATACGACCCGCTCACCCCCATGCACGCGGGAAACATTAACAGCCATATGCTGTTCGGCATGAACGGAAGCAAAATCGTAACCACCATGTGTAACGGCAAGGTGCTGATGAAGGACCGGGAGCTTCTGGGTATCGACGAGGCCAAGGCCATGGCGGACTGCCGGCAGGCGGCAAAAGAGCTGGCGGACAGCATAAATGCATAGTCTGAATAATGAAATAGCGGCCCGCACAGGAGCAGAGTGCAGACAGGCAATTACGATGATAAATACGAGGAGGTATTTTTATGGGAGACAGAATGACACCGATTCCCTTTGGGAATCTGATGAACTGGGTATTGGAGGAGAAAAAGAAGGATAACAGAGTGTTTGGCGTCCGTCGGATGTACAGGGCCGACCCGGACAAATCTGCCGAACTTTTCGGGGAGAAGATGGAGACGCCCTTCGGCCCCGCAGCGGGACCGAATACCCAGCTTGCCCAGAATATCATAGCGTCCTATGTGACCGGCTGCCGGTTCTTCGAGCTTAAGACCGTGCAGATTCTGGACGGGGAGGATTTGCCGGTGGCAAAGCCCTGCATACTGGCGGAGGACGAGTGCTACAACTGCGAGTGGTCTACGGAGCTTCGGGTGCCGGACGCGGCAGACGAGTACATAAAGGCATGGATTGCCCTGAAGGTTCTGGCCATCGAGTATGGTCTGGGTTCCTCCGACGGATTCATCTTTAATATGAGCGTGGGCTACGATCTGAAGGGGATTCAGTCGGAAAAGATTGATACTTTTATTGAAAATATGAAGGAAGCGAAGGACACCGAGGAGTGGAAACGCAGTATCGGGTGGCTTAGGGAGAATATCCACCGGTTTTCCAGGGTGACGATGGAGGATGTGGAGGCTATTTCTTCCAATATCTGTAACTCTGTGACCGTGTCCACCCTCCACGGCTGTCCGCCCCAGGAGATTGAGAGCATTGCCACGTACCTGATAGAGGAAAAACATCTGAATACCTTTATCAAGTGTAATCCCACCCTCTTAGGCTATGAGACAGCCAGAGAGATCATGGATAGTATGGGTTATGATTACGTGGTGTTCGGAGACTTCCATTTTAAGGATGATCTGCAGTTTGAGGACGCCGTTCCCATGCTTCGACGGCTTCAGAAGCTCGGTGAGGAGAAGGGTGTGGAATTCGGTGTGAAGATCACCAACACCTTCCCGGTGGACGTGACCAGAGAAGAACTGCCGAGTCAGGAAATGTACATGTCGGGAAAATCCCTGTGCGCCCTGTCCCTGTCGGTGGCCCATAAGCTCTCCGAGGCCTTTGAAGGGAAGCTTCGGATTTCCTACTCCGGGGGAGCTGATTATTTCAACATTGATAAGATTTTCAGCCTGGGGATCTGGCCCATCACCGTGGCCACCACCCTCCTGAAGCCCGGCGGATATCTGAGAGATATCCAGTTGGCGGAGAAGCTGGCTGCTATGGAATATCAGCCCTTTACCGGCGTGGACGTGGAAGGGCTGGGGCGTCTAATTGAGGAAATCCGGCAGGATGAGCACCACCGCAAGGCCATAAAGCCCCTGCCCTCCCGGAAAATGGCAAAGAAGGTTCCTCTTCTTGACTGTTTTACCGCCCCCTGCAGCGAGGGATGTCCCATTCACCAGGATATCCCGGCGTATGTGAAGCTGGTAGGGGAAGGGAAGGACGCGGAGGCCCTGAGAGTCATTCTTGATAAGAATCCGCTGCCCTTCATCACGGGAACCATCTGCAATCACCGGTGTATGGACAAATGTACACGAAACTTTTATGAAGAATCCGTCAATATCCGGGGAGCCAAGCTGGCGGCGGCCCAGGGCGGCTATGAAGACGTTCTGCGGGAATTGGCCGGTTCCGGAGCGTCTGCCGGACAGAAAGCGGCTGTCATCGGGGGAGGTCCTGCGGGAATTGCGGCGGCTCATTTCCTGGCAAGAGCGGGTGTGGACGTGACGGTCTATGAAAAATCCGGCGTCCTGGGCGGCGTGGTAGCGCAGGTCATTCCGGGCTTTCGTATCGCCGATTCAGCCATTGAGAAGGATGTGGAGCTGGCAAGGGCTCTGGGTGTGAAGTTCGTGCTGAACCATCCGGTGACGGATGTGGAAGCCTTGCGGGCGGAGGGCTTCGACGGGATATTTGTGGCTGTGGGCGCAAACAAGGGCATGGCTCTGGGTATTGAGACAGAGGCGGAGTGGAATGCGGTAGAATTCCTCTGGGCCTGTAAGAATCAGCCGGATACCGTCAAGGCCGGAGAACATGTGGTGGTCATCGGCGCCGGCAACACAGCTATGGACGCAGCGAGAGCGGCAAAGAGGCTTCCCGGCGTTAAGAAGGTTTCCGTGGTATATCGGAGAACCAAACGCTACATGCCCGCGGACGAGGAAGAGCTCCGGCTTGCCCTGGAGGACGGCGTGGAATTCCTGGAACTTCTGGCTCCAAAGTGTCAGAAGGACGGCGTGCTTGTCTGCAACAAGGTGGTGCTGGGGGAGATGGATGTTTCGGGCCGGCAGAAGCCGGTGGTGACGGTGGAAGAAGTGGAAGTGCCGGCAGATACCGTAATCGCTTCCCTGGGAGAAAAGGTGGATTCCGACTATTATAAATCCCTGGGAATTGCCCTGGATGAAAAAGGTGTTCCGGTGCTGAGCGAGGCCATGGAAAGTTCCAAAGAAGGCATCTATCTCATCGGCGACGGCGCAAAAGGACCGGCCACCGTGGTGATGGCGATCCGGGACGCTCAGGCAGCCGTGAACCATTATCTGGGAGCGGAGGCCAGGGCCGAGATTACCGTTGACACCGACCCGGAACAGGCGGCAGATAAGAAGGGTATTCTTGCGCACAGCAGCCTGGCGGACAAAGAGGACGCGCGCTGTCTGGAGTGCAACCATATCTGTGAGAACTGTGTGGATGTATGTCCCAACCGGGCAAATGTGTCTGTGAAGGTTCCCGGAAATACCATGCCGGCCATCATTCATGTGGATTATATGTGCAATGAGTGCGGCAACTGCAGGAGCTTCTGCCCCTACGACAGCGCGCCCTACAAGGAGAAATTTACCTTGTTTGCTAACGAGAAGGACTTTGCGGACAGTGAAAACGACGGTTTTGTGATTCTGGACAGGGAGACCCTTAAGACCAGAGTACGGCTTTCCGGCAGCGTGACGGAGGAAGTGCTGACCGGTGACGACTGCGGGTTGTTTGCGGGCCTTAAGGATGTCATCGTAAGTATCGGGGAGAATTACTCCTATCTGCTGCTATAAAGGAGGCGCGTCATATGGATACACTGCTTCAGGGCGGAACCATCGTTACACCTCAGGGGAGTTTTGCGGGAGATATCCGCGTTCGGGGAGAGCGCATTACAGAGATTGGGGAAGGGCTTATCGCCCAGGGGGAGAAGGTGATTCCGGTGGAGGGAAAGCTTCTGTTTCCGGGATTTATTGACACCCACACCCATTTTGATCTGGATGCGGGATCCTTTCACACGGCGGATGATTTCGCGACGGGAACCCGGGCGGCCATTGCGGGGGGAACCACGGTGATTCTGGATTTTACGACCCAGGAGAAGGGCGAGACCCTGATGGAGGCTCTTGGAAACTGGCACAGGCTGGCAGATGGAAAATGCTCCTGCGATTATGGATTCCATATGTCCATCACCGACTGGAATGAGGCGGTAAGAAAAGAACTGCCGCTGATGACCCGGGAGGGAGTGACCTCTTACAAGCTTTATATGGCCTACGACAATTTAAAGGTTTCCGACGGGGAGATATTTGAAATACTACAGGCGGTGGAGCATGAGGGCGGCATTATCGGCGTCCACTGCGAGAACGGGGAGCTGATCACAGAGCTTTCCGGGCAGCTTCTGGCCCGGGGAGAGACGGGGCCGGAAGCCCATCCGAAAGCACGCCCGGCGGAGATTGAAGCGGAGGCCGTTTACCGTCTTTTGACCATCGCCAGAATGGCCGGCACGCCGGTAAATATCGTACATCTGAGCACCAGAAGGGCTTACGAGGTGGTCCGGGCGGCCCGGGCGGAGGGCCAGCGGGTCTATGTGGAATCCTGTCCCCAGTATTTTCTTTTGGAGGATTCCAAATATGAGCTTGCGGGCTTTGAGAGCGCCAAGTACGTGCTGTCGCCGCCCCTTCGGAAACAGGAGGATGTGGACTGCCTGTGGAAGGCTCTGGCAGCCGGGGAGATTGATACAATCGGCACGGACCATTGCAGCTTTCATTTTCATGGACAGAAGGAGCGGGGACTTAAGGATTTCACTAAAATCCCCAACGGACTGCCCGGAGTGGAGCACCGGCCGGTGCTGATGTACACCTACGGCGTTGGCACGGGAAAAATCACAAAGGAGCAGTTCTGCGGCGTGCTTTCGGAAAATCCGGCGAAGCTCTTCGATATGTATCCCAGGAAGGGCGCTCTGATGGTGGGCAGCGACGCTGACATCGTTGTCTGGGACCCGGAGGCGAAGGATGTGATCTCCGCCGGGACGCAGGTTCAGAATGTGGACTATACGCCCTATGAGGGTATGAAGATCAAGGGAAAACCCGTGCAGGTGTTCCTGCGGGGGACCCTGGTATACCGGGAGGGGCAGGTGGTCGTCCCCGGGCAGGGAAGATATGTACACAGAGGGCGGTCCGGGTTATAACAAAATATAGTTGTTCCTAACGAAATTCTGATAGAATTTCGTTAGGAACCGTTCATATCATTTATTTCATCAACAGGAGGAAAACAAACATGAAAAAAGCAGTAAACGCAAGCAACGCACCGGCAGCGGTGGGACCTTATGTTCATGCGGTGGAGACCGGAGAACTGGTATTTACCTCAGGACAGCTTGGCTTAGACCCGGTAAGCGGTGAGCTTCCGGAGGGCGTGGAGGCACAGACCCACCAGAGCCTTAAGAATCTGGACGCCGTTCTCAAAGCGGCAGGCTCCGATTTTGACCATGTAGTAAAGACCACCGTATTTCTTGACAATATGGGCGATTTTGCAACCGTCAACGCCATTTATGCCGAATATTTCAAAGGAGAGGTCCCCGCGCGTTCCTGCGTGGAGGTGGCAAAGCTTCCCAAAGGCGCTCTGGTAGAGATCGAGGCCATTGCCGTAAAGGCATAGGAGCAGTCCGTATATGGAGCGCGTAAAAGGGGCTGATACCCAGGAGCGCATTTTAAACGCGGCCTTAAAGGTCATCAACGCGGAGACGATCAGCGGAACCAGAATGCATTTGATTGCCCAGAAGGCGGATGTGGTACAGTCCAATGTCCATTACTATTATAAGACAAAGCAGGATTTGCTGCTGGCTCTCCAGGAACGGGTGCTTTCCCAGTGCTATGACATCCGGGAGCAGGACAAAAAGCAGAGCGAGGATACGCTGGAAAGCCAGCTGCATATCTTTTTTCAGCAGAAGAAGTTTCTGATCAGCAAGCGGAGCGACTATGATTTTGCGGAGTTGGACTTTCTGATTCAAGGGAAAAATGATGAGGAGATCCATGACCGCTTTGTGGAGTCCTATGAGCGTTGGCGGGATGATATCCGGGAAGTGATCATCCGCTATTGTCCCGGTATGGATGAGGAGACCAAGGAGATCCTGCCCTTTATCATCGTCGCCATGATGCAGGGAGCAAGCCTGCAGACGCTGGTGGAGAAAAACGGGTTTGATGTGGAGGTTTTTTTCGCGAAATGTGAGGAGATGTTGCTTCAATATTTAAAGCAATATCAATAAGGAACAGGAGAAGAAGGGGAATGGAGACAAAAAAAGCAAAGAGGCAGTACGCCTCTGTATTTGAACAGACGGGAGTGCCCCGGATGAAGGAGGCAGTTCCGTTGGCATTGCAGCATGTGGCGGCTATGATTGTGGGGTGCGTGACCCCTGCCATTATTGTTTCTCAGGTGGCCGGGCTGACCTCCCAGGACCGGATCATTCTGGTGCAGGCGGCGTTGATGATGGCGGGAATCTCTACGCTTTTGCAGATTTTTCCCATAGGGAAGCTGTTGGGAAGCGGCCTTCCGGTTATTCTGGGGGTGGGCTTTGCCTATCTTCCCAGCGTGTCCGCATTGGTTTCCGGCTATGATCTGGCCACTGTGTTCGGCGCCCAGTTGATCGGCGGCTTTCTGGCGATACTGGTGGGGCTGAATGTGAAGCGGCTGATAAAATTTTTCCCGCCGCTGATCACGGGAACGGTGGTATTTACCATCGGTCTGTCCCTGTATCCCACCGCCATCAAATATATGGCGGGCGGCGAGAGCAGCGCTAATTACGGAAGCTGGCAGAACTGGCTGGTGGCCTTGATCACCCTGGCGGTTGTGACGGTTCTGAACCATTTCGGAAAAGGCATTTGGAAGCTGGCGTCTATTTTGATCGGTATTGTTGTGGGTTACATTGTCAGCATGTTTTTCGGAATGCAGGATTTTTCATCCATCGGGCAGGCCGGGATCATTCAGCTTCCCATTCCTCTGCATTTCGGCATGAAATTCGATATTTCGGCCATTGCGACCCTTGGTATTCTGTTTGTGGTCAATTCGGTGCAGGCCATCGGCGACTTTACGGCCACTACTACCGGCGGTATGGGGCGGCTGCCCAAGGATGAGGAGCTTCGTGGCGGAATTGTCACTTACGGCGTTACTAACCTTCTGTCCTCCTTCTTCGGAGGACTGCCCACGGCCACCTTCAGTCAGAACGTGGGAATCGTGGTGACTACCAAGGTCATCAACCGCGTGGTATTCGGTATCGCTTCGGTGGTGATCATATTGGCCGGACTGTTTCCGAAATTTTCCGCGATACTCACCACCATACCCCAGTGTGTACTGGGCGGCGCCACCATCTCGGTCTTTGCCTCCATCACCATGACGGGTGTGAAGCTTCTGACCACCGAGGAAATGAATTACCGGAACACCTCCATTGTGGGGCTTTCCGTGGCTCTCGGCATGGGGATCACCCTGGTGCCCGAGGCGTTATCCCATTTTCCCGGGTGGGTGAGTACTGTGTTCGGAAAATCGCCGGTGGTGGTGGCTACGATTTGCGCCATTCTGCTGAATTCGATTCTGCCGGGAAAAAAGGGAAATAAGACAGCGGAGGAATTAGAAGAAGCCATGGGCGAGGCGAAGGAAGAAAAGGAGTAACCGAATGGACCGTTTTTTTGAGATGATCCCAGGGCTTTCGGCAGATAAGAACTACCGGACGGCGGTGGGAATTGACGGGGAGATAGCCGGAGAAAAGGCGGTGTTCTCGGAGGAGGGCGTGCTGTACCGGACGGAGGGATTTCCCGAGGAAATTTTGCGGGAACTTGGGGCGGAGTTCTCCCGTGCTGCGGAAAATGGCCCGGGTCTTTCGAAAAATGGCCCGAGTGCTGCGGAAAATGGCCCGGGCCTGCGGGAGACGGCCCGGGGCCGGGTCTTTGTGGAGGCTCTGGGAACCAGGAAGAAAATGGTGCTCTGCGGCGGCGGTCATGTGTCCCTGGCCACCCTTGCCATTGCGAAGATGACGGAATTTCATATTACGGTGGTGGAGGACCGGCCGGACTTTGCCCAGGCAGCTTTAAAGGCCGGGGCGGATGAGATCATCTGCGATGATTTCACCCACGGACTGAAAGACTTAAAGACCGATCTTGATACCTATGTGGTGATCATGACCCGGGGGCACCGGCACGATCTGGATTGCCTGCGGCAGCTGCTGACCAGGGAATACGCCTATCTTGGCATGATGGGAAGCCGTTCCCGGGTGAGGAAGATCAAAGAGCAACTGCGAGAGGAGGGCTTTGCGGAAGAACGGATAGAGCGTCTTCACGCTCCCGTAGGGCTGCCCATCTCGGCGGTGACCCCGGCGGAAATCGGCGTGTCCGTTCTGGCGGAGGTGATTCAGGAAAAGAACCAAAAGAAACGGCAGGTGGCCTACGAAAAGGAACTGGCGGACTGGCTGTTTTCGGAGGAACACCGGCAGTCGGCGGTGCTGGCCACTATCATTGCAAGAAAGGGCTCCGCGCCCCGGCAGGCGGGGACGAAAATGATAATCTTTGCTGATGGCAGCAGTCTCGGTACCATCGGCGGCGGCTGCATGGAGGCGGAGGTCAAAAGCCAGGCCCGGCATATGCTGGCGGGCGGGAGAGCGCGCTGTAAGACCTGCTTTGTGGATATGACAGGCCGGGAAGCAGAGGAGGAAGGAATGGTCTGCGGTGGGACGCTGGAGATTTATCTGGAAATTCTGTAGCGGGGTGCAAAGCCGGAACAGGTAGGACTGTTTCGCAAAGAAATATAAAAATAGAATAAAACATTTTAAAAAGCCAATTTAAGGTATGTGCGTCATTTTGTGGAAAGCGAGAATTCCGTATACACGTTAACGGATCAAATAGATTTTCATAAGGGAGGTATGAATATGGGATATATCAATCTTCAAAGGTACAAAAACGGAGATTTTATACCTATTTTTTACTTACAGTTCAATGAATAATTTTGTCATCAAAATATGTAGATTTTGGACACTGCAATAAAATAAAGGAAGAATTAGATGTATACTAAGAAACGAATAGCAATTTTTATAGTTGTTATCATTAGCGTTATTATTGGTGGAATAGTACTATATCAAAATGCAAAATCAAATGAAAAGTCACAAGAATTTGAAGGTTACAGTAATACAGATAAGACAATCGTTCCTACTGTAATGGTGGGAGACAACATATATGAATGGCGCGAAGGACAGCTATGTCAAGAACCATTACCGGAGGAATGTGAGTATTATGGTGAAATTAAGTATATAAGCGGAATTTTACCAAAACATGATTGTGAATTTGTCTTTGAATATGCCACAACCGGACAGATATATACAGTACCAGGCAATTCTAATAGTGTATATTTATATCTGACAATTGATTATCCGGAAAACAGTATAATGCAATTGGTTGATACGGTTGCGATATTTGATTTGAAAAAATGAGGCAAATGGTAATTCAAAGCGGGGCAGGAAATTTATCTGGAAATCCTGCGGCAGCTGTGCTAAGATAGGGGAGGGGCTATAGTAAACGGAAAATTTATTTGTCGTTTACTATAGAAACAGGAAGTTAAGGTGATAAGTTTGAGAGAAGTTTTAAAGAACGTATCCAGAAGCCTTTTCGCCCTTCTTATGACGGTGTGTCTGCTGACGGCTTTGGGCTGCGGGACAGGCAGTTCCGGGAACCGGGAAACGGCGGATTTTCCGGCTTCCAATGAAGCGGGAGACGCAAGCGGCGAAGCGGAGAGAGAGCAGGCGGATACGGAGGTATCCGCTTTTTCTCTGGATGAAAATGTCAAAGCTGCCCAGGGAGATCTGACGGTGCGGTTTCTGGATGTGGGCCAGGGCAGCGCAGCGTTGATCCGACAGGATGGGCATACCATGCTGGTGGACGGCGGAGACCGGGAGACATCCTCCTTTGTGGTCAGCTTTTTGAAAGAGCAGGGGGTTACGGAGCTTGACTATGTGGTGGTATCCCACTACGATTCGGACCATCTGGCCGGGGTCATCGGCGTACTCAACGCCTTTTCCTGCAAACAGGTGCTGGCTCCGGATTATGAGGGGGATACGAAACTTTACGAGTCCTTCCGGTCCGTAGTAGAAGAAAAAGGAATTCCCGTAACCTACTCTGTGCTGGGGGATAGTTTTTCCTTCGGGGACAGCAGCTTTCGCGTCGTAAGCCCGGCAACCTACGAATACGAGGATGATAATTCCAAGTCCCTTGGCATCCGTCTGGAATATGGGCAGAATAGTTTTCTGCTGTGCGGAGACTGTACGGAGGAAAGCGAACAGGATCTTCTGTATTTTGGAACAGAGCTTCAGAGCGATGTGTTCGCCGCCAACCATCACGGCAGCCAATACTCCAACAGCCAGGAATTTCTGGAGGCCGTATCCCCGGACTATGTAGTCATAAGCTGCGGGGCTGGCAACAGCTACGGCCACCCGGACGCGTCCGTGCTGCTGGAGGTGCAGAAGCTTGGGGCCGGCCTGTTTCGGACGGATCTGCAGGGAACCATTACCGCGGTCAGCGACGGCGAAACAATCCGCTTTGCCCAGGAGCCTTCCATGGATTACCGCAGCGGGGCAGAGATTGCGGAGGCGGCCCATGAGACGGAAGCGGATGGCGTGGCAGACACCGGCGGCGGTTCGGGGGAAGATCAGAACGCGCAGTATGTGCTGAACACCAATACCATGAAATTCCACCTTCCGGATTGCGGCAGCGTGGAGGATATCAAAGAGGAGAATAAGGAGTATTCCACGGAAGCCAGAGATACCATTCTCAGTGAGGGCTACAGCCCCTGCAAGCGGTGTAATCCTTGACAGGGCGCGAAAATTTGAATTGTAAAGGAGCGCGACAGATATGATAGCAGAAAGAATTGAAGCCTTGCGCCGGGAGATGCAGGCTCGGGGAATTGACATTTATATCGTTCCCACTTCCGATTTCCACGAGTCCGAGTATGTGGGAGACTATTTCAAGGCCAGAAAGTATATTACCGGCTTTACGGGTTCCGCAGGCACAGCGGTCATCACCAGGTCGGAGGCGGGCTTGTGGACCGACGGCAGGTATTTTATCCAGGCTGAAAATCAACTGAAAGGTACCCCGGTCACACTCTTTAAGATGGGCGAGGAGGGTGTACCCACCGTAAAAGAATATGTGGAACAGAACTGGAAGGAAGGCCAGTGTCTGGGCTTCGACGGACGAGTCATAAACGGCAAGGCCGGGGACGAGTATGAGGCCATGGCAAAGGAGAAAAAAGGACGTCTTCATGTGGACGAGGATTTGGTGGGCATAATCTGGAAGGACCGTCCTGACCTCCCGACAGAACCGGCATTTTTACTGGCACCGGAGTATGAAGGGGAGAGTACCGGGGAAAAATTAAAACGGCTGCGGGAGAAGATGGAGGCGGAGAAGGCCACGGTTCACATTCTGACCTCCCTCTATGATATCGCGTGGCTTTTGAATGTCCGGGGAGGCGATATCGACCATGTGCCGGTGGTTCTGTCCTTTGTGATGGTAACCGGAGACGGCTGCTGCTGGTATGTGAATGAGGCGGTGCTTAATGACGAGTTACGGACCTATCTTAAAATTAATGGTATTCAGGTGAAGGGCTACAACGATATTTATGGGGACGTGGAGGCTCTGGATGCCCGGGAAGTGGTGCTGATGGATAAGTCGGTGGTAAACTTCCGTATCTGCCACAGCTTAAAGCCGGAAATAAAGGTTGTGAACAAAGAAAATCCCACCATGCTCATGAAGGCGGTAAAAAACCAGGTGGAGCTTGAAAATACCAAAAAGGCCCACATCAAGGACGGCGTAGCCTTCACAAAGTTCATGTACTGGCTGAAGAAAAATATAGGCAAAATGGAAATCAGCGAAATTTCCGCTTCCGACTATCTGGCGGAGCGAAGAAAAGAGCAGGAGCATTTTCTGGACTTAAGCTTTGACACCATCAGCGCTTACGGCCCCAATGCCGCTATGATGCACTACAGCGCCACACCGGAGTCCAACGCGGTGTTGAAGCCCCAGGGCTTTCTGCTGGTGGATTCCGGCGGACATTATCTGGAGGGGACCACGGATATAACGAGAACCATTGCACTGGGTGCGCTGACGGAGGAGGAAAAGCTGCATTTTACTGCGGTGTGCCGGGCAAACTTAAATCTGGCGGACGCAAGATTCCTCTACGGCTGCCGGGGAATTAATCTGGATATTCTGGCCAGGGGCCCGCTGTGGGACATGGGGCTTGACTATAAGTGCGGCACCGGACACGGCGTGGGACACATTTTAAATGTTCATGAGGGACCCAACGGCTTCCGCTGGAAGGTGGTGCAGGAGCGGAATGACAGCGCTGTGTTGGAAGAGGGCATGGTCACCACCGATGAGCCCGGCGTTTACCTGGAAGGGAAGTACGGTATCCGCACGGAGAATGAGCTGATCTGCAAAAAGGGCGAGAAGAACGAGTACGGCCAGTTTATGTATTTTGAAAATATCACCTATGCGCCCATTGACCTTGACGCCATTCTGCCGGAGGAGATGAGCCTGGCGGAGAGACGGCGGCTCAATGAGTATCACAAGCGGGTGTATGAGACGCTGGCTCCTTATATGACGGAGGAGGAGAATGTCTGGCTGAAGGAGTATACCAGGGCGATATAGTGGATTATCGGATTGCGATAACTGTGATAAGGTAGTAATGGAAATATCAAGTCAAAAAAGCCGGAGGCGCCAGTAAAAAGAAGCTGGAGCCTTCGGCTTTTTAAAATCTTTGTTTTCTGAACCTTCATGAATTTTCCAGAAAGACGTTCGTTTGATATCAGAAAGGTTTCGAATAGTTTCGGTTATAAGTTTCACCACTTGTTATAATTGTATAAAAAACAAAAGAATGAATTGGTAAAAAATACTGATTTACAACAGAAATAGAAGATGATATAATGAAAAAAACTTGAAAAAGTTTTGGAAAAATGGAAATATCAATAAAAACCGAAGCAAAAAACAATGGTTTTCGAAACAAATGAAACAAGATTAAGCACAGCAACAAAACGAAAAGAAACGAAAGCAATCATATGGTGATGATCTGTACGCCCTGAGCGGCAATCTCTTCCAGCGCCTCCGGATTGGCATTTCGGTTGGTGATCAGGGTGTCCATGGCCGAGAGGGGAATGATCCGGAAGAAGCCCTCGTATCCGATTTTGGAGTAATCCGCCACGATGATGACCTGGCGGGAGCGCTCAATCATCATCTGCAGCAGCGTTGCGTCCTCGGCATGGCGGGTGGTTACGCCGCCCTTTACATCCACACCGTCCACGGAGAGGAAGAGCTTGTCGGCGCGATAGTATTCCATCTGCTTTAAGACGTCGCTGCCATAGGTAAAGGTATGTCTTGCGTTTAAAATACCGCCCAGCAGGATGGACTGGATGTCCCCTTTTCCTGCCAGTGTGCTGGCGATGTTAAGGGAGTTGGTCAAAACTCTGAGATTTTTTTCGGCAGCGGTCCTGGCTAACTCCATTGCGATAAAGTAGTTGGAGGAGCCGTCGTTTAGTAGGAGCGTGTCGTTATTCTGGATCAAGGAAACCGCCGCTTCGGCCAGCCGGGTTTTGGCCTCCGCGTTGGAGGTTCGGGTTCCGGTTCCGGTAAAGTTGAAAATGGCGCTTTGTATGGGGATGGCGCCGCCGTGGGTGCGCTCCAGAAGCCCCTCCTGCTCTAAGAATTCCAGATCCTTGCGGATGGTGACCTCGCTGACTCCAAGCTGTTTGCTGATCTGAGCCACATGGATATTTCCGTCCCTGGAGAGCAGGGAGAGAATCGTGCGGCGCCGTTCGTTTAATTTTCGGGCTGAATTTGACATGGCTTTTCCTTTCCGTAATATAACAAAACTTTGAAAATCATATGAGGGGAAACAGTGCAACTGATTTGAATTTATCATATTCGTAAAGAAAAGTAAATACTTTCGAAATAAAAAGAAAGACAAACGTGGGATTTATACGGCAAAAGACATTACGTCTATGCTGTTATGAATAAAGAAGGAGGACATATCCATGAAACACACAAGTAAAAAAAGAAAAACCAGATTTATGTGTATGCTGCTGTTGCTGGCGCTTTTGCTTTCCGGCTGCGGCGGCTCGCCGTCGGGGGATGGCAATGGGGACAATGAAGGCGGCAACACCAGTGCGGAGGGAGATTACGAAGGGTATTACAAGACTTATCTGACGGCTTCCATCGCCACTATGAACTTTCTGACGGACGCCGACGGCACCAGCACCGAACTGTATTCCCGAAGCGGGTTGAGGCTTTACAATTACGTCCCGGACGGGAATGGCGGCGCCTCCCTGGAGGGAGAGCTGGCAGTCTCCGACCCGGTGTGCCTGGATGGGGACGCCGGCACTACCTGGGAGATTACCCTAAGGGAAAATGCCAAATGGCAGAATGGAGACGCCATTACGGCGGATGATTTTATTTTCAGTATGCAGACGGCCTTAGACCCTGAACAGCTCTACACCGAGGGCTCCAAGGCAGCCAACGGCCTGGTCGAGATTCAAAACGCGGCCGCCTATCTGGAACAGTACGCCCCCGGCAATTCCCCGGTTTCCTGGGAGGATGTGGGAATCAAAAAGACCGGCGATTATACCATCCAGATCATCACGGAGTACAAGACCAACGCGGAGAAGATAAAGCAGCATTTTAATATGCCCAGTACCATGCTGGTCCATCAGGCCACCTATGAAAGCTGCTGGGATTCTTCCCACGCGGTCAACAGCTATGGATCCAGCCTGGACAAATACATGAGCTGCGGAGAGTATATTCTGACAGAATGGGTCACCGACTCCAAATATGTGCTGGAGAAGAACCCGGACTATGTGCATGCGGATCTGATCAAGCTGCCGGGTATCGTGTACCGGGTGGTGGCGGATAACAATACGGCGCTGGAGTTGTTTTTGCAGGGCGAATTGACACAGGTAGCCTTAGGCTCCGCGGAAATTGAAAATTATCTGCAGGATCCCAGATATATGTCTGACCCGCCCTTGCAGCAGTTAAACGTTCTCATCAATAACCGCAACACCGACAATAACGGTATTTTAAATAATCTGAATTTCCGCAAGGCTTTGTTCTACGCCACCGACAGGGAGTCCATTGCGGCTTTGCGAAACGCCATTCCGGCCACCTACATTTTGGGTACGAAGATGATCGTAGATGAATCCGGAACCACCTTCCGAAGCCTGGAATCCAGTTCCGCCTATCTGCCGGAGAATTACGGATACGATCCGGAATATGCCAAGGAATGCTATGATCTGGCTATGGAGGAATGTGGTCTGACTTCCTTAAACCTGACGGTTATCTTTTCAGAGAGCAGCCCCAACCAGAGGCCCATTGCGGAGTATATACAGACCAGCTGGAAGGAGATTTTCGGCGATTCCTTTACCTTGACCCTGGATCCCAAGCCCACCACCGTTGCTTATTCCCAGAGAAAGGGCTGGACCAGCAATCCCAACTCCTATGAGCTGGCCATCGAAGGCTATGTGCCGGTGGACAATATTTTGACGGATGCTTTGAAATTCTATACCACCGGCTATCCAAACGCCAATGAGTATAACAACAACGAGCGGGTGGACGCCCTGTATCAGGAGGCCGTATACGGCGAGCAGGCACTGAACGATAATGATTACCTGATTTCCCTGGTGCAGCAGATGGAACAGATTCTGATTTATGAGGATTATATTACCTGCCCGGTATTTGAGATACCCAACGCATGGCTGCTGGACGAGCATGTGCAGCTTCCGGTGACGGAGCGTGTTCCGGGCGGCGGATGGATGACGGACTATGCGGAGTTTGTGACGGAGTAATGTAGGAGAGGGCAGGATATGGCAAAATACATATTAAAACGTATTGCCGGTATTTTCATTGTACTGTTCGTAGTGATGACAGCTGCGTTTTTCATGATGCGGCTGATGCCGGGGGGAATCCTGGATGGCGTGGAGGAGAACTTAAGCGCCGATATGCGGGATTTGATTTATGCAAAATATAACATGGACAAGCCAATCTGGGAGCAGTACCTTCTGTTCTTAAAAGGGATTGTGACCGAGTGGGACTGGGGCGTTTCCTTAAAGCTGTATGTCAATGTCAGCGTGTGGGACATCCTGGCGGAGCGGATTCCCATCACGCTGTACCTGGGGTTCTTGTCGTTGCTGATTTCGGTGCCCATAGGGATTGCCTTCGGCACGCTGGCGGCTCTGAAGAAAAACGGAATCGTGGACCATGCCGTTTCCTTTCTGGTGGTACTCTTTATCTCCATCCCATCCTTTGTCATGGCCACAGGGCTTCAATACTTTGTGGCCTATAAGTGGGGATGGTTCCCGCTGATTTACGATGACAGCCTGCCGCGGATCACAACCACCTTTCTGCCTGTGCTGGCCCTGTCCTTCAGCCCCATTGCCACCATCACCCGTTACCTGCGGGCAGAGCTCTCCGAGTCCTTGAACTCGGATTATATGCTGCTGGCCCGCACCAAGGGGCTGACCCGGGTACAGGCCACCATGCGCCATGCCCTGCGGAATTCCCTGGTGCCGGTGGTGAATGTGATCGTTCCGGCCTTTATCAGCATTATGGGAGGAAGCCTCGTGGTAGAAAGTATCTTTGGCATTCCGGGTCTGGGCGGTATTACGGTGCGCTCCATCAACGTGGCCGACTACTCCGTGACCCTGGCGTCGCTGATTTACTACACCTTGATCAGTCTGGCGGCAATCCTTCTGGTGGATATTTCCTATGGACTGATTGACCCGCGGATCCGGATGGGAGGCAGCAAGGATGCATAAGGAAGAATACACGGGACTGGCTCCCGAACTCATGGAAATTCCCGAGGAAAAATTCAGATTGGTGAATCTGGATATGGATGAATCGGATGAAAAATTTAAAGGAAAGCCCATAGGCTTTTTGAAGGACGCCTTTTTGCGGTTTTCGAAGAACAAGGTCTCCATGGTGGCCCTGGCCGGCGTTCTGCTGGTGATTTTCATGGCGTTTGCCGGGCCTGCCATGACGCCCTATGGATACAACGACCAGAATCCGGAGGAGGCCAATCTGCCGCCGAAAATGCCGGGTCTGGAGAAGTTGGGGATTCTGGACGGATCCCGGTGGCTTACCAGCTGCCGAAAGGACAGTCTGGACGAGTTCCCGGAGGGAAGTATCCTGGAAATCGGCACGGATGTGGAGGAAATCCGCGGCGTGGAGGTGGTGAGCGTCAAGGTGGATTACTATAAATACACCGGTGTGGAGGACGATACCTACCATTATTTCGGCACGGATTACCTGGGCAGGGATCTGTGGACCAGGCTGTGGCGTGGTACCCGGATTTCTCTGCTGATCGGATTCTTATCTGCCATCACCAACTGTATCATTGGCATTATATTCGGAAGTATTGCAGGGTATTACGGCGGGAAGGTGGACATGGTCATGATGCGTATCTGTGAGGTCATCAACGCCATCCCTCAG
This sequence comes from uncultured Lachnospiraceae bacterium, assembly GCA_944381535.1. Classification (GTDB taxonomy): domain Bacteria; phylum Bacillota; class Clostridia; order Lachnospirales; family Lachnospiraceae; genus 14-2. The sequence continues at coordinate 29,464 of CALWLN010000003.1, forward strand.
ATTGTGCTGGTCACGCTGTTTATCCTGTATTTCGGCTCGGGGCTGGTCTCCATTGTGTGCGCCCTGCTTGTGCAGAACTGGGTTGCCACGGCCACCCTCATAAGGTCCCAGTTCTACCGCTACAAGGGCAGAGAATATGTGCTGGCGGCCCGCTCTCTGGGCGTCACGGACCGGAAACTGATTTTTGTACATATCCTGCCCAATGCCGTAGGGCCGGTGATCACCCGGGTGATGACAGCCATCCCCAGCGCGATTTTTACCGAGTCCTTCCTGGCATTCCTGGGACTGGGTATCAAGCCGCCGGAGACCTCCATCGGTATGCTGCTGGCGGACGGGCAGAAGGTGATTCTGACCTACCCAACCCAGGTACTGTTCCCGGCCATTATTATTTCCATTCTGATGGTGTGCTTTAATCTGATGTCCAACGGTCTGCGGGACGCTTTTGACCCCACCCTGCGTGGAGCGTAAGGAGGAACGATATGGGAGAGACAATGATTCAAGTGAAAGACCTTCGGGTGAATTTCCGGGCCTGGGCCGGCACCGTACAGGCGGTGCGGGGGGTGAATTTTGAACTGAAGAAGGGGGAGACCCTGGCCATCGTAGGGGAGAGCGGTTCCGGGAAGTCCGTGACCACAAAGGCTATTCTGGGAATCCTGCCCTCCAACGCCAGAATCACTTCCGGCGAGATACTGTATAACGGGAAGGATCTGACGAAGCTGAAGGAGAAGGAGTTTTATGACATCCGGGGCAAGCATATTTCTCTGGTGTTCCAGGACCCCCTGTCAGCCTTAAATCCCATCCAGAAGGTGGGCAAACAGATTTGTGAAGCCTTGAAGAAAAATGAACATATGAGTAACGGGGAAGCGAAAAAAAGGGCCATTGCCCTTATGGAGGACGTGGGGATTCCGGAGCCGGAGACCAAGTTCTCCCAGTATCCCTTTCAGTTTTCCGGCGGTATGCGCCAGAGAATCGTGATCGCCATAGCCCTGGCCTGCAATCCGGAAATATTGATCTGTGACGAGCCCACAACAGCCCTGGACGTGACGATTCAGAGCCGCATTCTGGACAAGATTAAAGAATTGAAGGCAGAGCATGATCTGTCCGTCATCTTTATTACCCACGATCTGGGCGTGGTGGCCGGCATTGCGGACCGGGTGTGCGTGATGTATGCCGGGAAAATCGTGGAGTACGGCACCGTGGACGATATTTTCTATGAGCCGGCCCATCCCTATACCTGGGCGCTGTTAAGCTCCATGCCGGACCTGGATACCAAGGAAAAATTATTTTCCATCCCCGGCGCTCCGCCCAATATGATGTATCCGCCAAAGGGGGACGCCTTTGCCCCCAGAAACCGGTACGCCATGGAGATTGATTTTGAACAGGAGCCGCCCTTTTTCAAGGTTTCGGATACCCATTACGCGGCCACCTGGCTGTTACATCCCAAGGCGCCCAAGGTGGAGCTGCCGGAGGTGCTAAAGCACCGCATTCAAAGAATGAAGGAGGAGAGGGAAGGAGCATGAGCGAGAAGGAAAACAGGCCGATTTTAGAGGTTTCCAATCTTTGCATGGACTTTTACGGCACGGGCGCCAGGAAAAGCTGCGTTCACGCGGTGGACCATGTCTCCTTTGCCGTCCGGAAGGGGGAGACCTTCGGACTGGTAGGGGAGAGCGGATGCGGTAAGACTACCACCGGCCGCTGTATCATACGTCTGTATCAGCCCACCTCCGGTGAAATGTATTATGACGGAAAGCCTATTCACGGGAAGCTGACCAGAGAAAAGAGAAAGTATATTACGGACCATATTGCCATGGTGTTCCAGGACCCCATCGCCAGCCTGAATCCCCGTATGACCGTACAGGACATCATTGGGGAAGGGCTGAAGCTGAGGGGCGTTAAGGACAAGGAAGAGCGGCACAGGATCGTGAAGGGGCTTTTGGTGCGGGTAGGCCTTACCCCGGAGCATGCCACCCGCTATCCCCATGAATTTTCCGGCGGTCAGCGGCAGAGAATCGGTATTGCCAGGGCCCTGGCCGTAAATCCGGGGATGATCATCGCGGACGAGCCGGTATCCGCCCTGGACGTTTCCGTGCAGGCCCAGGTCATCAACCTGTTAAATGAGCTAAAGGAGGACTTAGGGCTGACCATTTTATTTATTGCCCATAATCTGAGCGTAGTCAAATATTTTTCAGACCGGATCGGGGTGATGTATTACGGAAAACTGCTGGAAGTGGCGGACGCCGACCAGCTGTTTCAAAGGCCGGCCCATCCCTATACCAGAGCGCTGCTGTCTGCGGTGCCTCAGCCGGATCCATACCTGGAGCGGAAACGGAAGAAAATCATCTATGATCCTTCCGTTCATCAATATGGTCCGGGGAATGAGCCGTCCTATCATACCATTGAGGAGGGACATATTCTGTACTGCTCGGACAGGGAATTTGAGGAACTTATGAAATCACAGGAAGGAAAGAAGGTGTAGCTATGAGGAAGGGGGATAAACGGATTTTCCTGCTGTTTACGGCGGTGCTTCTTGCGGGGGTTCTCTCCGGCTGCGCGGAAAAGGAGCAGGAGACGGAGGCGGTGGCGTCGGATTTTCTGCATTATCCGTACAGCCAGGAAGCGGCGGCGGACAGAATCTATGATATTTCCGCGGAGGAGGCTTTAATAGCGGTGTCCACAGCCTATCTGCAGAAGGGCGTTCTGATTCAGTATGACCAGGCATGGACGACCCGTGTCAATAACGACTTTCCGGCCCGGGCGGCCAGATGGAACCGGACGGCGGCGCCGGAGCTTGCCACCAGCCAGTATACGGTTTATACGGACTGCTCCAAATTCCAGAACGCCATCTATTACAATACCTTTCAGTATGAGCTGCCGGCGGAATCCACGGATACCATGCTGGATTATCCGGAACTTCAGGTGATGTATTACGAGCCCTCCTGGGAGGAGACCGAGGAGGAAAAGACGCAGATATTTGAGCAGCTGGAAAATCTTCTGCAGGTGGGGGACCTTATCAACTACCGTCTGGCAGACGACAACAACGGCCATATTCTGATGTACACGGGGGACGGGGAGTTCATCCATGCCACCTCCGGTGACACGGGCGGCGACTATCAGTATACCAGTAATAACGGGGGAGCCACAAAGGTGGATGTCACGGAGCCTACCGGCGCGGTGGGGAAAATCAGCTTAAAGACCTTAGAGACCAGTACCGAGAGCAGGTATCTGCTGGCACAGCTGAAATTCGGTGTGCTGCGGCCCATGATGGAGTTGTCTAAGGAAGATATTACGGGCGACGCTTACTGCCGCACCGCATTCATGCAGGGAATCATTTCCGAGGTGACAAGCGATGTGCCCGGCGGGCAGAGCATTGAACCGGGAGCAGAAGTAAATTATACCGTTACCTTCCAGAATCTGGATTCCGTAGCCCGGAATGTGCATGTGGACCTTGCGGCCGCAGAACATACGGCTATCACAAAAGAGCCGGAGAGCTTTGACTTGGAGATTCCGGCCAACAGTACGGCCACGCTGACTTTTGCCGTACAAATCGATGAGGACCCGGCTTTGCTGGGAACGGAGATTTCGGGCCCCGGCGTCAAGGCCAACGGCATGACGGTGGCAACTACCGGACATCTGGTACAGAAGAATCTTAAGGACAGCCTAGCCACTGCCTTCGAAACCTTTGATTTTACGGCGGCGGGGGTCAGAAATGATTACAGTATGGCTGCAGCCGCATACCGGGAAATCGCCGGTTATGAGCTTCCCTTTGCGTCCACGGAAGAACTTTTGTGGAAGGTTTTCGTCCGGGACGATTACAATAATATTGCGCTGTCTCTGCGTTCGGAAGGCGTTATCCCCGACATGGTGGTCAAAGGTTATTACGGCGGCATGGCGGTAAAAAACGCGGAGGGTGACCCGGGAGAGCGGGTTTCGAATTTTACAGGGGCAAGCCTTAGGGCCGGCGATATTCTGGTGGTCAGTGAGGATCTTACCCCGGAGCATACCTATTTGTATCTCTGTACCGGTCCCTATAACCTGGCGGGCTGGTTTGAGGAATACGGGGAGGTTTCCATCCTGCGCTCCGGCTATCTGGCCCCCATCATGGAAAGCATGCTGGGGCAGTATGCTTTTGCGCTCCTTCGTCCTTCCTTTGTGATGGAAGAGACACCGGAAGAGACAGTGCTGGGGGAGGCCGATACTTCCGATTATACGGATACCGTCATAATCACCGGAGAACCGGAGTGGACCGGGAGTACCGGTAAGGTGGAGGTATTGTCCGTAACTACCGGAGAATCCCGGGTGGTGGCGGTGGAGGATCCTTCTTCTGTCGCTTCAGAACGGTTGTGCCGGATAACGGTAGAGAATGGTTATGCCCGGTTTGCCAGCCCGGCTTCCGGGGGGATTTACGATGGGACAGGCCTCCGCGCGGGTATGGTAGAGAAGGGAGCGGCCATCGGGCTGACGGAGGGAACGCTGTCTTATGAGAGCGACCAGGGAACCGCCAGTGTTGCGGTAAATGAGGACACAAAAATTTTCCTGGTCTCCAACGAAAATGATTACGGACGCCTGTCAAATCCAGAGCCGGCGGACACGGTTGTTGCGGCAGCTGTTTCAGAGAACGGAAATAAAGCCTGGAATCTGCTGTTTGAGGCAGACGAGGCAGGAACATGTAAATGGGTGATTGTGGAGAAAAACGGACTGGATATTTCCAGGTGCGTTGGCCTTCCCAGGCCTCTGTATTGATAACCGAAGAGGGAAGGAGGAGACATGATGAAGCGAAAAAAGGTAGTTGCCCTGGTGATTATTCTGGTTGTCATTCTGGCCCTTGGAGCGGCTGTGTTGGCATGGCTTTGGACACAGAGGCAGCCAGAGGAGGATGAGGGCGAGGAACCCCGGCAGCAGGTGGAGCTGAAGCTTCCGGAAAGCGAATACGACGTTCATTGTGTGTTGACGGAGGGCGCCATCCGGTATGCTGCCGACGGTGAGAGCTATGAGATTGACACCTGGGCGCTTAATACCAATGAGGCCATGACCTTGACCATTGATACTGATGGTGTCATTCCCCGGGACGGCTTTGTCTACCGGGTATATGTACCGAAGAACGGAACGGATCCGGCCATTTTTGCGGGCGCCGTGGTTTCCGGCGGTATACAGAAGGTGGATTTTCAGGCCAGGCCTATCAGTGCCAGGGACTCGGAATGGCTCTATGAAGGCAGTATGAATAATAAGTACCGTCAGACCTCTGAGTCGGTGCTGTACTATGTCAAGGTGCAGGACGGTCGTCTTCGCAGAGTGGAGGCAGAGACGGTGACGGGCTTCGCGCAGTTCAACAATGACTGTCCGGACCACGAGAACCATGCCCATACCAACGGCTGTTATTTATATAATGCCTATGTGAAGTATACCGGCGGTTTTCTGGTTCCCTATGAGCTTACCTGGGCCATGCTGTCTGTGGATGGCGCCAGCATTTACCGCTTTATCGGTACGGATGGGGACAGCCAGTATGCCTGTCTGCCGGGGCAGGATTCCGATCCCTCCAGGCTGGTGGTGACCACCGGAGAATATGACGCGGAAAACCGCAGGATATCCGTGGAGGACTTAAATGGCAATACCTACACCTGCACCGTCAGCGAGACTGGCGTGGTGCCGGTGGGGGGAAGAATTTACCGGATCGACGAGGAAACGGACGGTTCCCTTCGGTTCAGTGTGGCGCTTAGAGAGGGAGATGCCTACGATTATGTGAATACGCCCATTACGCAGGTGAACGGGGATGAGGTCACGGTTGCCTCCGACGCCGTGATGCAGGTGACCGGGGACACCCAGGTCATCGAGGCCACCCGCTTCTGGACCGGCTGGCTTTCCCTGTCGGAGATAGACGGAAGCCTGATTCAGACCGCAGAGCGGACCAACGCCTGTAGGGAGCAGGGAGCCCATACCCATACCAACGACTGCTATTTCTATAACGGATATTATAAAACGGATAATTTCTCCAATCTGAAATGGATCATGACGGAGACCACGGGGGATTCCCTCTATGCCACTATGGGCGGAAGCGCGGATGAGCCCTGGGGTTCCGGAGATATGGAAGAGACCGTGCTGGTATTAAGTATGTCCGGCTCCAGAATTACGGTTATGGATATGAACGGCAGCCAGCATACCTATTCCTACAACGCGGAGGGCGTGGAGGTCTATCCAGGGGCCATCTATCATATGGAGCTGGATGAGGAGCGGAACGCGGTCATTTCCGGCGCCAATACTTCCTATACGGAGCCGGGCTTTGACGTGGTACGCGCTCCCCTATGCCGGATAAACGGGGAGGAACTGATATTTGGCGAAGGCGAGTATGCCAAGGAGACCCATTTAACCAGTGAAACAAAGATTTATTATATGGCGGTGGGGGACCGCCGGCTGATTCCGGTGTCCTCCGGCCAGCTGCAGGTGGCTCAGCGCACTGCCGGCTGCATGGATCGGGGCAGCCATGTCCATGACAATAACTGCTATTTCAGCAACGCTTTGTTTGGCTGTGACGGGCAGGGCAATTTAAAATGGGTTATCATGAGCGCAAAAAACGGCTCCCTGTGGTACACCATAGGGGACGAGGAAAATAAGCTGAGCACGGACGTCACCGCCAAGACTGCGGTGGCCTTGACCCTGTCAGCTATGAGAGGGGACGGGACGGCGGAGGTGCTTCTGCTTTCCAGCGGACAGGAAGTTTCCTATCCGGTGGACCAAAGCGGGCTCATCCCTTCCAAAGGACGGATCTATGCCTATGAGCTGCGGGACGGAAGGATTTACTTTAAGGAACCCAACGCAGACGGGGAGAACAATTTCAGCCGCGGCGGTATCGTGGAGGTGGAGGAGGGCCTGGTGACCATCCAGAGCCGGGAAAGCTTCCGCATTACATCAAAAACCCAGCTTTATACCGTGGATGTGGTAAACGGAAAGCTGGTCCCAGCGGATACGACAGAACTGGCTGTCTGCCAGCCCACCACCTACTGCAAGAGCCAGGAGCCTGGCCATGTCCATAACTGGAGCAGGTGCTATTCCAGCAACGCAGCCTACGCCACCAACGGTGCGGGCGAGCTGCTATGGATGGTGGCGCGCTCCGACGGAGAGGGAATCAGCGGCTATCTGGGAAGTTCCACAAGTCCGGCAGTTTCGGCGGGCTCCCCCGCAAATGTGCTCTTTACCACCTCCCCTGTGGAATTCGGCAGTGACGGAAGCATGTGGATAAACGGCATGACCATGGACGGAACCGAGGTCCGCTATGAGCTTCTGGAAAGCGGCCTTCTTCCGGTAAAGGGAAGCATTTATCACATGGAGCTTGTGAACGGGAAGGCCCTATTGTCCGCACCCGATAAGGATCACAGAGTCAGCGGCTATGATCTGGGCAGCAGGCCCTTGCAGGCCCTTTCCGGAAATACCATTGTGCTCCCGGCAGGAGAACGGTATCAGATCACGGAGCGCACGAAGATATTCAATATTGAGACGGTGGGCAGTATTCTGGTGCTGACGGATACCACGGACCTTCCGGTTGCCAGGTTAAACTGCGCAAAAGACCATACCCACACCAATGACTGCTACACCTATAATCTGTATTTTGCGGCAGATGAAAACGACGAGCTGCTGTGGGTGATGGCGGCACCCTCGGATACTGGTATTTTCAGCAAGACCGGGATGGATGCTTCGGCCAGCATAGACAGCGGCGATCCCGCTAACGTGGTGGTGACCTTAAGCCATGCCTATCCGGAGTGGGAAAACGGTGTGAAGAAAACCGTGGTGGACGTGATGGATATGACGGGAACCCAGAGGCATGTGGAGGTGAAGGAGGGAAGCCTTCTGCCCGCATATGGCAAAGGCTATCATATGGTGCTTTCCGCGGACGGTACGGCAGAATTTTCCGTGCCTGCCACAAGGGATGTACCTACCGAATCCGATCTGGGCTATGATTTTGCCCGCTATCAGGTCATGGCAGTAAATGGCAATCAGGTGCAGCTTCGAAACGGCGCCATTTTGACCATTACCTCCGATACCAGGATTTTCAACGAGGATGTGGAGAATAACAGACTGATAAATATCAAGGCCGGCGGAACGGTTGTGCCATCCGCACGCACGGAAAGCTGCCCGGGCAAGGACCACGACCATGTCAGCGGGTGCTTTATCTACAGCGCATGGTATGCGGCGGACGGCGACGGCAACTTAAAGTGGATTCTTACCCAGTCTGAGGGGGATAAGAGCATTTACAGCGCCCAGGCCAGGGAAACGGATCTGGACCTGGCGGCCCTTGAAGCAGAGACCGGCTTTGTGCTCACTACCGGTCCGGCCAGGGAGGACGGCAGCGGAACTCTTCGGGTGAGCGCCGAGGACATTTTCGGAACGAAATATACCAATGCGGCGCTGGATACTTCCACGGAGAATGCGCTGCTTCCATATGAAGGATATGGCTATCAGGCCGTGGTGAAAGATGGGAAACTCACCTTGTCTGATATGACCGGACAGGGCGTGGCCAGATATGTGGTGAAGGGCTATGAGAACGGCATTTTAAGTGTAAACACTACCAGCGGCAGCAATCCGGCTCAGTATCGGGTAAGCTCCAACACCTTGATCCGGTATGCGGAGCTTCAAAATGGAAAGCTGCGTTTTGTGGAGGACAGTGGAATTCCGGAGGGTGAAGCTACCAATGCATGGATTCGGCTGGAAAACGGCTATGTGTCCTGGATAGTGGTTGAGGTGAACGGCAGCTCCATCTACAATTACTTCGGCACGGAGCTGACTCTTTCCGCAGAGCCGCAGAGTGTGGTGCTGACCACGGGCTATGCCTATCCCGAATGGACAGTTGACGGAACCAGACAGGTGAAGGTGCCGGTTACCGATATGAAGGGGACGGAGGAAGTTCTGACCTTGTCCGGGGATATCCAGGCGCCGGTGCCCGGCAAGTTGTATATGGTAGAGAAAAATAGTGACGGCACGGCAACCTTGAGCCTGTGCGGCGGCACGGATGTGAGCCGCGCAAGATTACGGGCAGCGGACCTGGATGCGGGAACTGTGACGGTGGAGGACGGTTCCGGAAGCCGGACCCTGGATATTGCAAAAAACGCGTATCTTAAGGTGGTTACATCGGATACCGGTGAAGCGCGGCGCATGACTTTGGAGGGAGATGGAATCGGCAGGACCGGTACGGATAATTACTGTGCCATTTATGGCGTCAATGAAGCCAATGAGATCGTCTTTATGCTGTCGGAGGAAAATGCCAACAGTATCTGGTATGGTCTGGCGGGCGTGGAGAACGGTCTGCACGACACGCTGGAGGTGGAACCTTTGACAGAGGATACCGGCGTGGTGATCGTTACCGATGCGAATTATGAGACAAAGACAGCCACCCTGCAGGATGTATCCGGATCCCAGCCGAAGAAAGTGACCGTAGACCTGTCGGGAGAAGGCTATTGCTGGCCGCTGGTGGGCTATGCCTATAAAGCCAGCATTACCGGTGAGACTGCTGTGCTGACGGAGCTGACAGACTACTCAGCCCAGGGGTCTGATTTGAAGACCGACAAGGTGACCAGGTATGAGAGTGGAGTTTTGACAGGAGATACCGCAGCAACCAATCGGAATTACGAGTATAAGATTACCTCCAATACCCATATCCTGTATGTAACCAAGGAGAATGGAGTGATTTCCGGGATTACCACGGAGGGCGCAGGCTTTGCGGCGGGCGATGGGTATAACGCCTTCGTGAAAGCCGACGCAGATGGCTATGCCCAGTGGGTAGTGGTGGAAACCAGTGGACAAAGTATCTATTCCAATCTTGGGAAATATTTCCCGGTGACAGGGGCAGCCCAAAATGTAGTATTGACCATGGGCGAAGCCTATCCCGTATGGGAAGACGGAGCCAGATACAATGAAGTGGCTGTCACAGATATGACGGGAACGGAGAGAACGTTAATCTTATCGGATGACAGTATCCTTCCGGTCAGCGGAAAAATATATGGGATATCGGCAGAAACAGACGGAGAGACCACGCTGTACGTCATACCGTACAGTGGCGACGGAAATGTGCGTATGGGGAGGCTGAGCGGAAAGAGCGGTTCTACGTTAACTTTGACCAGCAGCAATGACGCGGCGGCTACGGTCATCGTGCCTGTTGATAGTTATCAGCAAATTGTAACGGTGGACACCAGCCGTACCAATGACACGCGAATTTCTGGCATGAGTGAAGGAATCGGCACGCTGATTACGGACAATAGCCGTTACAACGCTCTGTACGGCGTAAATGAAATGGGACAGGTGACCTGGATTCTGACAGGAGCAGATGACAGCAACGGGAAAGCCGTTTCCCTTTACTACACCTTGGGCCGGGAGAGTGACGCGTATGAGGTGGCGGCGCCCGACTTTGAATCGGCGCCAATCGCCTTTGTGACGAAAGCTCCTTACTTAAATGAGGATGGTTATTATGTGGTAGATTTGCAGGATATTTATGGCCAGACTTATGAAGGACTGCGGTTTGATGAGACGGCGGAAGTATCTCCGAAGGAGAATGAGCCATATTCTGTTACAATTCAGAACGGGGTGGCCGGCTTTACCAGATTCAGCAGAGACCTTGTGGAGAGTGACGGAACGGTAAGCTATGACAAGGGTGTATTGACCGGTATCACACGAGGCAGTGGAAATACTTATACCTATAACATTACCGCAAATACCCATATCGTATATGTAAAGAGAGATGGAAACACCATTAGAATTGCAACGGAGGAGGAGCGCAGGGACATTGCCGCTGCCGGTTTTGATACGGGAAACACAGCATACTCCTGTCTGCTTTCTAAGGGGACGTCAGCAGCGGTTACCGGAGATTATATACAGTGGATGTTTGTAGAAGTTACAAATCAGAGCCTGTATAATTTGTCGCAGGATTCCGGTACCTGGGCGGGCTATAACATTACATCCAGAGCAACCCGCTCTCCGGCGGAGTTGGCACTGATTACCTCCGATATTACCTGGAACAATGAGGAGCAAAGCTACCAGGTGGATGCGGTGGATATGACCGGAAGGGAAAGAACTTTAAGCTTTGCCGGAACGGCAGGACAGATTCCCATTAACGGAAAAGTATATCTTATTACGGAGACGGAAGAGGGGTATCGGTTTGACTGGGCTGCACAAGAGAACTATAGTGCTTATGATAGCACCGATATTGTGGATCTGCTCAGGCAGCCGGTAATCGGCTATGACGCGCAGGCGGGAACGATTACATTAAGTAATAACAGGACCCTGATACTGGCAGAGGATGTAAAGATTCTTTCCGTATCCCGAAAGAGTGGGAGCAACCTTGCAGATTACGATGGGTTAGAAACCGAAATAACAACAGCGGGGAATAACGGATCGTCAACAGCGCCAAGCTATAATTGGAACGGAATTTTTGGCTTGAATGGAGGGGGAGAGATTGTCTGGATCATGAACTGCAATGTGGACGGTTCCATATACTATATTGCCGAATCAAATAACACACAACCCCCAACCCTCCCCGACAAAACCACCACAGTCAGCCTCACCCTCCCGGCGTTCCTCGGCCTGGTTCCCACCAGGCTGTGGTCCTGGCTGGCAGGCATGTAGTGAATCGAATGAAATCAAAGGAAAGGAAGCTCTTATCATGGATTTGATGACAGCCCATTATTTTAAAGCGGCCAATGCGCAAAAGCCATTGGCCTTCGATAAGACAAAGCCCTTTGAGCCGCAGAGGGCGGCCATCGAGGAAGCATATATCAAATTATTGAAAATGCCGGAAAGGCAAACCAGCGTGCCATTTGAGATTGAGTACGAAAAGCAGGACAACGAGGAATACGATGAAATCCGCTTCCGCATGGAGACAGAACCCGGCTTTTATGTGCCGGCCCATCTGCTCTTGCCAAAGCGCCGGGAGGTAGGAAAGAAGCTTCCGGTGGTGATCTGCTTACAGGGGCACTCCACAGGCATGCACATCTCCCTGGGGCGGCCCATTTACCAAAACGATGAAAAAACCATTGCCGGGGATCGGGATTTTGCGCTGCAGGCAGTGCGCAGGGGTTATGCGGCCATTGCCATGGAGCAGCGTGGTTTAGGGGAGCTAAAAACCGGTGTGCCGGACGGACAGGGATGTCACCAGATGGCCATGCAGGCTCTGATGGTGGGCCATACCCTCCTCGGGGAGCGGGTTCATGATGTCCGCTGTCTGGTGGAGAATCTGGGACAGTTTGAGGAGTTGGACACAGGCCGCGTGGGCATTATGGGCAATTCCGGAGGCGGCACCACCTCCTATCACGCGGCCGGGGTCATTTCCGGTATCACGGCAGTGCTGACGTCCTGTGCCTTTAACCGCTATGACGCTTCGATTCTAAGCATGTATCACTGTGCGTGCAATTATATACCGGGAATCTTAAATTACATGGAAATGCCGGATCTGGCGGTTTTGATCGCGCCAAGGCCTCTTTTGATCGTAAGCGGCAGGGAGGATACCATTTTTCCCTTAGAGGCGGCCAAAAGAGGGTTTGCGACGGTGGAGGAAATTTACGAAGCGGCAGGGGCACCGCAAAACTGTCGCATGATAGTGGGGGAGGGCGGTCATCGGTTTTACGCAAAGGACGCCTGGCCCATCTTTGAAGAGATGATATGATACCGTGGGGAGGAAGCAGCATATGGGTGAAGAAAAATACCGGGACATCATCCGCCGGATGACCCTGGAGGAGAAGGCGGGCCTGTGCTCCGGCGAAGATTACTGGCATACGAAAGCCATAGAAAGGCTTGGCATCCGGGCAATCATGATGGCGGACGGCCCCAACGGCCTGCGAAAGCAGGACGAGGAGGCGGATCATCTGGGAATCAATGAAAGTATCCGGGCAGTCTGCTTTCCACTGGGATGTCTCGCCGCCTGCTCCTTTGACCGGGATATGATGTATGAAATGGGGCAGGTGCTGGGAAGGGAGTGCCGGGGAGAAGGGGTTTCCGTCCTTTTGGGGCCGGCCATCAATATGAAGAGAAGCCCTCTGTGCGGACGGAATTTTGAGTATCTCTCGGAGGATCCCTTCCTGGCCGGAGAGCTGGCGGCTGCCTGGGTGCAAGGGCTGCAAAGCCAGGGAGTGTCCGCCTGTGTCAAGCATTATCTGGGTAACAACCAGGAGCACAGACGAATGACCAGTTCCTCCCAGATAGACGAAAGAACCCTGCGGGAAATCTATCTGCCCGCCTTTGAGCGGGTGGTGAAAAAGGCCAGGCCCTGGGCGGTCATGAGCTCCTATAATCGGGTCAACGGGGAGTACGTGGCGGAAAGCTATCATTTTCTGACTGAGGTGCTCCGAGAGCAATGGGGCTTTGACGGTGTTGTTATCAGCGACTGGGGCGGTGTGGCGGACCGGGTTTCCGGCCTTAGCGCGGGCCTGGAGCTGGAAATGCCAACCTCCCATGGCTATAATGACCGGCTGATCGTGGAGGCCGTACAGGAGGGCCGCCTTCCGGAAGAAGTGTTGGACCGGGCGGTGGAGCGGATCTTAAAGCTGCTGGAAAGAACGGATACAACAGGACGAAGCCGGGGGTTTTTTGACCGGGAGTCTGACCACAGAATTGCCGCAAAGATGGCGGAGCAGTCCATTGTTTTGCTGAAAAATGAAGAGGGGGCGCTGCCCCTTAAGGCAGAGGAGTCCATTGCCTTTATCGGCGCCTATGGGGAAAAGCCCCGTTATCAGGGGGGAGGAAGCGGTCACATCAATGCCTTTTTTGCGCCGGGAGCCTTTGAGACGGCCAGAAAGCTGGGCTGTCCAGTGACCTTCGCCGCCGGATTCAGCGACCAGGAGACCGGGGACAACAGAGATTTGCTGGCGGAAGCGGTGGAGACGGCAGGGAAGGCTAAGGCGGCGGTGATTTTTGCAGGGCTTCCCGAGGAATGGGAGTCCGAGGGCTATGACCGCGCCGGTATGGCCATGCCGGAATATCAGAACGAATTGATTCGCCAGGTAGCCATGCGGCAGCCCAATACCATTGTGGTGCTGGCAGGCGGCGCTCCGGTGGAAATGCCCTGGGAGCCTATGGTAAAGGCGGTTCTTATGACCTATCTGGGCGGGGAAGCGGTGGGAGAAGCCGTAGTCGGCATTCTCTACGGACGGGTGAACCCCTCCGGCAGGCTGGCGGAAACCTTTCCCATGAAGCTTCAGGATAATCCGTCCTACCTGTTCTATCCGGGAGAGGGAGACCGGGCGGAATACCGGGAAGGAATTTTTATGGGCTATCGGTATTATACCACCAAGGAGATGGCGGTGCGCTATCCCTTTGGCTACGGCCTTAGCTATACCACCTTTTCCTATGGTCCCTTATCACTGGAGGAAAAGGCCCAAAATCCGGGAGATGTATGCCGCCTGAAAGTGGAGGTGACCAACACCGGAGACCGTGCCGGCAGTGAGGTAGTGCAGCTCTACGTGGGCAGTACGGGCGGGGAGGTCCTGCGGCCCCTCCGGGAGCTGAAGGGCTTTGAAAAAGTGTGGCTGGAGCCCGGGGAGACCAAAACGGTGGCATTTTCCCTGGATGAGCGTGCCTTTGCTTATTTTGATGAGGAAGCAGAGGACTGGCGGATTGAGGCAGGGGAGTATGAAATTGCGGTGGGGACCTCTGCCCGGGATATGGCGGCAAGGGTCCGGCTCTCACTGAAAGGCAGTTCTCCGAAGCCTTGCCGCTGTACCTTAAACAGCACGTTGGGGGATTTGGTTCGAAATGAGAAGAGCAGGCCTCTGGTGCAGCCGTTGATGGAACGGTATCAGGAAAGCCTGCACCGCATGGAGACCGGCGGGAAGGTATCCTGCGAGGCGGTGCCTCTTCAGATGGTGGAGTCCATGGTGCGCTACATGCCACTGCGTTCCTTGATCAGCCTGGGGGGATTTTCCATCAGCCGGAAGGAGCTTTTGGAACTGGTGGACCGTGTCAATGAAGTGGAAGAGAAACTGGAAGAAAGAAGGAAAAAAGCAAGATGATCTACGGTATATTAAAGGAGAACAAGGAAGGGGAATATCGGGTGATTTCCACTCCCGCGGAGGTAAGGAGCATTGTGGCGGCCGGGCATAAGGTTCTGGCACAGCATGACTGCGGGGCTCGGGCAGGATTTCCGGATGAGGCCTATGGGGCGGCGGGAGCGGAAATTGTGGAAACCGCCGAGGAGATTTACAGACGCTGTGATATGGTGGCGAAGGTCAAGGAGTTTAAGCCGGAGGAATATGGCCTGTTAAGGGAAGGACAGATCATCTTAGGCTGCATTCATCCCGCCGGGCACCCCCAGGAAGTGGACGCCATATTAAAAAGCAAATGCATTGCCTTTACCGCGGAGGACTCCCATCGTCATGGCTCCCCCTTCTGTGAGGCTGCGGGAAAGCAGGGAGCGTTGTTCGGCCTGGAATCCATGCTGACCATCAACGGCGGAAAGGGAAAATTTGTGGGAGGTCTGGCCGGCGCGCCCGGCATGAATGTGCTGATCCTGGGCGGAGGAACCGTAGGCCAGGGAGCGCTCCAGGTATTGTATGCCCTGGGAGCCAATGTGACGGTCATGGACATCAATGTGGGCTTGCTTCGCGCCTTGAGCTATCAGTATGAGGGGAAGATTGACACCATGCTGTGCAATAAGGAAACCATTGCCAGTGTGCTGTCCCGCACCGATATGGTGGTAAACTGTGTCAAGTGGCCCAAGGAGCGGAAGGATTTTCTGATTGACAAAGAGATGTTAAAGCTTATGGAGCCGGGCTCGGTGCTGGTGGATATCTCCAATGACGATCCGGGTGCCATCGAATCCAGCCATGAGACCCACCATGACAATCCCCGCTATGTGGTAAACGGCGTGGTGCACTACTGCGTCAGCAATATTCCCAGTGCCATCGCCCACTCCTCCTCGGTATGCTGCGCGGCGGAGATTCTGCCTCTGATTCTGGGGCTGTTGAATGACGGCGTGGAGGAAACCTGTGTCAGGGACGGCTATTACCGCAGATGTCTGACCGCCTATAAAGGGATTCTGACCCATGAGGAAACCAGCGTGGTGCAGGGAAGACCCTGGGCCCGCCCGGAGGATGTGCTGGGAATCCGGTATCGGGACCTGGATCCGGCGCCGCCGGCCACGACCACCAGGTCTACCAATTTTTTGAAGCTGCATTCCCAGCCAGGATGAGAGGAACGGTTGTTATAGGACGTTCCGTTCTTCGAAGAAGGGCTCTGCCAATTGGACAAAATGCAGGGTCTCATCCTGCACATACGCAAATTCACCGCTCTCAAACAGCTCCACCCGCCTGCCATGAACGCTCTTGATGGTTTTTGGTGAGATAAATTTATCAGCCAGACCGATGGGGGCAAAGCCTCCCGTCAGTGGAACCATCAGATAAAGCCGGAAATCGTCGGGGTTCTCCAGGGTAAGGGACGAAGTCTCGTCGGCGGAAAGAATCTGCAGACTGCGGCTGAAATGCTCGTAAACGGCAAAGGAATCTCCCGTGAGCCCTTCGATATCCTTAGGACCGATGGTTCCGGTCACCGGTTGTCCGTTTCGGCTCAGATTGAGAACGGCCAGCACGCCGGTATTTCCGCAGATATTTTGCAGCTTAAAAATATTGCCGGAGCGTTCCGGGCTTTCGGTGAGACAATCCCTGGAGGGCATGGCGGGCCGGTCACAGCGGAGAATACGGCCGTCGGAGAGAATCAGCGGCCATAGAATCTCCGGTCTGGTGCTGCCCAGCTCATCGCTGATGTAGATGGGACCGCCGCTGACGGCGTGAATAAGGCTGTTTTTCATGGCCTGGTCGTCGTGGGTCCACCACATATCCCAGTCGGTATACATAAACTGGCCTATGAACAAGGAATTATAAGCGCATTGCAGGACGTGTTTGGGGAACCAGTCCCGGTTGTCGGGCAGGAAATCGTCGCTGCACCTGCATATGGGGCTGATGGGCCGGTTCCACAAATCCTCGCCGGCCAGCCCCATGCTGTTAATCAGCCGGTTATGAAAATGCCGGGCGGCAGCGGCCTCCAGGGCCGCGTGGATATTGCGGGCGCAGACGCCTACGGGAGCCAGTTCCTTGTAATAACGGCGTATCATGCTTTGGTTATCCGCCTTTACAAATACGGCTCCGCAGTCCTTGTAGAACTGGTAGCAGGTATCGTAAAAGCGGTAGGCTTTTTCATACTGAGGCGCGGGAAGAAATTCACCGTCCGGAGCCTGGAAGAAGATATCCCGGTATTTTCGGAAAAGCTCCCCCTCCGGGTCCACCCCCTTGTAGTAGCCGGTGCAGGGGTGCCAGAGCCCGGTCAGAATGCCCATTTCCCGTAAACTTGCAATACACCCGGCAAGGCCTTTCGGGAAACGCTCCGGGTCGGCCTCCAGAGAGTAGAGGGAGCCGCTGCGCATGATCAAGAGCATTTCATCATAATTTTGATACTCCTTGCCATAAAATTCATGAACCTCGCCCCACATATCGTCCAGCAGAAACCATCTTACCGGAATCTGCTTGTCCTTCAGTTCTCTGGCCTTTGCCACCAGCGCCTCCTCATTGATCCGGATCCGCAGGGCATCCCGGCTGTCCCAGCCCAGATATTCGAACATATCCGGGTAGCGGCGCTCCGAAAAGGGCAGGCAGTTATTGCCCAGAAGCCGCAGTCCCGTGGCGACACATTTCTCAAAAAGTAAGAAGGGATTTTCCCCTCTGGCCGTGAGAAAAGCCAGGGCGTCACAGGTATTTAAATTGCTGTACCAGCTGAAAAGTCTTGCGCTTAAGCCCTCTTCAAAGCCCTCCAGTACGCATTTATACTGCTCCGATACCACTGGCAGCAGTACGCCGTAGGTACCGTCGGTTTCCTTCCAGAGAAATGCCTGGGTCTCGGGAGGAACAAGGCCCGGGTCATGGCCAAAAAAGGGTCTGCACCAGTATTCACAATGACGGTAATCCGCCATATAGCTTTCGAGATTGTGAAGGCCCCCAATTAACAGTCTCACGCCGCATTCCGGATCCAGGGCGCAGTTACAGGAAGCGTGTACGGACACGGCATGGACACCGTCGTGCTCCGTAACGGTGATTTGAATTCCGGAAAAAACGCGATGTCCGTCCAGACGCTGCAGCCATGCGCTTAATTCTAACATGATGATACCTGCCTTTCCTAAAATCCCCACCCCCGTGGCAGGAAGTTTTTCGTATTTGCAATCATATCCTCCACCAGGCTGCGCGCCTCATCGACGCCGGGGTTTTGACCCTTTACCAGCGGGTCGCGCAAAAAGGCCTCTACCACCATTTCTTTATCACATAAAAGGGATGCCTTTAAGATACGTTCATGGTTTTCGACGTGGGGCCAAACCAGCTCCCGGATAGCCTCCGGCATATCCCCGGTGGTGACGGGGTGTATCCGGTCACGATCAAACACCGCATTTGTCTCAACGATGGCGGAGGCAGGCAGATTGGCAATCTGTCCGGCGGTATTGGGTACGTTCACGTTGCTGATCAGTCTGCCGAAGCCAAGCAATGCTTTTATCAGCGCAATGCCCTCTTCGCCGGTGGGCGTAAGGTCGATGGTTTCCTCTCCGGCCACCAGGCGGGCGCTCCGCTGTAGTCTTTCCTTAAGGTCCTCCTTGCGCCATGACACCGGAGTAAGCTTGAATTTCCAGCGGGCTACGGTTTCTGGGTCATTCAGATATTCGTCCCCGGGCATGAATTCCGCCAGGTGCCGGTCTCCCGCCGCGCCCAAAAAGCCGAAGCGCTTATACAGATCCATTTTTACCTGGTTTGCGCTGGAAAAATAGTTGTTCTTGCTCATCCAGTTTTCATCAAGGACAGGGGCGGGCTCGTAATTGTGTTCCATATACTCCTCCAGTACCGGGAACAGGTCATGGCCTTTATAGGAGGCGGAGGTAAACCAGGTAAAATGGTTGATCCCCGTCACGGTCACATCAATATCCTGCCAGTTCACCTGCTCTGCATGGCATACCTCCTGGTAGACGTCCCGCAGAAATCTCTGGGTGCCGAATACCTCATGGCAGCAGCCGAAGGCTTTGATTTCGGGAAAGACATGATACAGTATCTTGACGCACAGGGACATGGGATTGGTGTAGTTGATGACCCAGGCCTTTGGCGCGTAATCCCGGATTGCCTGGGCGAAGGTGACAAACATGGGCAGTGTCCGCAGCGCACGGATCATCCCGCCGGGGCCTGCGGTATCGCCCACGGATTGGTAAATGCCCAGACGCTCCGGCAGATGAACGTCGGACTCCATTTCGTCAAAGGTGCCGGGCAGAATGGAAATCACCACAAAGTCTGCGCCTGTCAGAGCCTCCTTAAGGGAGGGGACGGTCACGTATTCCCATTTGCCGGGGGCGTCCTCCCTGGCGGAAAGCCGGTTTCCGATGATGGCGTTGTTGTTGGCGGCCTCCATATCGATGTCATATAAGCGGACAGTCCCGGATAATTGGGGCTCCATGGCCAGATCTGTCATCAGATTCCAGGCCCATCCCCGGGAGCCGCCGCCGATGTAGGCAATCTGTAAGTCCCTCACTTTCATTTTCTGTTCGTTCGTTTCCTCGTATTTCATTTGGTTTTTCTCCTTTCCGGATACGGTGTTTTTGGTCCTGCACGCAGAAGCCCATTCTGCAAGGAGTCTTTTTGCGGCAGGTTGTATGTTGTCTGACTGTCCTTAGTATAATAAAAAAATTGATAAAATGCTTAGAAAAATAGCGCCTTTTTCGTGAAATGTTATGATATCGGATACAAAAAATGGAGAAAGAGGATTTACTTTTGGCCGGGAATAAACTACTATAAAGACAGAGGTTACGGGCAGAAGTGACACGAAAAGGAGGAATAACGGAATGAGTGATATCGTTTTTCAGGCGCAGATACCCGGTGTGTTTGCGGAGGAGACACTGCGTAGACAGAATTTTTTCATGGCCCGGCGGCATTTGCACGAGAGCACGGAATTGTATTTTATGCTGGAGGGGGAGCGCTACTATTTTATTGAACAAGATACCTATCATGTGAAGCAGGGGATGGCGGTTTTGATCAACCGGGATCAGATCCACAAGACCAACATGGTCAGTGGAAGTACCGGCCACCGCCGTTTTCTGCTGCAGCTGGACCCTTCCGTGCTGGATGGTATGTTTTTCCTGCCTGAGATTCCGAATGTACAGAGCTTTGGGGAGAACTACTGGGGTGTGGCGGAATTTTCGGAAGAGGACTGGCAGCAGGCGCTTCTGGTAATCGGGATGTTGAAGCGGGAGCTACAGCACCGGGAGCCGGAGAGCAGCGCCATGGCGAAGCTGCTGGTCATGCAGCTTCTGGCGCTTTTTGTCCGAAGCCGCAGACAGCAGGAAATCGCCTGGCGTAAAAACAGGATATCCGGTCATCCGGTGCACACCGGTATCCATCAGACAGTTCATGAGGTTGCCATTTACCTGCAGAATCATTCCTCCGAGCCCTGTTCCCTGGATATGCTGGCGAACCGTTTTTATATCAGCAGGGCCTATCTGACCCGGATGTTCAAATCCGTCACCGGCTTCACCGTCACCGAATATCTGACGGTGTGCCGCATCCGGAAGGCCAGGATTCTGCTGGATGAGACAAAGCTCAGTATCACGGAGATTGCCGACCGGACCGGATTTGGCAACATTACTTATTTTGAAAAGGTATTTAAGGACATGACCCATATGACGCCTCTGAAATACCGGAACCGTTCAAGAGGGAATGGATAGCGGAGCCGTCATGGGCGTCCGCCGGAGTGTCATAGTTCAAATCCGAAATACCGCACAGCGTTATTGTAACAAATATCTTTTACAATCTCCTCCAGCGTCTCGTAATCTGCCGGATATTCCCCGTCTTCCACCCAGGTTCCGAACAGGTCGCAGAGAATCCGCCGGAAATAGTCATGCCGGGTGTAGGATAAGAAGCTTCTGGAATCCGTCAGCATGCCCACGAACCCGGACAGGTTCCCAAGATTGGCAAGGGAGGAAAGCTGCTCCTGCATGCCGAGCTTGTGGTCGTTGAACCACCAGGCGGAGCCGTGCTGAATCTTGCTGACGGCGGAGGAATCCTGGAAGCAGCCAAGGATGGCGTCGATTG
>CALWLN010000004.1 GCA_944381535.1 uncultured Lachnospiraceae bacterium
GAATATAGGGAAAATGGACGGAGAGGAATATTGTAAGCTGAAGGATTCCTTCACTGCCGAGGACTTTGACGCAGATACGCTGGTTCTGACCGCCAAGAAGGCGGGCTGTAAGTATATCACTCTCACCACCAGGCATCACGAAGGATTCTCCCTCTACGACACCTGCGGGCTCAATGATTTTGACGCGCCCCACAGTCCGGCAAAGCGGGATTTGATACGGGAATTTGTGGACGCCTGTAACCGTCATGATATCGTTCCCTTCTTCTATCACACCACCCTGGACTGGCACCATCCCGATTTCAACGGGGATTTTGACAGGTATCTGGAATATTTGAGGCAGAGTGTGGAAATTTTATGCAAGAATTACGGAAAAATCGGCGGTCTGTGGTTTGACGGCAACTGGTCCAAGCCGGAGGCGGACTGGAAAGAGGATGAACTGTATGCCACCATCCGGAAGTATCAGCCGGAAGCCATGATCATCAATAATACGGGGTTAAGTGCCCGAGGAAAACTCGGAAGAGAGGAAATTGACGCTGTCACCTTTGAAAACGGCCAGGCGGAGCCCATGAACCGGGAGGGCATGAAGAAATACGTTTCTGCCGAAATGTGCCATACCATCAATGACCATTGGGGCTATGGCAGCGGTGACATCAATTATAAGTCGCCCAGGGAGCTGATTGAGAGTCTGTGTCACTGCCGCAAGGTGGGTGCCAACTATCTTTTAAATATCGGACCGGAGGGGCAGGGAAAAATTAATTCTTACCAGAGAGAGCTGCTCCTGCTGATCGGCCGTTGGATGGATGTGTTTGGCGAGGCTGTATATAATGGTAGGCCCTGCGGTGCAAAAGGTGACGGAAAGAGCTTTATATTGAAAAGCGTGGACGGAAAGCACATTTATATATTTGCACATGACCTGGGAACTGCCGGGGACAGCAATGTGATTGTGGACGGCAGACCTGTGGGAAATTACATTTTTGATGGTGTTCAGGAGAAAATTTCTTCCATTGCGTGGATGGACAACGGGGAGAAGCTGGATTTCTTCCAGGACCGGGAGAGACTTCGCATCAACATGACAAAATACCCTTACGGAACCTCCTATATCGTCAGAGTCGCCAAAGGGGAGCTTGCGGAAGAATGACGGAGGAATTAAAAATGAACACAAACATGTTATATTATATCCGTCCTGCGGAGTACTGGATGGAGGCCCTTCCCCTTGGAAACGGCTCCCTGGGTGCCATGTGCGATTCCGGGGTAGAGACGGACGAAATCTCACTGAATCATGACACCCTATGGACGGGCCATCCCAGAACGGTGACAAAAGAGGGCGCATTTGAATCCTATCAGAAAGCACAAAAGCTTGCTTTAAGCGGAAAGTACAGAGAGTGCCATGATGAGATCGAACAGCATTTTCTTTCCTGCTGGTCCCAGGCCTATCTGACCTTTGGTACGTTGAAGCTGGAATTTGGGTTCCGGGAGTATACCGGCTATCAGCGCTGCCTTGATCTATCCACAGCGGTGCTTCACAGCCGCTTTGTGGCGGAGGGCAGGGAATACGTGAAAACGGCCTTTGTGTCCCATCCCCATAACGTGCTGGTCTACCGGATAGAAGTTCCGGACGGCGGCAGATTCTCCTTTGAAGCGAAGGTGGAGTGTCCTCTGAAGCATGAAATCCGCATGCGGGATGACATGCTTCTGGTTGACGGGGAGTGTCCGGGGGATGGTGACACCCACAGTCCGGCATACCCCTGCAACAGTCTCATCTATTCGGAGGAAGAGAAGGAACGGGGCGTACTGTTCCGCGGGGCGGTGAAGATTGCGTGTGACGGCGCCCTTGTCTGCGCCGACAGCAGCATAAAGGCGCAAAATGCTTCCTGTGCCACCCTGTATTTTAACATCAGCACCAGCTTTAACGGCTTTGACAAATATCCTGCCCTGGAGGGAAAAGAATACAAAAATGCCTGCATAAATACACTTCAGGCTGCCTTTGATGCGGGATATGAGGAAGTATTAAAAAGCCATATGGCGGATCATAAAGCCTTTTATGACAGGGTTTCTTTGAGTTTGGGCGAAGAGAATGGCACAGCAGTACAAACCGGTGTGAACGGAATGGTCACAACAGCTGGGAATGGTAGGGAGCCTGTGTCTGCTGATGACAATGCAAAGTTGTTGCCTACCGATGAGAGACTGAAAAAATTTGCGGAGAATCCCTCGGACATGGCCCTTTATACCCTGCTTTTCAATTATGGGAGATATCTTCTCATTGCTTCCTCCCGGCCCGGCAGCGAAGCGGCCAACCTGCAGGGCATCTGGAACAACAGCGTGAAAGCGCCCTGGAACTCCAATTATACGGTCAACATCAACACCCAGATGAATTACTGGCCGGCGCTTCCCTGTAATCTGCCGGAGCTCATGGAGCCACTGGTGGAACTGGTTCGGACGGTGTCCGTGACAGGAGAGCAGACGGCCCGGGACTTTTACCATGCCAAAGGCTTTGTGCTGCATCACAACACGGATCTCTGGGGACACGCGGCTCCAATCCACGGCAGCCCGGAATGGGGCTTCTGGCCGGGCGGTTCCGGCTGGCTGTGCCAGAATCTTTTTGATGTGTATCGCTTCACACTGGACAGGGAATTTCTGGAGAAGACGGCGTTTCCGCTGATGAAAAAGGCGGCAGAGTTTTATCTGGATATCCTCATTGAGGACGAGGACAAAAGCCTGATGATCTGCCCCGCTACCTCACCGGAAAATATTTTTGAGTCGGTGGACGGGTACGCCGCCACGGCAAAGAGCACTGCTATGATGAACATGATTGTGCTGGACCTGTTCACAAACTGCAAAAAGGCCTGTGAAGACCTTGAGATTTTCGATTCCTTTTATGAGGATATCTGCAAAGCCATCCCCAGGATCAAACCTCTGAAGATTGGAGAAAACGGCGCCGTCCTGGAATGGAATGAGCCCCTGCCCGAGCGGGAAGCGCACCACCGGCATGTCTCCCATCTATATGCCCTTCACCCGGCCGGCCTGATTAAGCCGGAAAAGGACAAGGAGCTTTTCGAAGCCTGTAGGAAAACGCTGGAATTAAGAGGGGACGAAGGCACAGGATGGAGCCTGGCCTGGAAGGTGAATTTCTGGGCAAGGCTTCGGGACGGAAATCACGCGCTGAAACTGCTGGAGCGCCAGCTGAACTATATCCCGGCCGAGGCCAATGAAACCGTAAGCTCCATGTATGGCGGCGGTACTTATCCGAACATGCTTGACGCCCATCCGCCATTTCAGATTGACGGAAATTTCGGGGCAGTCAGCGGAATCTGCGAAATGCTGCTGCAGTCTGACGGGGAAAACGTCTATCTGCTTCCGGCGCTGCCCGACAGCTGGGAAAGCGGCAGTGTGAAGGGCCTGGCAGCCCGGGGAAATGTGACCGTGGATATGGAATGGAAAGGCGGCAGGCTTACGGATTATTGCATTCATGGGGATGACAGTGGTTTGCGCGTTATCTCTTGTCGATAGGCGGAAATGGATATCCGGCATTTGCGGAATCAGCAAGAGCGGAGAACAAAATGAAAAAACCAATATTAGAAGTATGCGTTGATTCGGTAGAGTCAGCAGTAATCGCCCAGAGAGGCGGCGCGGACCGGCTGGAGGTCTGTGGGAATCTGATCATTGGCGGGACCACGCCGGGCGTAAGTCAGAACGGATGAAGGTATTGCGAAAGATATCTGAACTTTTACACAAAGGTACATATTTTCCGGCAATAACGTAAATTTTGCATATAACCTTAAAAAATGCTGGTTTCAAATAGGAACCGCATTTGGTATAATATCTAATGACAAGACCGAGAAGAGGGTCTAAGTCAAAGCGAATCGCCAAAAATAAAAAAGGAGCATACACATATGAGAAAATATGAAAATCTCGCACTGATTCATGAGAACACTCTGCCCCCGCGGGCCCATTACACTCCCTATGATACCCTGGAAAAGGCACTGCAGGGACAAAAGTCAGCTTCTGCCTATTATAAGCTTCTGAACGGCGAGTGGAATTTCCGCTATTTTGCCAGGGACATTGACTGCCCGGAAGAGATCACGGAGTGGGATAAGGTCGTGGTACCCTCCTGCTGGCAGGCCACAGGCTATGAGAAGCCCTACTACACCAACGTGAATTACCCCTATCCGGTGGACCCGCCCTATGTGCCGGATGACAATCCCCTGGGCGTATACCGGAGGTTTGTGACCGTGACTGCCCAGGAAGCGGCACGGGAGAATACCATTGTCTTTGAGGGCGTTGCGCCCTGCTTTGAGTTGTTTGTAAACGGCGCCTATGTGGGCTATTCCTCCGTCTCCCACTCCACCTCGGAGTTTGCCATTGAGTTGAAGGAGGGGGAGAACGAAATCCTTGTGAAGGTCTATAAATGGTGCGTATCCAGCTACCTGGAGGACCAGGATTTCCTGCGATACAACGGTATCTTCCGGGATGTATATCTGTTAAGCAGACCTAAGGGACATCTCTTTGATATCAATATCGGCTTTGACGCCAAGGGAATTTACTATGACGGCAGCTTTCGGGTATTTGACGCCCAGGGCAAGGAGACGGATCTGGCAAAGCCCATTCTCTGGAACGCGGAACAACCCTACCTGTACACCGTGGTGATCGAAGAAGCCGGAGAATTCATCCCTGTCAAGGTGGGCTTAAGGGACCAGAAGGTCACGGAAAAAGGAGAGCTTCTGATCAACGGCGTCAGCGTAAAGCTGAAAGGCGTCAATCACCACGATACTCACGCGCGCAATGGCTATGTCCTGACCTATGAGGAGATGCGGGACGAGCTTCTGCGCATGAAAGAATTGAATATTAACGCCATCCGTACCTCCCATTATCCGCCTCAACCCGCATTTATTGAGTTATGCGACGAACTGGGATTCTATGTGGTGGACGAAGCGGATTTGGAAAGCCATGGATTTACCACAAGAGATGCCGGCTGGGTTTATGATTCCGATAACATCTGGCCTGCCAGGAATGAAATGTGGAGAGAGGCCTTTGTGGACCGGGCGGCCCGCCTCTATGAGCGTGATAAGAACAGCACCTGCGTGGTGATGTTCAGTCTGGGAAATGAAAGCAACTACGGGGAAAACTTTGCGGCCATGAGCCGGTATATCAGAGCGCGGGAAAATGAGAGAAAGGGTACGAGCAGGCTGGTGCACTATGAGAATACCTACTGCAACAATCCGGTGAAAAAGGATCCGGATACCGTGGACGTGGTCAGCCGGATGTACTGGAAGCCGGGGGAGATGGTAGTGCATCATGAGAATACCGGGGATACAAGACCTATGTTCCTTTGCGAATACAGCCACGCCATGGGCAACGGCCCCGGGGATGTGGTGGATTACTGGAAAGTCTTCGAGCAGCACACCTACATGATAGGCGGCTGTATCTGGGAATGGGCCGACCATGTGGCTCCGGATGAGAACGGGAACCTCTGCTACGGCGGTGATTTCGGGGAAGAAACCCACGACGGAAATTTCTGCTGCGACGGCCTTGTATTTTCTGACAGAAGCTTCAAGGCGGGTTCCATGGAGGCTAAGTACGCTTACCAGCCCATGGCGGCTTCCTGGGAAAATGGAGTTCTGACCGTCAGAAACAAATACGATTTCCGCAATCTGTCTGATTTTACATTCACATGGGAAGTGACTGCGGACGGGCAGGTGACATCCCAGGGGGAATTGCAGCTTGCCGCAGGGGGCCATGAAAGTGTGACTGTGCCGCTGGCCCTTGATATTCCGAAGAGCAGATATGGTACATACCTTAGGATTTCCATGAAGGATAAGGCCGGAAAGGAAGTGGCCTTTGAGCAGATGGAACTGGCGGCAGCCGTTGCCGGAGCAGCCATGACGGCAGGGCAGGA
The DNA here is from genome assembly GCA_944381535.1 of uncultured Lachnospiraceae bacterium. Lineage (GTDB taxonomy): Bacteria > Bacillota > Clostridia > Lachnospirales > Lachnospiraceae > 14-2. The sequence continues at coordinate 5,894 of CALWLN010000004.1, forward strand.
AACGGTTGAAATCATGGAAGACGGCGAATATGCAGTGATTACGGGGGACGGCTTTTGTTATAGATTCAACCTCCACTACGGATACCTGGAGGCCATGGATGATTTTCTAAAAACTCCCATGCGGCTGACAGTCTGGAAAGCCCCCACCGATAACGAGCGGAGGGTAAAGAATCAGTGGTATGAGGAAAAGTACGACAAAGTACATACAAAGGTGTATGGCTGTGAAATAAGCGGCAACCGGATTACGGTGAAGGCTGCCCTTGCGCCCGTGGCCAGAAGTCCCTTCTTCCGGTATACGGCAGTTTACACCTTCTCCGCGGATGGACGCGTTGATGTGGAGCTTGACGGCGATTTCAGCCAGAGCAGAACCTTCCTTCCAAGACTTGGATTCGAGTTCAAGACGGCGGAGAAGGAATTCTCCTATTTCGGGTACGGACCCTATGAATCCTACATCGATATGCATCACGGCTCCTGGATGGGATTGTTTGAGAGCAGCGCCAAGAGGGAGTATGTACCTTATATCAAGCCCCAGGAGCATGGGAGCCATTACAACACCAGGTATCTGAAAATGGGAAGATACGCTTTTGTGTGCCACCAGGGATTTTCCCTGAACGTATCGGAGTATACGGCGGAAGAACTGACAAAGAAGGCCCATGATTTCGAGCTTGTGAAGGATGCTTATACCAATGTGCGGATTGACTATAAGGTCAGCGGCATCGGCTCTGCCAGCTGCGGCCCGGAGATGTATGAGCGGTATCGGATGAACGATGGGAAGGTTCATTTCGCGTTTTCCATTGTAGTGGAAAAGTAAAGAAACGAAAGAAAAGAAGGAGAAATTTGTCATGATTTTTCAGGATATGGACAGAATCGTCTTTGCGGGGGATTCTGTTACCGATATGGAGAGCGCCCAGCCCATAGGGGAAGGGTTGTTTGAAAATGTAGGGCGGGGCTATGTAAGAGTGGTGGAAAATCTGCTCTCCGCCTGCTACCCGGAAATTCATCTTAGGATTACCAATTCCGGCACCTCCGGCAATACCAGCCGTGATCTTCTGGTGCGGTTTCAGGCAGATGTGGTGGATCTGAATCCCGACTGGGTGTCAATCTGTATTGGCATCAATGATGTTTGGCGACAGTTTGACAGCCCGGCAATATTGGACGCGCAGGTTCTTCCAGATGAATATGAGCGGAACGTGGAGGCCATGATTCTGGCGGTAAAGGACAGGGTGAAGGGGATTTTTATCCTCTCCCCCTACTACATGGAGCCTAACCGGCAGGATAAAATGCGGGCGCGGATGGACCAGTACGTAGCTATATGCAAAATGCTGTCGGAGAAGCATGGCTGTACCTTTGTTGATTTTCAGAAGCTTTATGAGGAGTATTGCGGTATCCGTCATTCCTCTTATGTAGCCTGGGACAGGGTTCATCCCAACCAGGTTGGCGCCACATTGATGGCAAGGGAGTTTTTAAAGCACTGTGGGTTTGATTATAATCACAGCGTTTCGGAATGAAAAATCAAACAGATAAAGGAGAAGCAGAGAAATGCGATTGTGGAACGGTGATATGCCATATGCGAAAGAGGAAGTAGATTTTGAGCCGTATCTGACACCCTATATCAGAGAAGGAGCTACGACGGCTATCGTGGTCTGCCCCGGCGGTGGCTACGGCGGGAGAGCGGAGCACGAGGGAAATGTAGTAGGAGAATGGCTGAATACCATTGGAATATCCGCCTTTGTGTTGGAGTACCGGGTGGCGCCCTACGGAGCGCCTGCGGAGCCCTCCGATGTACAGCGGGCAATCCGTGTGGCACGAAGGGAAGGGGCGAAATACGGGATTCAAAAAATCGGCGTGATGGGGTTCTCCGCCGGAGGACACCTGGCGGCCACCGCCTCGGTGCACTACAATAAGACCTTTTATGAGGAGACGGATGAGACAGACCGTCTCTTGGCCCGGCCGGATTTCTCGGTACTGTGTTACCCGGTGATTGATTTGTTTGAATACCGGCATGACGGAAGCCGGGAGAATCTGATCGGGCCCAATCCGAGAAAGAGTCTGAAGGAATTCTATTCCCTCCATATGCAGGTGACGGATGATACACCGCCGGCATTTCTGTGGCACACAGCGGAGGACAATGCTGTTCCGGCAGAGAATTCCATGCTGTACGCCATGGCGTTGTCGGAGCATAAGATTCCCTATGAACTTCATATTTATCCCTATGGATGTCACGGAAAGGGCCTTGGGGAGGATGACGAGCATCTGTGCCAGTGGACAGAAGCTTTGGACAGATGGCTGAAATTGATGAGTCTGAAGTAGGGGTGAGGGTATCCAAAAAGTTAAAGGAGTATTTATGACTATACTAGAATTACTGTAATCTCCGAAAACGCTTTTTCAAAAGCCTCCTGATATGGACGATATAGAAACCAGGGAGCTGCGGTAGCAGCTCCCTGGTACATTCTAAAAAATAGAGTTTTCCTATAAGAAGTCTTCTCTCATGGGAGAAAAAAAATCCAGCAAAATACCCGCTTTTTTGCAGATGCAGCCATGTGGAATGCCATTCTTTTTCAACATGCTGTCTCCGGCTCTTACGATTTTTGTCTCATTGCCGATTGTAAACTCAAATTCTCCGGATACTACATACGTAATCTGTGTGTGAGGGTGTCGGTGCAGTGCGCCAATAGCACCTTCCTCAAACTGGTTTTCCACGCACATCAATTCATCCGTGTAAGCGAGAATTTTACGCTCCACATCCTCTGAAACCGATTCGCTGCTGATTTCTTGGTTCAGATTCCAAATTTGATTTTTCTTTGTTTTCATATCGAACCCCCATTGAATTTTAAAGTTAGTCTAGCATGAAAAAAGTGTCTCTGCAAGAGTCTTAAGAAAAATAGATTTTTTTCTGAAAAATGTCCAAGATTTTCCTGAATGTAGTGGATTGATTTTGCTAAAAGTAAAAAGCTATAATAAAGAGAGGCATTATGCGTATGAAACGGAAGAAAATTTTAGAAACAGGGGGCAAAGGATGTTAAAGAAAATCAGATTTCGTTATCAGATATTGATGGTCTGCCTGTTGACCAGTATACTTAGTTTTATTGCGGTTATGGAAATGTTGACCATGCAACATAAACAAATGACCGAGTTGTATTATAAGGATACGGTTGAACTGCTCGAAGCGGAAAGCGATAAGCTGTCAATAAAAATCAAACAGGTACAGCGGATTGCAACTTCGCTGTGCTTAAACAGTGAATTCAATGACATATTATCGGACTATCTGCAAAGTACCCGGCAGGAAGTTACAACGCTGGAGGCGGCGGAATTGAGTTCGATTATGTCTAATTTTATTTTAAATCAGCCTTCTATTAGTTCTATTCAGGTACATACCTCCAAAGGGGATTTCTATTGCCGCAATTACGGTTTGAAAAAGGATGTGGTTTTTGAGGATACAGGAGTCGCGCAACTTTTGAATGACAGGAAAGGAGAAAAAGTTTTCTGGGGAGAAAGTATGGAAAATGAATTTTATCATCAGACCGGAGAGGTGATACCTTTTGTCATTCGTTATCGCCCCTATACTGAGAGTGAATATGTGGATGTCATTGTGCTGGTAAGGGCAACACGGCTTTTGGAAAGCCAGGAAAACAAGGAGGATCGGCTACTCATTATGAATGATGGAGGCAGATTAGTAATGGGGCAGGAGGAAGCGCTGCAGGAGGTTTTAAGCCGTGAGCTGGGAGAAAACCAGAGGCAAGCGGGAGTAGTTACAGTAGAGTATGAGAAGCAAAACTATATGGTGATGTCTGTAAAAGTTCAGGGCGTTGCGTGGTATTTAATCCGGTTTTGTCCTGAGGATGCGGTATTTGGAGAACTACAGCAGATGCGCAGTATTTCCCTGATGGTAGTGGTGGCGGTGACAGGGTTGTCCATTGTATTGTCGTGGATGCTCTCCGGGACATTAACAAGGCCGCTTGTGAGATTGACACAGACTTGTGAACGGGTGGGGCAGGGAGATTTATCTGCCAGATTTGTACGGTCGGTACAGCCGGAAATCCAAAATCTGGGAGAAAGCTTTAATCGTATGTTGGGACAAATAAATCAGCTGATTCGGGAATTGGAGGAACAGAAGGAATGGGCGCGTATCGAGCAGTTGCTAAAGCGCAGGGAAGAATTGAAATCTCTTCAGGCACAGATTAATCCTCATTTTCTTTATAATACACTGGAATCTATCAGCTGGCAGGCTCTTGACGTGGGGGCGGAAGATATCAGCGATACAATTCAGTCATTAGCAAACCTGTTTCGTACCGGACTGAGCCAGGGCAAAGAAATGGTGCCGCTAAAAACGGAATTAAAGAATGCTGTCAGTTATCTGGAAATTCAAAAGAAGCGCTATACAAAGCTATTTGATTATGAGATTGCCGTTTCGGAAAAGTATGAAGCATACTATTGTGTAAAGATGATTTTGCAGCCCCTTGTGGAAAATTCTATTTATCATGGATTGCGGGAGAAAAAGGAACGTGGTGGATTAATCCGAATTGAGATAGAGGAGAGTGATAACAACTTTTTACTCAGGGTAAGGGATAATGGTGTAGGTTTTGAACAAAATGAATTGGAAACGGTAAATCAGCAGCTGAAAAAACGGATGATTTTTGAGAATGGCAGTTATGGCATTTACAATGTGAATGAGCGATTGAAGCTTTATTATGGGGAAGCATACGGACTGCATTACGAGATGGATGAGAGGGGAACCTGTGCGATTTTACAGTTCCCTATGCTAAAATGGGAGGAGGTGGATAAATATGTTCCGTATATTGGTAGTAGATGACGAGGAAACCGTGCGCGAAAGTATCGGAAATTATCTGTCGCGGCAGAAAAATCTTTTTACGGAAGTGTTGGTGGCTGGGAATGGTGTGGAAGCTCTGAAGGTTCTGGAGCGGACACAGCCTCAGATTGTACTTACAGATATCAATATGCCTTTCATGGATGGACTGGAGTTTTTGGAAATCCTGAGAGAGCGGTATCCGGAGCTTACAGTGATTATTTTGAGTGGATATGATGAGTTTTCCTATGCGCAGAGAGCTATGCGAAGCGGTGTGGAGTATTATCTGTTAAAACCGGTAAACCGAAGGGAACTGTTGGATTTGCTTACACGGTTAAAAGAGGAATACTTGGGGAAGGTCCGGGATGAGGAGGAGAGAATCCGGGAAGAGACATCTCTTCGGGAAAAATCGGAGCGCTTGTGTGCTCGTCTCCTGCATTTGATGATAAATGACAAGATTGATTGCCGGGAATGGCAATATGAATTGGAATACTTAGGAATCGGGAAAAGAGCCGGGGTTTATTGTGTCTGTATTTTGAAATCGGAAAACAGCCAAGACTTTGAAACAAGATGTGAGCAGGCCGGGATTGGTGTGTGGCTTATGATGGAGATGGATGGGGAAAAGGTATTGCTGATGGAAAGCGATGACATTGCGGATTTCAAACAGCTATGTAACGTGGAGGCGGAAAATCCTGAAATGAGCGGGTTTTGGTTGGGAAATGTGGAGCGGGATTTATCCATGGTTTATTCATCCTATCATGTGGCGAGGGGAAAGGCGGAACTGGCTATTTATATTGAAAAGGATAAAAACAAGCAGGAGGAATTGCGCCAGTTGGAGGAATTGCGGTGGAAGCTTGTCCTATTTATCAAAACCCAGCGGTGCGATATGGCAAAAAAATGCCTGTCTAATATCAGAAAAGTTTTGGAGGGAGCATACTCGGAAGCCTATGTCCGCATGGAATGCAGAGAGGTTCTGTATTCCGTAATATTCACGCTGGAGAGTCTGAACGGACATGGGAATATGCCGTGGATGGTTTGTGAAAGAGAAGGCAGTTATGGAGGATTTGCCAGTTTGGAGGAATGGTACAAGCAGTTGGAAAAAATCATGCTTGATGGAATGATCCAATCCAGGGAAAATGCGGAAAAATTGCAGTACAATGTAGTTGACAAGGCGCTGCGCATTTTGAAGGAACGGTGGAATGAAACAGATTTAAATTTGAATGCCATTGCGGACGAGCTTTATGTCAGCCATAACTATTTACGCTATCTGCTGAAGGAAAAAACGGGGCAGACATTCACGCAATATTTGACGCAGTTCAGATTGGAGAGGGCAGTGGTACTATTGGAAGATTCGGATATGAAGGTGCGGGATGTGGCTGTTCAGGTTGGTTTTGAGGATGCGGGTTACTTCACACGGATATTTACGAAAAAATATGCATGTTCACCCACGGAATACAGGGATAGATATAGGGAAAAGTAATTTTGTCCATATTTAATCTGAGCTTTCTTTATTCAATTGTATAAAGAGATGAATTATAATAGGCCATACAAGATACAGAACAGCCGATGATAGGAGGATAAAACATGAAGAAAAAATTTGTTTCAATGTTGCTTGCAGCTACAATGCTGACAGGATTGCTGGCAGGATGCGGAGATACAGAAGAAGGCGGAATATCTGCGCCGGGAAAAGAAGAGACAGCAGGTCAGGATACGGATGACAAGGAGAATGACGCGGCCGGTGGTGAGAAAGAAATTGTTACGGTTTGGTGTGCCGGCCGTGCGGATTATGAATATATGTCGGCCAAGCTGGAGGAGTTCAATTCCACCAATGACCATATCGAAATTGACTATCAGGTCTATACGGATAATTACAGACAGGCCATCGAACTGGCTTTTGATACGGGGGAAGGCCCTGATGTATTCTCCCTGGGGTACGGCACGGAGCTGCTAGCGCAGAATGGGCAGGCAGTTGATGTAGGTCCCATGCTCAGCGAAGAAATCAAGGAGCTTTACGGTGAAGAATTGATGAATATGGGACGGAATCCGCTGAATTATGAGCAGATTATTACACTTCCAATTACTTCAGCCGCCTGCCGTCTGGTATATAATAAAGATATTTTTGAACGGTGCGGATTGGAAAAGGCACCGGAGACGTATGCTGAGGTCGTGGAATATGCAAAAATTATCACAGAGGAGCTTTCGGATGAAGGTATTTATGGTTTTGCCATGAATTTAAAATCTGCCTCCTCTGCGCTGGAAAGAAGCTTAACGCCTGTGACTGCATTGAATGAGGGAACGCAGGTTGGTTTAAATCCCATTACTGGGGTATATGAATGGGAGACCTACATTCCGGCATTAAATATGTTCAAACAGATATATGATGACGGCAGTATGTATCCTGGATCGGATCAGTTGGATATAGATCCTCTGCGTACGGAATTTGCATCCGGAAAGATAGGAATGTATATGTCTTATTCCAGTGCGGAGCCTGGGGTTTACACCACTCAATTCCCCACGGAGGAAAATTGGGATTTTGCCTTGCTGCCCGCGGCAGAAACGGCGGGTGAATATAAAAGTAAAAATCCGGGTTTTGAGGCATGGGCTTGGTTTATCAGTAAAGACTGTAAAAATCTGGAAGCAGCGATGGAGGTTTTTGAGTGGCTGTACAGTTATGATGTTCAAGGGGGCCGTTATGAGAACGGTCTGAGTATCAGCATTGTCCCTGCAATTGCTGAAGGGTTTGAACCGGAATTAATCAAACAACATCCATTGATGGCCGTTCAGGAGGAGACAGATACGTATTGGCCGACCGTGGCAAGTGGTGTTGCTCCGGAAGGGGAAGACTGGGCTTCTATGTTTGCGGGGTATATTCTCGGTATTCCGGGCTATGAAGATATAGACGCAATCTGTGAGGATTTGAATACGCGCTACACGGAAGCGTTGAACAGGGGACTGGAAGATGGTACGGTGAGTCTGTCCATTTATCCGGATATGGATTTGAAAAATCCATCGGCGGCCAAGCCTGTGATGGTGACGGAGCCCATAGAATAATGATTCTGAAAATGACAGCTCTGTAATTGTGAAACAAATTAGGTATGGAGAACGGGGAAGCCTCGCTGGGAAAAGGCGTGGCTTTCCTTTTCTATAAGGAAGCATGAAAGGTTGTTGGAAGGGAGATGTAGTATGGAGGCAGTTCCAGTAAAGAAACCCAGGCGACATACGATCGGAGAGAAAATGATAAAAAACCGCAGCATTTATATGATGCTGCTGCCCAGTATGGTTCTGACGGCAGCGTTATCTATCTATCCGATTTTCTGGGTGGCACGCTATATGTTTTATACGTATGATAAAATCCACGAGCCGGTTTTTGTCGGAATCGATAATTTTGTCCGCGTCATGAAAGATGAATATTTCTGGAGGACCGTGAAGAATACGTTTGTATATGCCGGAGGAAAATTAATTTTCACCCTGCCGATTTCATTTTTTGCGGCAATCATTTTGAATCATAAATTCCGCGGTGCTACGTTGTGCAGATCGATTCTTTTTTTGCCCACGATTATGAGTTCAGCAGTAATGGCGCTCATCTGGTATCTGGTTTTAAATGTCAATAACGGTGCCGTTAATCAGATTCTTATAGGTTTGGGTATCATCAGTAAGCCCATTAGCTGGCTGGGGTATGAAAACGCGATGAAGACCACAATTATGGTGGGTATTTGGGGAGCGATTGGTAACTATATGCTGTACTTTTTAGCCGGGCTTCAGGGTGTGCCTGAGGATATTTATGAAAGCGCGGCTTTGGATGGCATTACACCTTTTCAAAAGCTTGTACATATCACGATTCCCATGATTGCACCCGCTATGAAAACCGTAGTTATGCTGGCGATTACCAGCTCTTTCCGGGATATCAGTTCTATCATGGTTTTGACGGAGGGAGGCCCGGCAGGTTCGACAGATGTTATGTACCTGTATCTGTATCGCATGTATTTTCCTGTTTCTGCAACAGTGCCTGCGACGTATCAGTATGGATATGGTTCTGCTGTGGCAATGGTCTGCTCTCTGATGATGGGAGTGATTACCATTTTGTACCTACGTTTTACAAAAAAGATTGACGAACTGTATTAGGGAGGACGAGGATGAGAAAAATGAGAGTTGCCAGTAGAATCAAACATGCGCCTTTGGTGCTGTTAGGCATGGCTTTTATTTTAGCGCTACTTATATTTACACTGTTTCCGGTGGTGTATGCGATTTTGGGTTCTTTCAAAACAAACTTTGAATTGGTATCAGGTGCGGGACTTTTCCCGGAAAAATGGCATTGGGAGAATTTCATCTATGCATTTGAAAAATTAAATTTTTTTCGTTACACCATAAACAGCTTCCTGCTTTGTACCGGATGTACCGTTCTTTCTATTATAATAGCCTCGTTGGGCGGTTACTGTATGGCCCGCTATGAATTCCCAGGTAAGAAAGTGTTGGACTTTGTAAATTATAGCCTGATGTTCATCAGCTTGGGCTCCGTGGTATTGTTTCCCGTTTACCGCCTGATGAACGGTCTGCATTTGACGGGGAGCCTACTTGGATTAATGTTGGTTTTGACTGGGGGACAGACAAGCAATATTGTACTGGTGAAGGGATTTGTGAATAATCTGCCCAGGGAACTGGATGAGTCCGGGAAAATGGATGGCGCTACGCCTTTTCAGATCTATCTGAGGATTCTGCTTCCACTGTTGCGTCCGATTATTGCTACGGTTGGGCTGTTTGCGTTTCGCGGCGCATGGAATGAATATCTGACTTCTATGGTATTTACCATTGGGAAAAAGGATATGCAGCCCTTGACAGTGGCGGTTGTAGCATTGCGTTACAGTGCCAATGCCGCGGCAGAATGGCATATTATGTGTGCGGGCGCTGCGATTTCTATGATTCCAATGCTTATCATATATATTTTAGCCAACAAACAATTGATTGGCGGCCTTACGGCTGGAGCGGTGAAAGGTTAACATAAGTAGGAGGATATGCGTATGCTGTTGTACACAGAGCAGGAAATGCAAAGTATAAAAAGAAAGGTCCTTACCATGGGGCCTGTTCTGGAACGGATGAAGAAGAATTGCGAGAAAGCGTTTCTTTATGGAATCAAGGTGCCGCAGAGAACTCTTGCTACCTGGGTGATGCATTTCGTATGCCCGGCGGACGCAGGCAAGCTACTGTATGATTATGGGAATGAGAGCGAATTTGAATGTCCTGTCTGCCATAAGAAATACCGGGGCGAGCCGTATTATGGAGCATGGTGGCGCATTACGGTGGAGGAGATTACGGATATTGCCGTAAAGGCATCCTGTCTATGGCTGATTTTGGAGGAGAGAAAATACCGGGATCTGGCAAAGAAAATTCTGATGGATTTTGCGCAATATTATCCCAACTATGAGCTTCACGGAGATATTCCGTACAATCATCCGGGGAGGATTGCCAGTCAGACCTTATGCGAGGCACTTATCATTCGCAGGCTGATCATGGTTTATGATATGTTGCGCAGCTGTTTTTCGGCAGAACAGTGTAAGACCATTGAGGAGCAGTTGTTTGCCCAAAGTGCGGAGGTATTGATGCAGCAGCGGATGAATCAGTTGCACAATCATGAGGTTGTGATTGACGGAGCACTGGGAATGATTGGGTTGGTTTTGGGCCGGGAGGATTTCTTAAAGTTTGCGGTGGAAAGCACGTATGGGCTTAAGTATCAACTGGAGTACGGACTGCTTGTGGATGGTTTATGGTTTGAGAGGACTATACATTATCATTATTTTACATTAGAGGCGTGTATGGAATTTGAGAAAATGGCCCGTGGGACAAATTATAGCCTTCTGGAATTGCCTTATTATAAAAAAATGTTGGAGGCACCGCTTTATTATATGCAGAGTGATTTTGGCATGCCGCCTATGGGAGATGTGACGGGGGCGACTTCTTTGGAGAATCTGGCAAAATATTATGAATTTCCGTATCATGTATATCGGGAGTCTCTCTATGCAGGATTGCTAAATGAGATTTACCAACGGGTACCGCGAAGTGAGACGGAAGCGCTTCTATATGGAGAAGAGACAATAGAAAATACTGAACCGCTTAAACTGTCTGATTATCACGATGATGCGAGCTCGGGGCTTACCGTGATGCATGGAAAAAATGGAACCTGTCTTTTGATGAATCACGGAAAATTTGGCGGAGAACATGACCATTATGATAAGCTTGGCATTCATTTCCTTGTACGGGGGAAACCTGTAGTTGACGATTTCGGTACGGTAAGCTACGGAGCTTCTCATCATTATGGCTATTTCAAAAATACATTTACCCATAATACGGTTTGTCTTGACATGGCGAACCAGCCGCCTTGCAATGGAAAAACCATTGTTTATGAGAAACGTCCAGAAGGGGTTTTTCTGGAAGCCCATGCAGACTGGCTTCATGGGGCGGTAACTATTGATTCTTTGACTATCCGGCAATGGGATGAGGCGGCATATAGAGGAGTGTCTATGCGCAGGGCAATTTTGTTCTGCGAAAATTATTTTATGGAAGCTTTTCTCGTAAAAGGCGGTGCGGGCCACAAGACCGATTGGATTGTACATCCACGGGGAATGTCTAAATTGCCAGAATTAAAGTTTGCACCGGTGAAACTTGGAAATGGAAAACCGGGAACCTTTATGAAGGAAATAAAAGGCGCAGAGAGAGTGGGGATTGTAAAGACAACATGGGTAAATGAGGCTTGTATGCTGACGCTTTACAGTACGGCAAACGTGGATACTCAGCTGATTTACTGTATTGGACCTGGAAATCCGGTTCAGGAAGAAAGGCAGTATTTTATACAGCGTGCCTGTGGAGAGGATGAGGTAGTATTTCTGAATGTGTTCGAGACACAGAAAGGGGATTCTTGTATTTCCAGCCTTTCCATGTTTTACAGGAATCATCTGGTAACGGTGGATATGGTGTATGAAGGGGAAAAGCGGATATATCAATTTGAGATTGGAAAAGATTTGGGATAAGCATAGTTGGTAGCAAAAGGCTGCAAAATAGAAGGGACTGTGAAAATGATTTATTTTTTCATAGTCCCTTTTAAAATATTATTTTCCGATATGCTTCAGTGTTTTCGCAACCAACGTCTCGATGTCAACTGTTCCCACACCGAAAATGGAGGTTTCGAGTCTGTCGTGAAGGGGGGCAAGCCATTCCTGTCCGATAGAGTGGATTCCGTTTTTCATACCGAGTATGGAGCCGACCGTGGCACCGTTGCAATCCGTGTCAAAGCCAGTTTCTACGGCTATACAAATGGATCTGCCAAAATCATTGTTGCCATACAAAAGCGCTGCGACAACGATTTCAGCATTTGAAATGGTATGGCACCAAGCGTGCTGTACGTGTTCGTCCCATCGGGTGTGAATATCCTTAAAGCAGTCTGTTTGGCTCATTCCGTCCCTGTAGTTTTCAAGCAGTCGGGTGATAGCCTCGTAGAGCCTGGATCTTTGTGGAATCTGTGACAAACCGCACTGGATAATCTGCAAGAGGTCGTCACATACCGCAGCGGCGGCAATCATGGCGGCGACGAACATTTCGCCGTAGATACCGTTTTTTATATGGGAAATGCAGGCATCTCTCCAAGCCATTTCAGCGGCTTTTTCCGGATCTCCTGGATTGATGTACCCGAAATAATCTGCTCGTATCTGGGCTCCAATCCATTCACGGTAGGGATTCTTGTAAATGGCGGAAGCCGGTGGCAGATAACCCTTTACAAAGTTGCAGAAAGCTACTCGTTCAGCTGTGGCGTATGCATTTTTGGGTTGCCAACTCAGCCAACACTGGGAAATTTCGTAGGGGGTAAAATCCCTTCCGAATTCGTCGATGACTTTCTGGTATAAGACAGTGTAATTGGTATCATCATCGGTCGGGGCACAGTCCACGGTATCCGCATAGCAGCGGTTTGCCAGAGGAAACTGGTATCGGGCAATGATATCGTCTGTAATGTCGGAGGACAGGAGATAGCGCCTCAGGGGATAGTTACCGGTTTCCTTAAGGAGTGGAATGAATTCGTTAGTCCGTATGCCTTCCACGGGTTTTCCCAGCAGGCAGCCGCTGATTCTTCCATACCATGCGCCTTCTATTTTTTCTTTCAGATTTTCCGGAGCTATGGTTTTTAAGGTGGGAGCCTGGGGGACTCTGCATGCCTGGATGGTTTTCAGATCTGAGGGCTCCACATAGGCGAAATCTTTCCGCCTTTTGGCGTTGGAGACAATTTCAAATAAAATATCCGCAAGCAGTGTCTTATATTCCCCGTTTTTAAGTTTGGCGATGCTGTGAAACAAATCACGGTACGGTGAGAGGTCAAGGCCTTCTTCCGTAGACTGTAGGTACTCCGTGGACAATTGAGCGGAATAAAGCTCCCAGTCGTGCATTTTCTCATAAGCGGGCAGGATTTTCCGGCTGGTAGGAAGTTCCTCAACAATGCGTTGATTGCTGTCGAACAGAAGCTGATCCACGGAAACGCTGAAAAATTTTGAAATTTTGATGAGATTGTCCAAATCGGGCTTGGTTTCACCGCTCTCCCATTTCTGTACGGACTGATGGGTGACGCCAAATTTTTCAGCAAATTCTGTCTGGCTTAGTCTGGCCTCGGTTCTGAGGCGATTGATGTTTTTGCTTAATGACATGATTTCCTCCGTTCTGCCCTTTTGACATGACCCAGGGCAATGGTTCTTATTTTGATGCAGGTATGTTATAGGAAAAGAATACACGAATCGGAGGGGTTTTACAACAAATCTGGAAGTGTATTTTTTGCAACTGTAGGTTGTGGGTCGTCTCAATAGAAATTGGAAAAATGCAGTCAGGTTTCGCAAAAAAGCTTGACAATTGAGCCAAGACGCGATATGCTATATAAGCAAAAACCGAAACGTTTCGGATTCGAATAAAGGAGGATACCGGAAATGCCACTCGTTACATCAGAAAAAATGTTATCGGACGCCCAGGCGGGCGGATATGCCGTAGGGGCATTTAACGTGGAGAACATGGAGATGGTGAAGGCAGTCATTGAGGCGGCGGAGGAACTGAATGCCCCGGTCATGCTGCAGACAACGCCCTCCACGGTGAAGTATGGAACCTTGGAGACCTATTACGCGATTGTTGCGGCGGAAGCAAAGAAGGCTTCGGTCCCGGTGTGCCTGCACTTGGATCACGGCAGCAGCTTTGAGCTTGCCGTGCAGGCCATCAAGGCAGGCTACACCTCTGTGATGATTGACGGTTCCCATGAGAATTTTGAGAATAACATTGCGGTCACTAAGAAAGTGGCGGATGTGGCAAGGGCATGCAATATCCCGGTGGAAGCGGAGCTTGGAAAAGTAGGCGGCAAGGAGGACGATCTGGAGGCGGAGACCGACACCAATACCGACCCCATGGAGGCGAAAGAATTTGTGGAGCGGACAGGCGTCTTATCTCTCGCGATCGCCATCGGAACAGCCCACGGCTTTTATGCCGGCACGCCGGTATTGGACAAAGAGCGGGTATCAGAGATCCGGAAAGTGGTATCTGTACCCCTGGTACTGCACGGGGCCTCCGGTCTCAGCGATGAGGATGTGCGGGAATGTGCGCGGCGGGGGATGTGTAAGGTGAATTTCGCCACGGAGCTGCGGGCCGCCTACACGGAAGCGGGGAAAAAATTGCTGGCGGAAAAGCCGGACACTTTTGACCCCAAAAAGCTTGGCATTGTGGGTATGGAGGCCGTGAAGGAGCTGGTAAAAGGACGAATCCGGGTGTGCGGCTGCGTGGATAAAGCGTAGCCATGGGCAAGACAGGAGTAAAGCTATGGCAGCAACCATGAAAGACATTGCCAGGGCCACGGGCCTGGGACTGGCGACGATATCCTCCTATCTGAACGGGGGAAACGTTAGAGAGAAAAACAGAATCCTGATAGAGCAGGCCATTGAGGAGCTTCATTTTGAAGTCAATGAGGTGGCCCGTGGCTTAAAGACCAACCGGACCAAGGTGATCGGCATCGTCATTCCGGAGTTGAACAATATCTTCTGCGCGGAGATTATCACCGAGGTGGAGGATGTACTGAGAAATCACGGCTACGCAACCATGATCTGCGACTGCCGGACCGATGAGAAGCGGGAAGCGGAGGCAGTGGAATTTCTGTATCACCGGAGAGTGGACGGATTACTGATCATGCCCTCCGGGAAGAAAGGGACATATCTGCAAAAGTTCACCAAAGCGGGAAAGCCGGTGGTGATGATTGATAGGAAAATGCAGGAGGCAGCCGGGGACTGTGTGCTGGTGGACAACGAGGGGGCGGCCAGGGATGCAGTAAAACGCCTGATACAGGCCGGGCATACCAAGATTGGAATCATTGCGGGGCCCAAAGAGGTCTATACTGCGGAAGAACGCCTCCGGGGATATGAGCTTGCGCTTAAGGAAGGGGGAATCCCTAAGGAGTCCGCCCTGGTAGAGCGGGGAAATTATACCATTCATGGAGGAAGCCAAGGGTTGCGGAAGCTGGCGCAAAAAAATCCCCACATGACGGCGGTATTTGTCTCCAACTATGAGATGACCCTGGGAGCCATCATCGAAGCCAACGAACTGGGCATTGCCATACCGGAGAAGCTTTCCATCATCGGTTTTGACAATATCGAATTTGCAAAAGCCAGTATCCCAAGGCTCAGTATCGTGACCCAGCCCACCCGGGAGATCGGAAGAAAAGCGGCGGATCTGATGCTGCGGCGGCTGGCAGAACCGGGAAAAGAGAAGACACCGGACAGGAAATCCAGGATAACGGGAGATGGGACGCCGGGCTATGAGAGGCCAGAATCTGAGGCACCGGGCCATGAGACACCAGAGTATAAGACCATCAAGCTGGAAACTAGCTTTGTGGAAGGAAAGTCTGTAAAAGCCATAGAAAACGATGGGCAGTGATCCGGCAGGTGAAGCAGCAGAAGTGAGCCGGATACGAAGGAGATTGCGATGAATGGATATTTGTTAGGCATTGATATTGGCACCAGCGCCTGCAAGGTTGCCGTTTTTAACCGGGAGGGAAAAGTAATGGCCTCCGCAACCGGGGCGTACCGGGTCTATCATCCGCATCCGGGCTGGGCGGAGCAAAATTCCGAGGAATGGTGGCAGGCGGTATGCGGTGCGGTAAAGGGCGCTCTGAGAGAGGGGGCGATACCGCCGGAGACAATCGCCGGAGTGGGAATCGACGGTCAGAGCTGGTCGGCTATTCCGGTGAATCGTAAAGGAAAGGTGCTGGCCAATACACCAATCTGGATGGACACCAGAGCCCAGGACATCTGTGAAGAACTGAATGAAAAAATCGGCGCGGATGAAATTTTTAAGCTGTCGGGGAATCCCCTGCAGCCCTCCTATACCACGGCCAAGATCCTATGGTATCGGAAACATCTGCCGGAAGTTTATGCAAATACATATAAAATTTTGCAGTCCAACAGCTATATCGCGATGAAGCTTACAGGAGCCATGACCCAGGATATCTCCCAGGGGTATGGAGTTCACTGCTTCGATATCCGCGCTGGACAGTGGGACGAAACGATGTGTGAAAAAATGGGGATTCCCGTGGATTTCCTGCCGCCAATCCATCCCTGCCATGAAGTGATTGGAACGGTCACCGGGAAGGCGGCGGCAGAGTGCGGCCTTGCGGAGGGAACACCGGTGGTGGCAGGCGGACTGGACGCTGCCTGCGGGACGCTGGGCGCCGGAGTGATACACAATGGCCAGACCCAGGAGCAGGGCGGGCAGGCCGGGGGCATGAGCATTTGTACGGACTCCTGCCAGGCGGACGAACGATTGATCCTGGGATATCATGTGGTTCCCGGAAAATGGCTGCTTCAGGGCGGTACCACCGGAGGAGGCGGCGTCATGCGCTGGATGGAGAAGGAATTTGGCGCTTATGAGAGAGAAATCGGAAAGCGGCAGGACAAAAGCTCCCTGGAGCTGTTCAATGAGCTGGCGGAAAAAGTAAGCCCGGGAAGCGACGGGGTGGTATTTCTGCCCTATATGTCTGGAGAGCGTTCCCCCATCTGGGATCCGGACGCAAAAGGGGTTTTCTATGGACTGGATTTTAACAAGACCAAAGGCCACTTTATCCGCGCGGCTATGGAAGGGGTGGCATTCGCCCTGCGCCACAACCTGGAGACTGCCCAGCAGGCAGGGGCCAGGGTGGAGGTGTTGAGGGCCATGGGCGGAGCGGCCAATTCCCATTTGTGGACCCAGATAAAGTCCGACGTTACCGGGAAACCCATTGAGGTTCCCTCCTCGGACACAGCCACCACATTGGGGGCGGCGATTCTGGCGGGCGTAGGGACTGGCATGTATGACAGCTTCGAGGAAGCGGTTGGCCTTACGGTAAAACCGAAACGTTTCCATTATCCCAACAGGGAGAATCAGGATATCTATGATAAGAATTACGGTGTCTATCTGGAATTATACCGGCGGCTGAAAGACGTAATGAAGGAAAACGGTGGAGGAGCCGGCAGTAAGAGAGAAACTGAAAGCGCGGCAGAAAAATAAAGCTCAAAAGGAGGCAATCAGCAATGAAAGCAGCAGTAGTATGCGCAAACGAAGACGTAAGGTATCTGGATTATGAGGAACCCATGCCGGGGCCGGGAGAAGTGAAGGTAAAGGTGGCGGCTTCCGGCATCTGTGGCTCGGACATTCCGAGGGTTTTTCACAACGGCGCGCATTTCTACCCCATCGTGCTGGGACATGAATTTTCCGGTGATGTGGTAGAGGTGGGAGAAGGAGTGACAAAGGTGAAGGTGGGGGACCGGGTGACCGGGGCGCCGCTGCTTCCCTGTATGAAATGTGACGACTGCCAGAACGGGAACTTTTCCCTCTGCAAGCACTACAGCTTTATCGGCTCCCGCCAGCAGGGCAGCAATGCCCAGTACGTGGTGTTGCCGGAGATGAATACGGTACCCTTCGACAAGAGCATTTCCTATGAGCAGGGGGCTATGTTTGAGCCTTCCACGGTGGCCCTTCACGGACTGTTTCAGAACGACTATCAGGGCGGCCGGTATGTGGCTGTCTTAGGGGGCGGAACCATCGGAATGTTCACCATGCAGTGGGCCAAGATCTTCGGTTCCAGAAAAGTAGTGGTTTTTGATATCAGCAGGGAGCGTCTAGAGCTTGCAAAGCGCCTGGGCGCGGATGAAGTCATAGACACCACGGAAGAAAATTACATGAAAAAGGCCGTGGACCTTACAGGCGGCAGGGGGTATACCTATGTTTTTGAGACTGCGGGACAGCCGGTCACCATGTATATGGCCTTTGAACTGGCGGCCAACAAAGCTCACGTATGTTTTATCGGAACCCCACATACCGAGCTGACCTTCACTCCCGTCCTGTGGGAGAACATGAACCGCAAGGAATTCAAGCTGACCGGTTCCTGGATGTCCTACAGCGCGCCCTTCCCCGGGAAAGAGTGGGAGCTGACCGCCCACTATTTCGCCACGGGGCAGTTGAAATTCGACCCCGGATTCATTTATAAGAAAATGCCCATGAGCCAGGCACAGGAGGCTTTCCAGATGTTCAAAACCCCGGGTCTGGTGAAGGGAAAAGTGCTGCTGATAAATGAAGAATAGGAGAAGAGCATGATACTGACAGTGACGCTGAACGCGGCGATCGATAAACGTTATGTGGTGGAAGGATTTCGGATCGGTGAGGTCAACCGGGTGAAGGAATGTACCTATGTGCCGGGAGGGAAGGGGCTGAATGTATCAAAGCCCGCCGCCATTGCCGGAGCGGAGGTGATTGCCACCGGATTTGTGGGGGGCCATGCGGGAAACTACATTGAAGCTGCCCTTAAGCCCTTTGGCATCCGAAGCGCGTTTTATCATGTGGAAGGGGAGAGCCGTTCCTGCATCAATATCTGGGATGAGAGAGATCATACCCAGACGGAATTCCTGGAACCGGGATTCTGCTTAAGCCTGGAGGATTTTACGAATTTTCTGGAAAAATTCAAAGAACTGGTGGAACAGGCGGACGTGGTCGCCATGTCCGGAAGCGTTCCCAGGGGGCTGGATGAGCAGGCCTATCCGAAGCTCATAAAGATCTGCAAGGAAGCGGGAAAGAAAGTGATCCTGGATACCAGCGGGAAGCTGTTGGAAGAGGGAATCAGGGCATGTCCCACGATGATCAAGCCGAATCTGGATGAGATAAAGATGTTGACCGGAAAGGATTGTCAGCGGATAGAGGATATGCTGGAGGCCGCCAGGCAGATACAGGCGGATGGCGTGGAAATCGTGGCGGTATCCCTGGGAGAAGAAGGTTCCTTTGTCGTATGTGAGGAAGGGATCTTCCGGGCGGAAGTTCCGAAAATCAGTGCCGTAAATACGGTGGGATGTGGGGATGCCATGATCGCGGGCTTCGCGCTGGGAATCTCCGAAGGCCTGTCCATGGAAGAAACTTTAAGAGCGGCCAGCGCCATTTCCGTTGCGGCGGCATTGCGGGAAGAAACCGGTTTCTTCGTGAAGGAGGATATGGAGCGTATTTTGCCCCAGGTTCAAATAAAAAAGCTATAAAATTTTAAAGGAAAGAAGGAGAAAGAGATGGCAGAATTTATCAATCCGGCAATCGTGCCGAAAGTAAAGCTTTACACCGGGGAGGAGATCCCCTGCGTGGGGATGGGAACCTTCGGTTCCGACCGCTTCACACCGGAACAGGTGTCAAACGCGGTGGCAGGAGCGATCCGCTGCGGGTACCGCATGTTTGACTGCGCGGCCTGCTACGGGAATGAGGACCAGATTGGAGAGGTATTTCAGGCGGCCTTTGCGGAAGGCGTGGTGGAGCGAAAAGAACTCTACATCATGACCAAGGTGTGGAACGACATGCATGAGCGGGTGGAGGAATCCTGCAGAAAGAGTATCGCGGACCTGCAGTGTGATTACATCGATTTATTCTTTATCCACTGGCCCTTCCCCAACTACCATGCGCCGGGATGTGACGTGGATTCCAGAAATCCCGACTCGAAGCCCTTCAGCGTGGAGGAATTTATCAACACCTACCGACAGTGTGAGGCGCTGGTGGAGAAGGGGCTTATCCGTCATATCGGCATTTCCAATATGACCATTCCAAAGCTGGAAGCGGTCCTTCCGCTGATGAAAATCCTGCCGGTGGCCTGTGAGATGGAGCTGCATCCCTGCTTCCAGCAGCAGGAACTCTTTGACTACCTGGTTGCCCGTAACATCCAGCCCATCGGGTTCATGCCCTTGGGCTCCCCCCAGAGACCGGAGCGGGATATGTGCCCGGAGGACATCGCGGACCTTCAGACACCGGAAATGGTAAAGATTGCCAAAGACCATGGCGTACACCCGGCGCTGATCGCCTTGAAATGGGCCCATCAGAGAGGACAGATTCCCATTCCCTTCTCGGTGCATGAGGCGGAGTATACAAGCAATTTAAAGAGTGTGACGGAAGACCCGCTGACGGAGGAGGAAATGGCCCTGATCGGGACTCTGGAGCGGAACAACCGTCTGGTAAAAGGACAGGTATTTCTCTGGGAAGGGGCCAAGGACTGGCATGACCTGTGGGATGAGGACGGCGTGATCGTGACGCTGGATTAAGGATGGAAGAAAAAGGGGACAGATAAGAGATGATAAGAGAAGAATTTTTCGGGAAAGAATGGGATTTTCCTTTTGTGGTCTATAGACCTGTGGAATTGCGCGAGAATTTGCCTTTGCTGGTACAACTGCACGGAGCCGGAGAAGTCGGGAACGGCAAAGAAGATTTGTATAAGGTTGACATTCACGGATTTTCCAAAATACTCACGGAGAAAGCGGAGTACCCCTGTATCATTGTAATGCCCCAGTGTAAGCCGGATAGTTTCTGGGTGGCTGAGATTCCGAACGTCTATCATTTTATTCAAGACATGGTGCGGAAATACAGGGCTGATGAAACAAGGATATATCTGACCGGCCTTAGCATGGGCGGATATGGGACCTGGTATACGGCCTCCCGCTATCCGGGGCTTTTCGCTGCGATTGCGCCGGTCTGCGGAGGCGGAATGGTTTGGAAGGCTTCCCTTTTGAATATGCCCATATGGGCTTTCCACGGTTCAGAGGACGAGGTGGTCTACCCCTCGGAGACCATAGAGATGATTCACAAAATAAGAGCTGCCGGTCAGAATAAGCAAGAAGTGAAAATGACGATTCTGGACAACGTGGGGCATAATGCCTGGGACTATGCCTATACGCCGGAATTGTTGGAGTGGTTACTGTCAAAGAGTAGGTAATGAAGGAAAAGGGGACAGTTCTATGAAGGAAAAGGTACAGGAATATTTGAAAAAAATTGATAAGGTGATTGGGGAAGGCCCCTACCGGGACGACTGGACGTCCTTAAGCCGGTACCCGGAGCCGGAATGGTACAAGAAGGCCAAGTTCGGGATTTTTATCCACTGGGGCGTTTACAGCGTTCCGGCCTTCGGCAGCGAGTGGTATCCCCGTAATATGTACCTGGAGGGAACCAAAGAATTTGAACATCATGTGAAGACCTACGGTCCCCATAAAGAATTTGGTTACAAGGATTTTATCCCCATGTTCAAAGCCGAGAAATTCGATCCAAAGGAATGGGTGAAGCTGTTTCAGGACAGCGGCGCCAGATATATCATGCCCGTTGCGGAGCACCATGACGGTTTCCAGATGTATGACAGCGACCTTTCGGAGTGGTGCGCCGGGAAGATGGGACCGAAACGGGATATTATCGGCGAACTGAAGGAGGAAGCGGAAAAGGAAGGAATCGTATTTTGTGCTTCCAGCCATCGGGCGGAGAATTACTGGTTCTTTGCAGGCTCCAGGACCTTTGATTCCGGCATTGAAGGGGAGGGCATGATAGAACCCTACGGATTTCGCGATCCGGCGTATGCCACCGGAAATTCCGATACCGGCGTAGACTCCCAGCCGGCCACAAAAGAGCATTTGGAAGACTGGCTTGCCCGTACCTGTGAACTGGTGGATAAATACCGGCCCAAAGTAATCTTTTTCGACTGGTGGATTCAGAACCGGTGCTTTAAACCCTATTTGAAAAAATTTGCGGCATATTATTATAACCGTGCCGAAGCGTGGGGCGTGCAGGTGGCCATCAACTATAAGTACGAGGCATTTGCCTATTCCTCCGCCATCCTTGACATCGAGCGAGGGCAGTTGTCCGGTATCCGGCCCAGATTATGGCAGACGGATACGGCGGTGGCCAAAAATTCCTGGGGATACACTGAGAACAATGCGTTTAAGGACCCAGTTGATATTGTCTGCGATCTTGTGGATATCGTCAGCAAAAACGGCTGCATGCTGTTAAATATCGGGCCTAAGGCTGATGGTACCATTACGGAGGAAGAACAGGAAGTTTTAAGAAGTATCGGAAGCTGGCTTAAGGCAAACGGGGAATCCATTTACGATACTACCTACTGGCAGGTGTTTGGCGAAGGGCCTACCCAGGTGGAGGACGGAGCGTTTACGGATACCAACCGACAGGCATTTACAAGTGAGGATATCCGGTTTACCTACAGGGCCCCCTATGTGTATGCCAATGTCCTGGTGTGGCCGGAAAATGGAAGGGTGTCCATAAAAAGCCTGGGAAGCAAAAAATTTAACGGGATCATTCAAGAGGTGTCCGTGCTGGGATATGAATATCCTGTTTCCTTTCAGCATAGGTCGGATTCCCTGGAGATACAGGTGGATGGGAAGATTGGGACTGGCTATCCGGTGTGTCTGAAGGTGACCATAGAGTAAAATGCTGTGACAGAGCCTGGGCAATAGGGGAACAGATATAAGACAGGCATTCCTTTTAGAGGGGCAAAGCTGTTTTTGGGCTTTATTCATAGATGAGGGAAATTCGCAAAAGTACCGGAATCCAAGGCGTGTATACAACGAGCAGTTTCAGCTATATACCGCGTCTATACAAGAAAATATATGTCCGGATAAAGATATGGATTGAACAGAAAACAGAGATGAAAGAGACATCCCTGTCGGAATATAGTTGTAAGACATTGATTCCAACAGGGATGTTACTATTTATTTTTCTACGCTGTCTTCTTCAGGCCAGTTCTGACAGAGTAATCTTTTCCGCAGTGGCTCTCGTCTCCAGAATCCGGTCATACAGCCGGGAGGCCTCCAGGGTCATGCTGTGCGGAGCCACCTTGCTTTCGATGGCTCCGCTGCGGACGCAGTCTATCACCTCCTGGATTTCATAAACAAAGCCGTTCTCCTGATCGTCCGCAAACACTTCCGGCTCCTTTCCGTCCTCATACAGACAGCACTCTTGCCCGAAATGGGGATTTTTCATTTCGATCCGTCCTTTGCTTCCGAAGAATATCGCCATATTGCCCGGGTCTGTCAGGAAGCTGGCCGCAAGCCGGCCCAGGCAGCCATCCATCCGCACCTGGAGAAGTTCGGCAGCATCCACGTCCGTATCCGTCCAGATGGTCTGAATCTCCACCTCCTTCACCTGTTTTTCCAGAAGTCCCGTAAGGATATCGTAGCAGTAAACCAGCAGATCGTACATGGCTCCGCCTCCCAGCTCCCGGTTAAAGTACCGGTTTTGCGGATTCCTTGGCGCGCAAAAGCCGATATCCACCTGGGCCAGTGTCACATCCCCGATTCTGCCTTCCGCAATCCACCGACGGACTATCGCCATCTTGGGAAGAAAACGGCTCCACATGCCTTCCATTACAAAGACGCCCAACTCCTTTGAGCGGTCAAACACGGTTTTGGCTTCCCGGTATGTGCGGAACATGGCTTTCTCACAGAGTACCGGTACCCGGTAATCCAGGCAGAGCATGGTAAGTTCATAATGAGCATTGGTGGTGACTGCGATATACACCGCATCCAGCTGCTCCCTTTTCAGCATTTCCTCGTAGTCTTCATAGACGCCGGGAATCTGAAATTCCGCCGCCAGTTTTGCGGCTTTCCCCGGCGTTCTGCCTGCCACAGCCGCCACCACGGCCGTGCCGGTGCGCTCCACTGCGTCACAGAACTGACGGGTGATATTTCCTGCTCCCATGATTCCAAATCTGAATTTTGTTTTCATTTCTTTCTCCTTTTTGTTGTCAGAAACCGCTTTGTGAACCTATTGTATCTATTGTACCATAGAACTAAAAATTTAAAAGCTTCTATGGTACAATTTATGTTGATAGCATATTGACAAAAATCAATCATAGGCAAATAATGATGATAGAAAAAATCGAAAACCCAATCATTTTATTGGGAGGGGGAGGTGCCCATCATGATGGAGGGAAGAAAAGATTTTTGTATAGAATGCAGAAAAGAAACAGAGTATCTTTTACGGAAAAAGGAAATGGTAAAGACGATAAGAGATAAGAAATACGTCTTTGAAATTACAGTGGCGGTGTGTACGGAGTGCGGAGAGGAGATGAGTATTCCCGGACTTATCGATAAGAATGTACAGGAAATAGATAAGCAGTACAGAACTGCTGAAGGTCTTGTTACGGTTGAAGATATAGAAAAGCTAATGAAAATTTATAAAATAGGGAAAGCTCCTTTATCGCTTGTTCTTGGTTTTGGGGAAGTGACCGTGACCAGATATCTGGAAGGGCAGGTACCATCCAAAGAGTACTCAGATACCATAAAGTCTGCATTGACTTCTCCGGCATTTATGAAAGATAAGCTGGAGAAGAATCGGGAGAAGATCACGGATGCGGCATATAAGAAGGTGATGGCGGCAGCCGTAAGTCTGGAGAGCCTTTTTTCCGTATCTGATAAAATGCTTAGGGTCATTGCCTATGTTTTTGAAAGATTGGAGGAAGTTACTCCGCTGATGTTGCAGAAACTACTCTATTTTATCCAGGGAATCTATTCCGCGCTACATGGGAAACCGATTTTTACGGAAGACTGTAGAGCATGGGTTCACGGTCCTGTTTATCCGGAGGTTTACGATCTTTTCAGAGACTTTAAGTATAATCCGATTGAGGACGCGCGTTTTGCGCTTCTGGATGGAACTGCGGATGCGCTGACGGAGGAAGAGAGACAGGTCATTAATCTGGTTGTTAATACGTTTGGAATGTATAGCGGGAAAGTATTAGAGAAAATCACCCATAACGAGGTGCCGTGGAAGATTGCGCGGAAGGGATATGGAGATGGTATCCCTTCAAATGCAATATTAACGAAAGAAAGTATCAGAAAGTATTATGAAGCTATGAATGTAAAATACGGGCTTGATTCAGAAGAGGGTGTGGGAGCGTATATACGAGATATGCTGAGGGAAGAGCCGGAGTGATCCGGCTCTCATGTGATATTAGCGGATGAAGAAAGTTCCTGGCCGTTCCAAAAAGTATGGGTTCAAAGAAGGAAGGGGAAATTTTCTTTCGGTGCTGATTGAAAAAGATGGCTATTATTGATGGAATGTGTTACAATATAAGTACGATTTTTGTAAAACAATTGGGCAGACCCCTTACAGAAAAAGAGGCGGAGAAATTCAGAATTAAATAGTCCAGCTAAGAAATGTCAAGAGGTAAAATGAAAAATGGTAAAAATTTTTTTTTCAAGCAGCTGATGTAAAAAAGGGTAACCTTAATAAACCCATTGCTATGGGATTTTTGAAATTTGGTTCAAATCTCCATCAGGCAGCGACGTCTACAGATCTTGGGTGTTCTGTTGCATAACGTTCACAGTGTTCTTCCGGCGTAATGAGTTCAAAAGGCTTATTATCCCGGAGCATAGCGAAAATGATGTTGCAGATTTTGTGCATAACGGCTCCGACAGCAACAATCTTTTTCTTGCTGGCACATTTGCGGGTGTAATAATCATAAATGACCGGGTTTACGGGAGCTTTTGTTGCTTTATCCACTTTCAGGTTGTTGATGGCGATCATATGCAGGACGCGCCTGGCAAGACTGGAGCCACGCTTGGACATGTGGACTCTGTCTCCATGGAGTTTGCCGGAATCATTTACGCCGGGATCCAACCCAAAGTAAGCATAGAGCTTCTTGGGTGAGGAGAACAGGTCAAAGGAACCCATTTCCGCAATCAGGACAACGGCGCTTAAAAAGCCGACACCGCGCAGGGACTGTGTAATGGAGATGTGTTCATAGGCCGGTGTTCCTTCCAGCTTATCGACAGCCATATGTAGTTTTTCGAGTATGCTGTCCAGATGTTCCTGGTATTCCCGATAGAGTTTTATATACCGGCGGATCCGGAGCGCGTTGCTGGGAAGGGCACGTCCGAAAACAGCTGCATCCTTTGCGGCGACGCATATAGCATCATACTTGGCGAGGGCATACTTTTCCCCAAAGCGTGCCGTGCCGCGGATGATATTCACAAGCTCGTCTTTTGGGGCGGCAAGCATGTCCGCCGCGAGGGGGTAAGCTTCCAGAAGCTTTAAGGATGTCTGCGTTGTGATCTTGCTGAACACATTCAGGTACGCGGGAAAGGACACTTTGAGTTCCGCGTTAAGCTTCAACACGACGGCGGACTGCAGATCCTTGAAATAATAGTAGTCACGCGCGAGATTGCGCAGATCAATGATTGCGTCATCCGGGACAATGGAAGTCTTAAGGGAGGTATCCTGGCCGACTTTAGCGGCTTTTTTTGAATCAAATTTATCATTATGTAGTTTCCTAACGTTCATATTTGTGCTATTCTTAGTAATGATAGGATTAATGACGGAGCAGTCAAAACCCTTATCACGAAGGAAGCACAGGAGCGGGATGTGGTAGATCCCGGTGGACTCAAGGAAGCAACGGCTTTCGAGAGAATACATCTCTTGGGCTTCCTTTATTTTTGTGACAGCAAGCTCACGGGACTGGGGATCAGAGTGAATGATCTTAAAAGGTTTTCCAGTGAGAATGCCATTGGGGAGCATGATGGACATCCAGGTGAAATCAGCGCCGACATCAAGCCCGACTGAGAGGTAGGGGATGCTTTCGAGCATCTTGAGTACTTTTTGATAATGCATAATAATATCCTTTCTGGCAGGCATCCATTTCCAGAGGGTGGATACACAACCTAGCGGCTTATACAGGTATAGCCTGGGGCTTCCCAACCAGCCAAAACATAAATCACCACCGAATGGATTGACAGACTATTCAAGAGGTTTGACCAGCCGGAAAGCTGGTTCCCAGGGAGGAAACGTCAATGATCCTGCCTTCAGTGATTATACCTCAATATTTTGTCTGGCGCATTAAGGAAACCTCAGACATGGTAAATAATGTAGCCCTATAACTTCTGATGGAGGGGGAATTCCTCCTTCCGTTATATCTATATAGATTTATTAGATTGGACTTTGTAACTGTTAACTAGTAGTCATTCTTGACTACACCATTATTATACTAGGAGGTTTCATTATGTTAGCAGCGGTAAAAGGCATTGTACAAGGGAATACAGTTCTTATTGAAGATGATGATATAAGGGAATATGACGGAGCAGAGGTTATAGTTACTTTATTGAGTCAACCTAAGGGGAAAGAAAAGAAGGCGTTTGTTGACTGGGATAGTTTTGTTATCCCAAGTGAACGTGGGAAAAATGTAGATGAATATATGAAGGAGATGCGTGAAAATGATAGGCTTTAAAATGGTTTTTGTTGATACAGCACCTTTCATTTATTTCATTGAAAAAAATATTGATAATCCACAGTATTATGACAAGGTAAAAAACTTTTTTCGGTATGGATATGAGAATGACAGAAAATTTGTATCATCTGTAATTACGATGGAAGAATATTTTGTATTTCCATATAGAAATAAAGACCATACGTTAATAGATATGTTTCATCGTCTTGTGGAAACAACAAATATGGAAATTGTGGAGATTAATAAAGAAATTGCAAAGAAAGCGGCACAGATAAGAGCGGAATATAAGGGATTTAAAGCGATGGACGCTTTGCAATTAGCAACAGCTTGTATAATGGGATGTGATTTGTTTTTGACGAATGATAAGCAGTTGAGACAATTTAAAGAGATAAAGTGCATTACAGTTGATGAACTAATTTGAAGAGGGTTTGTCGTTTTATGGTGACCGGGATAGTGTAAAATAACTTGTGTCTTATGGAAGAAAATGGCTCCTTTTTGGCAAGAATTAAGATATGACAATTCTTATCGAAAAGGAGTATTTTTATGGCTATTGCAAAGGAGCAGATTCGACAGA
>CALWLN010000005.1 GCA_944381535.1 uncultured Lachnospiraceae bacterium
AGGCCCAGGTGAGCCGCCTGGAGAAGTCCGCGCTGAAAAATATGCGGAATTATCTGTCGCTGACCAGGTGATGGGGAAACACGCCATCTCGTATGGCTGAAAAGCGGCCCTGTCCTGGTGGGCAGGACGATACGGAAAACTTTATAAATTGCGTCAAATAAAACCTCTCTTAAAGATATTTTTAAGAGAGGTTTTCTAAAGGCGCTTGCGCCTGTTTTGAAAATGCATTATAATCATGTAGTATCAGAAGCAAACCAACGAAAAAGGGGAATACTATGAAGAAAATATTGGATTTGATTACCGAAGAGGTCACAAAGGCCTTTCTGGAACTGGGCTATGATGAGAAATACGGCAAGGTGACCCTCTCCAACCGCCCGGATCTATGCGAATATCAGTGCAACGGAGCTATGGCCGCCGCCAAGGAATATAAATGCGCGCCTTTTATGATTTCCGATAAGGTGGCGGAAAAATTAAGGGATAACACCATGTTCTCCATGGCGGAGTCTGTGAAGCCGGGATTTTTGAATCTGAAGCTGGACGAACAATATCTGGCGGATTATCTTGAGAAGATGGCCGGGGACGAGGGACGCTTCGGCTGCGAGAAGGCGGAGCAGCCAAAAACCATCATTGTGGATTACGGCGGTGCTAATGTTGCTAAGCCTCTGCATGTGGGACATCTGCGCCCTGCGATCATTGGCGAGAGTATCAAGCGAATCGGCAGATTCATGGGACACCATATGATAGGCGATGTACATCTGGGTGACTGGGGCCTGCAGATGGGTCTGATCATTATGGAACTTAAGGAGCGTAAGCCCCAGCTTGTGTATTTTGACGAGCATTATGAGGGAGAATACCCAAAGGAAGCGCCCTTTACTATTTCGGAATTGGAGGAAATCTATCCCACGGCAAGTAATAAGTCGAAGGAGGATGCTGCCTTTAGGGAGGCTGCTATGCAGGCTACCAAGGAGCTCCAGAACGGCAGAAGAGGGTACCAGGCGGTGCTTGGCCACATTATGGCGGTTTCTGTGGCAGATTTGAAGAAAAATTACAGCAATCTCAATGTTTCTTTTGAATTGTGGAAGGGTGAGTCCGATGCACAGCCTTATATTCCCGCTATGGTGGAGAAAATGAAAGAGGAAGGCTTCGCTTATGTCAGCGATGGCGCGCTGGTGGTTGATGTCAGCCAGGAGGACGATGCGAAGGAAATACCGCCCTGTATTATTTTAAAATCGGATGGGGCGGCCCTTTACAGCACCACGGATTTGGCAACCATTGTGTCCCGTATGGAAGAGTACGATCCGGACAGCATTATTTATGTGACGGACAAGCGTCAGAGCCTGCACTTTATCCAGGTGTTCCGCTGCGCCAGAAAGACCGGGCTGGTAAAACCGGAAACGGAACTTAAGCATATCGGGAATGGCACCATGAACGGCAAAGACGGTAAACCCTTTAAGACTCGTGAGGGTGGCGTGATGCGTCTGGAATATCTTTTGGAAAGCATTAACGAGGAGATGTACCGTAAAATTACCGAGAATCATACCGTGGAGGAGTCTGAGGCCAGAAAGACTGCCCAGATTGTGGCCTTGTCCGCCATCAAGTACGGGGATTTGTCCAATCAGGCCTCCAAGGATTATATTTTTGATATTGACAGATTTACCTCCTTTGAGGGAAATACCGGGCCCTATATTCTTTATACCATTGTGCGGATTAAATCCATTCTCAACAAATATTATGGGGAGAAGGAATTGCCGGAGGGAGCAAAGATTCTGCCGGCCCGGACGGAAAGCGCCAAGGCCCTTATGCTGGAGCTTACCAAATTTAACGCGGCCATGGAGACGGCTTATCAGGAGACGGCCCCCCACCGGGTGTGCGCCTATATTTACGACCTGGCCAACGCCTTCAACCATTTTTATCATGAAACCAAGATCATGGCGGAGGAGGATGCGCTGGCGCAGGCCGGATATATCCGGCTTCTGGAGCTTGCCAGGGGGATTCTTGAAACTTGCATTGACGTGTTGGGATTCTCTGCGCCGGAGAAGATGTAAGAAGCATTGTTCTGTGCCAGTGGCTGGAAATTTTACATTCCCGGCCCTACGTTGTCTTGAGGCTATGGAAGTATAGGAAAATCACCTTCTGTTCATACTATAGGAAACGACAAATAAATTTGCCGTTTCCTATAAGAAAAACAGGAGGTGGTATTTTTTGTCTGCCAATCATTTAATACGGGAAAAATCTCCCTATCTTTTACAGCACGCCTATAACCCGGTGGACTGGTATCCATGGGGAAAAGAGGCCTTTGAGAAGGCAAAAGAGGAACAGAAGCCCATTTTTTTGTCCATCGGTTATTCCACCTGTCACTGGTGTCATGTGATGGAGCAGGAATCCTTTGAGGATGCGGAAGTGGCTGAATTGTTGAATCAGGATTATATTTCCATCAAGGTGGACCGGGAGGAGCGGCCGGACGTGGACGGGGTCTATATGAAGGTTTGCCAGATGATAAACGGAAGCGGCGGCTGGCCGCTGACCATCCTGATGACAGCGGAGCAGAAACCCTTTTTTGCGGGAACCTATCTGCCCAAGGAGAACCGGTATGGGCAGCTGGGACTGATTGGATTGCTCTCTCAGGTTTCCGGCATTTGGAAAAGAGACGCTGATCAGCTGGGGCTGGTGGCGGAAAATGTGGTGAAAGAGTTAAGACGCCAGGAGGAACCGAAGGGGAAGGCGGGAGCCGCGCCCGGAAAGATTTCCCATTTTACGGAAAGTACCCCAGACAAAGCTTTGCGCCTTGCGGAAGCCACTGACGGAAATTCTCTGCTCCTTAAGGGAGCCAGACAGCTGGCGGGAATGTTTGATGAGCGCTGGGGAGGCTTTGGCTCTGCGCCCAAGTTTCCGGTACCCCATAATCTGATTTTTTTATTGAAAATGTATGAGGGAGAGGCTTCCCGGCAACAGGATTCCGCAACCGGCAGCGAAGAACCACATCAGCCGCCGGAAGCCGACGAAAGCCAAAGCTGGCTTGCCATGGCGGAACTGACTTTACAACAAATGTACCGGGGCGGGCTTTTTGACCACATCGGAGGAGGATTTTCCCGTTACTCCACCGACGAGGCCTGGCTGGTGCCTCATTTTGAAAAAATGCTCTACGACAATGCGTTGCTGGCGCTGGCCTATGGGGAGGCCTGGCGGCTTACAAGGGACGAATTGTATCTTCAGGTGCTTCAGCGCACCCTGCGCTATCTGATGCGGGAGCTGGCCCATGAAAAAGGCGGTTTTTACTGCGGCCAGGATGCGGACAGCGAGGGCGAGGAGGGAAAATACTATGTGTTTACCCCGGCGGAGATTAAGGCTGTGCTGGGGGAGCAGGATGGAGCGGTTTTCTGTCAGTGGTACGGGATTACAGAGAAGGGAAATTTTGAAGGGAAATCCATTCCGAATCTCATCCACAATCCCGGCTACCGGGAATTGCCGGAGCATTTGGAAAAACAGCGGATTTTGCTGTATGAATACCGGAAAGAGCGGACGAAGCTTCACCGGGACGACAAGCTTCTCACCTCCTGGAACGGACTGGCCATCTGGGCATTTGCCAGATCCTATCAGATTACCGGGAGCGTGGTCTGCTACCGGCAGGCCCGGGCGGCTGCGGCCTTCCTGCGGGCGAATCTCATGACTCAGAACGGCAGGCTGAAGGTGCGCTGGCGGGGAGATGAGGCGGCCCATGAGGGGAATCTGGACGATTACGCGTTTTACGCAATGGCTCTCTATGAGCTGTATCAATGCGACTTTCAGGAAAGCTGGCTGAGAACCTGTATCCGGCTTACCGAAAAAATGCTGGAATTTTTCAGCGATGAGGCGGGCGGCGGATTCTTTTTTTCGGGAACCCACGGGGAGAACTTGATCAGCCGGCCAAAGGAGACCTACGACGGTGCCGTTCCCTCCGGAAATTCGGTGGCGGGACTTTTGTTGGCGCGGCTTTCCCGGCTGACCGGGGAGCTTCGGTGGAGAGAGGCTGCCAGGAAGCAGTTGGATTTTCTGACAGGAGAGATGGGAGGGTACCCTGCGGGACACACCATGGCCCTGCTGGCAGTCTGGGAGTGGGAACATCCTGGAATCCATCTGGTGTGTACGGCCGGGCAGGAAATTCCCGATGAGGAGATCCGATGTTACCGGAAGGGGAAAGCGGCCACCGTGGACGCTCTTGTCATCACCCCGGAGAACCAGAAAGCTTTGGCCAGACTGATTCCCCAGGTGAAGGATTTTCCCCTGCATGAAAATAGAAATACTTTCTATGTATGCCGGGGTGAGCACTGCCAGCCGCCTGTGGAGGAGTTGTCATAGGCTGTCCTTAATACCCCAGCTCTTCCCCAATGAGGATGATCTTGATCCGCCCGGGAGTCTGGCACCGTCTGGTAATCACCGTCTGGCTGCAGATACAGTTGGGGCTGTAGCAGTCGCCGCAGGTTCCGGTGACGGTGCATGGAGTTCCTCTGTCAAGACGGAGGGTATTCATGGGGGCCGCCACATTTTTCACCCGGCGGTAGGCGTCCTCTAAGGTGGGACAGACCTTATTCATGCCGGCCAGGATAATAACCTGCCTGGGGCCCCAGATAAGGGCGGCTACCCGGTTGCCGTTACCGTCAATATTTACAAGCTCGCCCTCCAGCGTGATGGCGTTGGTGCTCATGAAATAAGCATCGGCGGCAAAGGACTGTACCTGAATGCTGTCCCGCTCCTCCGGGGTAGAGGCGGCGTTCCGGTCCAGGAGCTGAATGTCTGTGCGCTCTTTCAGCAGATCCATCATTCCGGTTTCCGTGAGGGTCATGGAGCCGCCGAAGGCTACCTTGTCGCCTTCCTTTAAGAAGGAGGAAGCCAGGTGTACGGCCTCAGCGGCGGTTTCACAGTAATAGCCCTCCATCTGGCGCTTTTTAAGATTCTTTAAGATGGTGCCGGCAGCTTTTTCGTAGTAAAGTTTCTTTGGATTCATAGTTTGCCTCCTTAAAATGAATTTGTATGAATTAATCATAGCACAACTTTCCATTTTGTGCTATAATACATGATTATAAGATTCGCTTTGCGAATCTTATAATATGTGACAATAGAAAGTTCGCATGGCGTACTTTCTATTGTAGTGAATTGGTTTTAAGAAAGAGGTGAATAAATGAACCATAAGATAAAAAAGCTGGTGGCTTACTATAAGCCCTACCTGGGGCTGTTCTGGGCGGATATGTTTTTTGCCATTCTGGGAGCGGCCATCACGCTGGTGATTCCCCTGATCGTGCGTTATATTACAGGGACAGTGATCTTACAGGAGCCCGGTGAGGCCATGGAGCAGATTTTAAAGCTTGGCGTCTTTATGCTGGTATTGGTGCTGGTGGAGTGCTTCTGCAACTATTTTATTTCCAATTACGGCCATGTGATGGGAGCCAAGATTGAGTACGATATGCGGGCGGAGATTTTTGGCCATTATCAGAAGCTGTCCTTTTCTTTTTTTGATAATCAGAAGGTGGGGCAGCTTATGTCTCGCATTACCAGTGATTTGTTTGATATCAGTGAACTTTTGCATCACGGGCCGGAGGATTTGGTGATTTCCGTCATCAAAATCGTAGGCTCCTTTATGATTTTGATTTCCATCGATGTGAAGCTGACGCTGATTGCCTTTGTTTTCATTCCCATTATGCTGGTGTACGCAGCCTACTTTAACAAGCGGATGAAGCGTGCGTTTAAGCGGAACCGGGCAAAAATTGCGGATATCAACAGCCAGATTGAGGACAATCTCTCCGGAATCCGTGTGGTAAAATCCTTTGCCAATGAGAAGGTGGAGCTTCACAAGTTCGAGGAGGGCAACCAGGGCTTCCTGGCGGCCAAGAAGAACAGCTATATTTACATGGCGGGCTATAATTCCGGTCTGGGCGCATTCACTACCATGATCACCATTGCGGTGCTGGTGTTCGGAGCCATGCTCATCACAAGGGGACAGGTGGATGTGACGGATCTGATCACCTTCCTTCTGTACATCAACACATTTACGGACCCGGTGAAAAAGCTGATCACTCTGACGGAGCAGTTCCAGAACGGCTACTCTGGCTACGAGCGGTTTATGGAGATGATGGAAATTGAGCCGGATATTGTGGATAAGCCCGGCGCGGTGGAATTAAAAAATGTCAAGGGCGATATTTCCTTTGAGGATGTGTCCTTTCAATATGAGGAGAACAGCCAGCAGGTATTAAACCACATCAACCTGCAGGTGGAGGCAGGCTCCTACATAGCGCTGGTGGGCTCCTCCGGGGCCGGAAAAAGTACGCTGTGCAGTCTGATTCCCCGGTTTTATGATGTGTCCGGCGGCGTTATCCGCATTGACGGCCAGGACATCCGGGATATCAAATTAAAGAGCTTGAGAGACCACATCGGCATTGTGCAGCAGGACGTATACCTGTTCGTGGGGACGGTGGCGGACAACATCCGCTACGGCAAGCCCCAGGCTACCTTTGAGGAGATTGTGGAGGCGGCCAAAAATGCTAACGCCCACGAGTTTATCATGGGCCTGCCGGACGGGTACGATACGGACATCGGCCAGCGGGGCGTGAAGTTATCCGGCGGCCAGAAGCAGCGGCTGTCCATTGCGCGGGTTTTTCTGAAGAATCCGCCCATCCTGATTTTTGACGAGGCCACCTCGGCCCTGGACAACGAGAGCGAGAAGGTGGTGCAGGAATCCCTGGAGAAGCTGGCAAAGAACCGGACCACCTTTGTGATTGCGCACCGGCTGTCTACCATCAAAAATGCGGAAAAAATACTGGTGCTTACCGACAACGGAATCGAGGAGTCGGGCACCCACAGGGAGCTGCTGGAAAAAGGCGGAATCTACGCCCATCTCTATCACATGCAGTTTGAAGAATAAAAGTTACCGTTTTTGATGGATTGGAAAACAGAAGCCGTAACGAAAATAAAAAGGAGTTTTTATGGATATACCATTTAAAAAAGTTGAATTAAGTGACAAGGAACTGATTGACCGGTATCTGGAGAAAAAGACCTATCGGAGCTGTGAATTGATTTTTGCGAATATTTATCTCTGGGCCCGCTATTATCCCACGGAGTTTGCGGTGGTGGAGGATGCGCTGGTGTTCCGCAGTTTTCGGGAGAGCGATGATATGAGCATTACCTTCCCTGCCGGGGAACCGGACCAGGTGAAGAAGGCTTTGGACGTGTTGTTTGCTTATTTTAAGGAATTGGGGAAGGAGATTCGGATGCACCTGGTACAGGAGCAGGAATTTGCCTTTTTGGAGCAGTGGTATCCGGGAAAATTTGAGATTACCTATGACCGGGACGCGGCGGACTATGTTTACGAGACGGAGAAGCTCATCACCCTGGCCGGAAAGAAGCTTCACGGTAAGCGGAACCACATCAATAATTTCAAAAAAACATACCCCGACTGGAGCTATGAGAGAATCTCAAAGGAAAATGAAGAGGACTGCTTCACCATGGCCATGAAATGGCGGAAAGACCACGTATGCGCCCATGGAGACGAGGACTGCGATGAGGAGAAGCGGGATGAGATGTGCGTTGCGCTGAATGCTTTAAGGCTCCGGGAGGAGCTGGGGCTGGTGGGCGGCCTGCTTCGCGTGGACGGTGAGGTGGTGGCCTTTACCCTGGGAGAACCTCTGAATCCGGATACCTTCGTGGTTCATATCGAGAAGGCCTTTGCCGATATTCAGGGCGCCTATCCCATGATAAACCAGCAGTTTGTGGAGCATGAGGCTTTTGCTTATAAGTATGTAAACCGGGAGGAGGACACCGGAGCCGAGGGGCTTCGGAAGGCCAAGCTGTCCTACCGGCCGGTATTTTTAGTAAACAAGGGACTTGTCCGTGAGAAGAAGGAGGAAATGTAACATGACAAAGATTGATATTATCTCAGGTTTTTTAGGCGCTGGAAAAACCACATTTATAAAAAAAATGCTGGAAGAGGTTTTCGTTGGTGAGAAGATTGTCCTCATTGAAAACGAGTTCGGAGAAATCGGCATAGACGGCGGCTTTTTGAAGGATTCCGGCATTGAGATCAGCGAGATGAACTCCGGCTGTATCTGCTGCTCCCTGGTGGGAGATTTCGGCAGGAACTTAAGGGAAGTGATCGAGCGTTTTCACCCGGACCGGATCCTCATCGAGCCTTCCGGTGTGGGCAAGCTTTCCGATGTGATGAAATCCGTGACGGACGTGGAAAAAGAACAGGATGTGAAGCTGAATGGGCTGATCACAGTGGTAAATACCTTGAAGGCATTAAAGCAGATGCGGGCCTTTGGAGAATTCTTCAATAACCAGATTGAAAATGCGGCAATCATCGTGCTGAGCCGGACCCAGAAGGCCACCCCGGAGCAGTTGGAGCTGGTGGTGAAGGAGCTTCGAGGGAAAAATGAGAAGGCTGCGGTGATCACAACGCCATGGGATGAGATTGACGGGAAGCAGATTTATAAACTGGTGGACGAGCAGAAGTCTCTGCAGGAGGAACTGTTGGAGGAGCAGAAGCGCCATCATGAGCACCATCACGAGCATGGGGAAGACTGCACCTGCGGCTGCCATGACCATCACGAGCATGGAGAGGACTGCACCTGCGGCTGCCATGACCATGAGCATGAACATGGCCATGACCATGAGGACGGTCATCATGACCACCATCATCATCATGGCCATGAGGGCCATCATCATGCGGATGAGGTATTTACCAGCTGGGGCGTGGAGACTCCGCACATATTTACCCGGGAAGTGATTGAACATGCCATGAAAGCCTTCTGTGATACCGAAGATTACGGCGTGATTCTCCGGGCAAAGGGTATGGTTCCTGCGGAGGACGGCAGTTGGATCTACTTTGACATGGTGGACGGCGAGTACGAGCTTCGAAGCGGCGAGCCGGATTACACCGGACGGCTCTGCGTAATCGGAACGGATATCAAGGAAGAGAAGCTGAACGAACTGTTTGGGCTGGCGTAGGCACCGTGTAACGGTTGAGACAGGTCTGCGCATTTACTTATCGCGCTGCTGCATAGAAAGTTGAGGATAAAAATGGAAGTACCAGTATATTTATTTACCGGATTCATGGACAGCGGCAAGACAACGCTGATTCTCCAGACCCTTATCGAAAATGATTTCGGCGAGGGCGCAAAGACGCTGCTGATCGCCTGTGAGGACGGCGAGGTGGAATACGATGAAAGTGAGCTTTTGAAGGTCAATACCAAGCTGGTGATGATAGAGAAGGAAGAGGATTTTAACGAAACCTCCTTAAAAAAGCTGGAGAACGCCTACCATCCCGACCAGGTTTTCATCGAGTACAACGGAACATGGGAGATGGCCACGTTTCTGGAGCTTACCATGCCAAAGGGCTGGATTTTAGTGCAGTCCCTGGCCACCGTGGACGCCAGTACCTTCGAGGTGTATCTCGCCAACATGCGTACCATGATCATGGAACAGCTCTTTGCGGTGGACGTGGTGATTTTCAACCGCTGTGACGATACGACCCCCAAGGGTAAGTTCCGCCGGGCCGTAAAGGCCAGAAACCGCAAGGCTCAGATTGCCTATGAGCGGACGGACGGCACCGTGGATGAGGATTTCATGGAGGAGCTCCCCTATGACTTAAATCAGGATATCATCGACATTACCGATATGGATTACGGCATCTGGTATCTGGACGCCCTGGATGATCCGAAAAAATATGAGGGCAAGAAGGTGCGTTTTCTGGCTTTGGTGTACCGCCCGGAAGGGAAGCTGAAGAAGGGCGTCTTCATTCCGGGCCGCTTTGCCATGACCTGCTGCGCGGAGGATATCAGTTTTATCGGGTTTAAGTGCAAGAGCGACAGGGCCTCTGAGATACCTCACCGCTCCTGGATCACCATCACCGCTGAGATGAGGGTGGAGTTTGCCATGGAGTACAAGGGCAAGGGGCCGGTGTTGTACGCCCTGGACGTACAGCCGGCGGAGAAGCCGGAGGAGGAGCTGGTGTATTTTAATTAATGCGCGCGCTTGACAGGCTGAAAGAATTGCTCTATAATAGCGCATGTAAAATTTTGAGTGGATTTTTCCGGATGAAATCATCTCTTTTCGCCACACAGTTATTATATGATAGCTGTGTGGCGTTTTGTGTTGGAAGACTTTTGGCCTTCCAAAAAAGTTCAAAATGAAGGAGGACGAATATGGACGAGACTTTTATGAAGGAGAAGCCGGTGCTGCCGTTGCTTTTATCCATGGCGCTTCCTATGGTGCTGTCCATGCTGGTGAATTCTCTGTATAACATTGTAGACAGTTTTTTTGTGGCGCAGATCGGTGAGGACGCTATGACGGCATTATCTCTGGTTTACCCGGTGCAGAATTTTATCAATGCGGTAGGGATTGGGTTTGGCATAGGAATCAATGCGGTCATTGCCTTTTATTTAGGCGCGGGAGACCATGCAAAGGCGGATATGGCGGCTACCCAGGGGCTGCTGTTTGCGGTGATCCACAGTGTGATCATGACCTTTGGCTGTATCGCCGTCATGCCGGTATTTTTGAGGATGTTCACTTCTTCGGAAACGGTTATCGACCTCGGCATGCGGTACTCGGTTATCGCCTTCTCATTTACCATAATCATCGTTTTAGGGGTGACCTTCGAGAAACTTTTTCAGTCCGTAGGCAGTATGAAAGTGACCATGATAAGTCTGATGTGCGGATGTATCACAAATATTATCTTAGACCCCGTGCTTATTTTTGGACTCGGTCCGTTCCCGGAAATGGGAATCGAGGGGGCGGCGCTGGCAACCGGAATTGGCCAGACGCTTACCCTGGTTATCTATTTGGTGATTTATTTTGTGCGTCCCATCCGTGTCCGTATCAGCAGGCAATATCTGATTTCGGGCAGGAAAATGGCTTTAAAATTGTATTCCATTGGGATTCCGGCAACCTTAAATCTTGCCCTGCCTTCTATTTTGATTTCCTCATTGAATGGAATTCTGGGGGCATACTCTGAGGTTTATATTTTGGTTCTGGGGATTTATTACAAGCTGCAGACGTTCCTTTATCTTCCAGCCAACGGTTTTGTCCAGGGAATGCGTCCTTTAATCGGATATAATTACGGTGCCGGAGAGCATAAACGGGTAAATCAGATTTATAATATCGTCCTTGGCATGAGCGGCCTTATCATGGTTCTGGGAACCATTATCTGTTTGATGATTCCGGGTCCGCTGATGAGTCTGTTTACTAAAACGCCGGAAACAATCCGCGCCGGAGAGACGGCTCTTCGCGTTATCAGTGCAGGATTTCTTGTTTCCGCAGTTTCCGTAACTTCATCGGGGGCTTTGGAAGGACTGGGGAAGGGAACACCGTCCCTGATCGTCTCTCTGTGCCGGTATATTGTTGTCATTATTCCGGCGGCATTTTTACTGAGTGAGTTTTTTGGCCCGGTTGGTGTGTGGAACGCTTTCTGGGTTACGGAAGTAATTACGGCGGTCATTGCGTTTTTCGTTTACCGCAGGTCGGTTGTCATGGACAAAAATAAATTGACAAAGGCTGGTTCCGGGGTAAAATAAAAGGGAAGAAAGATTAGAAAGCAAGGAGGAACAGACTCATATGGATTACAGAAAATTTGACCATACTATCATCGCAAGAATTGACAAAGGCGAAGAAATCCTGGAGCAGGTCAGGAAAATTGCCTTAAAGGAAAATATCAAGCTTGCCAGCGTCAGCGCCCTGGGCGCAGTGGGCGAGTTTACGGTGGGCGTGTTTAAAACCGGGGAGAAGAAATATTACGCCAATGAATTCCGGGGAGATTTTGAGATTGTTTCTCTGACGGGAACCATCAATACCATGGAGGATGAATTTTATACCCACTTACATATGAGCGCCGGAAATGAGAAGGGTGAAGTGTTCGGTGGCCATCTGAACCGTGCGGTGGTGAGTGCTACCTGTGAAATGGTGATTACCGTTCTGGACGGCAGGGTGGACCGGAAGTTCAGTGAGGAGATTGGGCTTAATCTGTTTCAGTTTTGATAAATGAGACAGCGCCCGGAAGAGGAGAGATTCAATGGAATATGTGCGGCTGCGGCAGTACTTGGAATATAAGGACAGCGAAATCCTTGCTTTATATAAAGCGGTGGGCTGGAAAAATTATTATGAAAATCCACAGATGTTAAAGGAGGCTTACGAGCATTCCCTGTATATTCTGGGGGCTTATGCAGAGGAGCAATTAGTGGGGATTATCCGCATTGTGGGCGATGGACACTCCATTATTTATATACAGGATATTCTTGTGCTGCCCGCTTATCAGCGAAAAGGCATTGGCCGTCTGCTTCTTAAAAATGTTCTGGAGAAGTATAGCCAGGTGTATCAGAAGGTGCTGCTGACGGACGACCAGCCGAAGACGGTGCAATTTTATGAGAGCATGGGGTTTCAGACTGCGGATAAGTTCGGCTGTGTGGGACTTGTGAGTTATACGGTGTGATATTTTATGGGAACAGGAATCATTGTCTGTGGCTGCAATGGCAGCGGGAAAAGTACCCTGGGAAGGGAACTGGCCAAGGCGCTTGGCTACAAATTTATAGATATTGAAGATGTTTTCTTTCATTGCCGCAGTGAAAGGAAATTATGGAAGAGAGATTCTTTCGCAATACAAATATGCCATATTTGTCAATACTCCCAAGGAGTTGAGGCTGCAGCGAGTAAGGGAACGTTCTCTGGAAAAATTTGGAGATAGAATACTGCCGGGCGGAGATTTGTATGAAAAAGAACAACGGTTCTTTGACATGGTGGCTTTGCGGACAGAACAGGAGATAGAAGAATGGATGGCTTCCATAGAGTGTCATGTCATTCGTGTTGACGGAACAAAGCCCGTAGCAGAAAATGTGAAGCTGATTATAGAGAAGCTTTTTGTAAAGGAAAACATACAGAGGTGAAATTTTGGAAACCCTTGGAGAAAAATTAAAATCTGTGAGAATTGCGCGGAAAATGTCGCAAAGTCAGGTGGCGGAAAAGCTTTTTGTGTCGAGGCAATCCATTTCCAAATGGGAAAATGACGTATGCCTGCCGGACCTGGATAATTTTCAGAAAATCTGCGATTTATATAACGTTAGTCCCAATGAAATGCTGGCGGATACCCCGGAAGCTCTTGTGCCGACAGCAGAGAAATCGGAAAGCCATGGAGAACCGGAAAGCTGTAGAAAAGAAAATCATGAAGAACCGGAAAGCCGTGGAGAACCAGAGAAGCGTGGAGAGCCAAAGTATCTGGCGGGGAATACGGAAAACAAGGATACGATATGTTAAAAGGAATCAGGAAGAATCTGAAAAAAGCAGCTATGGTATTTTGCTTATGCTTCATAGCTCTCATCGGCCTGGCAGGCTGTGAGAAGCGCGGATTGCTTAAAGAGGCGAAAAGCGGTTTGTCACAATTTTCTGCAACCGGGCTGTCAAATCTTAAAATCAATGAAACAAATTATGGTACCCTGGCTTATCAGTATCTGGAATATATCCAGGAAAATTATCCGGGAAGGATAGCCGGCTCCGAAAGGGAGAGGGAAATGGCTGTTTTTATTTTGCGCGTCCTTTTAGACGGCGGCTTTCCGGAGGAAAATCTGCGGGTACAGACCTTTCAAACGGAAGAAAATGCCGCGCCCGTGCAGGCGGAGGAGGAAGGAGCTTCCTTTGACGGCGGAAAAATCATTGGCAGCAGCCATAACATAGAAGTTACCATTAATGGAGAAAGCGAGAAAACCATTCTCGTCGGAGCCCATTACGACAGCGCAGGGACCCATGGCGTGGACGATAACGGCTCGGGGGTGGAGGTTTTACTGGAGAGCGCTCTTCGCATGTGTTCCGGGCGCCCGCCTTATACGATACGGTATGTTTTCTTTGGGGCGGAAGAGACCGGAATGAACGGGTCCCGGACCTACGTGGAGAAGCTCTCCCAAGAAGAAAAAGAGAATCTTTTGTTCATGATAAATGTGGACAGCGTGCTGGCGGGCGATATTCCTTACCTGTATGGCGGAACTGTGGGAGAGGACGGAAAGGTTGAAGACACCTGGGCGGTGGAAGCGGCCTATGAAATCGCGCAAAAGCTTGGGCTGAAAATCCAATTACCGCCGGAGGACAATCCCGATTATCCTTTTCCCACAGGACAGAGAAGAAGCAACCACGCGCCCTTTGCCGACGTTGGAATCCCCTATGTTTATTTTGAGGCCAATCAATGGGAGCAGGGGAATCCGGCGGAGACCGGAAAATTTGGAACCATCATGCATACCGAAATGGATGATTTGGATTTTATTGATCAGACGTTTCCGGGGAGAGCGCAAAGTACGCTGGCGGCCTATTCCGAACTGTTGCAGGAAATTCTGGAAAATGGTTTGGCGCAATGAAAATCCACCTGTTAAAAATATAGTTTCTGTGTTACAATATATGACAATAGGGTTCGCAAAGCGGTTCCTATTGTAAAAAAGGGACAAACTGTGAAATCAGCATGGCAAAGTTCCTTTGGCAAGCGAATAAATCTGGTATTTTCAGATAACGGAGGTATGGAATGGCAGACGGAACAGAAAAATGCAGATATGAAATCATGCATGGCCAGCGGAAGGTGGCCTGGGTTGATCTGCGGGGACATTGCGAAATCTATGATAAGAAATTTATGCCTTATTCGTTATATCTGGAGGATGACAAAGAAGATTTAGATACCTTGGTGAATAACGTGACGAATTTTTACTACTGGTGTGCCACCAGGATTCTGACATTAGACCGCCAGTATGCCAAGGAGATTCTGGGCAGTATCGGTGCAACACAGGCGGCCACGGACCGCGACAGGGCGGGAATTGCCCTGTCCTATCACTGTCTGTCGCTGACAGATATTTACTGGGTGAAAAAGCAGGGAGAAGAGGTCCTTTATGCGGAGGTGAACTTATATGAAAATCATTTAAGCAACGCCTTTGTGGATGTATCCCTTCGTGGCAGACAGATGACGGTGGAAAATAAAAGTCTTGTCCGGGATTTATCTACCAATGGGTGTTTCCCCAAGGCATGGGTGAGGACGGAAAAGGGATTTGTCCTCTACAAGGATGGTGGGAAAACGGCGGTGGAAAACGAGGTGCTGGCCAGCAGAATCTGTCAGTGTTTCCGCTGCAGACAGGTGGTGTACCGGAAAGCTGTGTTTGACGGGGAGCAGGTATCCGCCAGCGATATTATGACTTCAAAAAAATTCAGCATTGTGTCCAGGGAAGCCTTTGAAATCTATGCCCAGAATCACGAACTGGATGTTATGGAATATATTTTAAAGCTGGACAGGTATTCCTTTTATATGATGAATATTCTGGACTATCTGGTGGGGAATACGGATCGTCATTGGGGAAACTGGGGTTTTTTGGTGGACAATGAGACAAATCAGCCCCTCTGTCTTCATCCGCTAATGGATTTTAACCAGGCCTTTCATTCTTATGATACGGTCAATGGAGCGAACTGCCAGACCGTGTGGCCGGAGAGAATGACCCAGAGGGAGGCTGCGCTTCTGGCCGTCCGGGAAATTGGCTTGAACCAGGAGCGGGAAGTGGAAAAAGCATGGTTTCAGGGCAGGGAACAGGAGTATGAGATGTTTACGGAGCGTCTGCGGACGCTGAAAGAAGATTTTCATCTATAGAATCAACGATAGAAAGCACGCTTCACGGACTTTCTATTGCCATGAATAAAAAAA
Source organism: uncultured Lachnospiraceae bacterium (assembly GCA_944381535.1). Taxonomy (GTDB): domain Bacteria; phylum Bacillota; class Clostridia; order Lachnospirales; family Lachnospiraceae; genus 14-2. The sequence goes on from CALWLN010000005.1 coordinate 15,674, forward strand.
CCTCCGCCGCCGGCCAAAAGAATGCAGGCCGGCAGCGGAGGATATCAGAGAATCATCCCTTTGGGAGCGGATGGGAATATGGGCAAAGAAGCGTTGGGGACGAAGTTATTCTTCGTCCCGTTCCTCTTCGTCTCTGTGCTCCTTGCAGTGCACACAGATGTCATGGGAGGAAGCGCCCATGCAGTCCACAAAGGTATCGCCGACGGTTGCGGTTGCGCCGAATTTCACAGGGACTTCCACGCAGAGAGTCTGGCTGATGGTGAAGGTGCATACGCCGTTTTTCTTGCCTGCACAGGTCTTGTCACCGGCGATAACTACGGGGTCGCCGCAGCATTTAATCTTGGTGGAACCGGTATGGGCGAAGGGAGTGATGGTTACGGGAACACAGACATTTACTTTCTGAAAACCTTCGGCCGGACAGGTCCCGTCGGGATGCTCCGGACGACCGATATCGGTCATCTCAATATCATTTTCCATATATTCTGGCATTTTAATTTTCTCCTTTTTTATTTTTGACAACAGATGGCTGCGAAGCATACCGTCTATTGTATGGTACGGTATATTATATGGGGAAGATAAGGTTATGTGAATCCTGTTGTTGACAAAGTAAAGCCGATGGAATTATAATGAAAAACGGTGAGCGGGGGTGTATCAACACATCCCTCTTTTCATTTCACAGAAAAGTCTCTTGGATTTCCCTGGGAAATGAAAAACGACAGAGAAAGGGAGAAACTCAAAATGAGACACAGGAAATATATTGCGGTCAGCTTTGCGGCGGCCGCGCTTATGGGGCTTATCGCCTGCGGCGGACAGTCCGGATACCAGGAAGAGATCATTGCTGCCTGGACGAAGACCAATCAACAGGAATCCGCTGTTTATAGCTATGAGCAGACTTATATCAACGCCGAAGGTGCATCGGCCTCAAGTGTAGTGGAGGGCGCGTATAATCGCGCTGAGGAAACCTGGAGCCAGATAGCGTCCTATGGGACCCAGAGCGTTGGAAAGTCCGAGGCGGTCTATTCCCCCGATGGAATATATTACCGTTACGACTTAGACGGCGAGGGATGGGGCGCCTGGACCGCTGTGGAGGGAGAGCTGCCGGACTATGCCGCGTACCTGACCACCCTCTTTGAGCAGGAGATTTCCTTTGAGAATATTGCCGATATCACCAGGGAAGAACAGGAGGGCGAATATCTCTATACCTTAACCTATGAGGAGAGTTATATGGAAGATCAGGTGGAGGAAGAGTTAACCGCTACTGAGTCCTACCTGGAGGTGGAAAAAGACAGCAGTATCAGCCAGGAGGAACTAAAGGTTCTGGAAGAGAAAGTGGAAAACTTACGGAAAATGGCGGGAGCCACCGGTACCGTTCTTTATTACGTGGACAAGGAGGGGAATCTCACCGGTATGGGAAGCAGGATGACCATGGAGGACGGCAGCGGGACCGGCGCCATGCTCCGGCTTTCCGAACTGGGCCAGGTCACTTTTGAAGGCTACACGGGAAATCCCTAGGTTGGATATGCGAACGAAAAGAATATTGCCACTATGACAAAAAGGAGAATCAACTTATGTTTCGAATCGGATGTCACTTGTCCTCCGCCAAAGGCTATCTGGCCATGGGGAGGGAGGCGGTGAAACTAAAAGCAAACACCTTCCAGTATTTTACAAGGAACCCAAGGGGCGGCGCTGCTAAGCCCCTGGACGTAGCGGATATGGAGGCCTATACTGCCTTTGCTGCGGAGCATGATATCGCCCATATCCTGGCCCATGCGCCCTACACGCTCAATGCCTGTGCCAAAGATGAAAACCTGCGCACCTTTGCAAAAAATACCATGCAGGACGATTTATACCGCCTGTCCTTTCTGCCTCGGTCCATGTACAACTTTCATCCCGGAAGCCATGTACAGCAGGGCGTAGACACGGGAATCGATTATATCGCCGAAATGTTAAATGAGATATTGAAGCCGGAGCAGAAAACGACAGTACTCTTAGAGACCATGGCCGGCAAGGGCAGCGAGGTGGGGCGTACCTTTGAGGAAATCAGGCGTATTTTGGACAAGGTGGAGCTTACGGACAAGATGGGCGTCTGCCTGGATACCTGCCACGTGTACGATGGCGGCTATGACATTGTGGAACATCTGGACGACGTGCTGAAGGAATTTGACCAGGTTATCGGTCTTGAGAGGCTGAAGGCCGTTCACTTAAACGACAGCAAGAATCCTATGGGCAGTCACAAGGACAGGCATGAAAAAATCGGGGAGGGCAGTATCGGCCTGGAGGCTATGGTACGTATTATTAACCATCCGGCTCTCAGGGAGCTTCCCTTTTTTCTGGAGACTCCAAACGAACTGGAAGGATATGCCAAAGAGATTGCATTGTTAAAGGAGCACTATGTATAAGATTTTGATCGTGGAGGATGATTCTGCTATCGCCTCTGCCATGGAGCAGCAGATGGCCTCCTGGGGATTTAAGGTAAAGTGTGTGGAAAATTTTCAGAATGTGCTGGGGGAATTTACGGAGTTTTCCCCGGAGCTGGTGCTTTTGGATATCTCCCTGCCCTTTTTCAACGGATATCACTGGTGCAGTGAGATTCGCGGGATTTCCAGGGTACCTATCGTGTTTATATCTTCGGCTTCGGACAATATGAATATCGTTATGGCCATGAACATGGGCGGGGATGATTTTATCGCCAAGCCCTTTGATTTCAACGTGCTCCTGGCTAAGATTCAGGCTATTCTGCGGCGGACCTATGACTTTGGCCAGGAGGAGGCGGTTCTGTCCCACCGGGAGGCTGTTTTAAACAAATCGGATGCTTCTCTGACCTATCGCGGAGACAAGATTGACCTTACCAAAAATGAATACCGGATATTGCTGACGCTGATGGAGCAGAAAGGCAAGGTGGTGAGCCGGGAGGCCTTAATGCAGAAGCTTTGGGAGACAGACAGCTTTGTGGATGAGAATACTCTGACGGTGAATGTGACCCGCCTGCGTAAAAAGCTGGAAGGAGCCGGGCTCAAGGACTTCATCATCACGAAGAAAGGGATGGGGTATCTGATATGAGTACACAGGATGGGATGGGCAGAAGGGAGGAGAAGCGCGGCGAGGCCCCTGGAGTGGAGACATTCAGAGGCGGCAGGCTTTTACTTTCCTACCTTCGGATGCACAGGAAGGGAATCGGAATTTTTTTGCTGTTTTCCCTTATTTTTCTGGTGGTGTTCTGGCTCTACGATCTGCCCCTTGGAGCCGTTGGCTATGGCGCGGCCATCTGCGGATTTCTCGGACTGCTGGCGCTCTTGTGGGATTACGGCGAGTTTTTGAGAAAATACCGTCAGCTTGCGCTTCTGAAGGGGGAAGTGGGAATCACCCTGGAAAAACTGCCGCAGACGGACCAGGAACTGGAGCTTGCCTATCAGGAGCTTTTGAAAATCCTGTACCGCCAGAAGCAGGAGGCTGTGAACGAGAATCAACGCCATTACAGGGAATTGACGGACTATTACACCATCTGGGCCCATCAGATCAAGACGCCCATCGCGGCCATGAAGCTCATGCTGCAGCGGGAGGACACGGCTGTCAGCCGGGAACTGACGGAGGAATTGAAAAGGATTCAGGAGTATGTGGAAATGGTGCTGGTGGTCCTGCGTCTGGATTCGGATTCCACCGACTATGTGATCCGGGAGTATGATCTGGACCACATGGTCCGCCAGGCGGCGCGAAAATATTCCACACAGTTCATCTACAAAAAAATTCAGTTAAAATATGAGCCCCTGCAGGTATCCGTGCTGACGGATGAGAAATGGCTGCTGTTTGTGATTGAGCAGGTTCTTTCCAATGCTTTGAAATATACGAAAGCCGGCTCCATTGAGATTTTTATGGAGGAGCCAAAGACGCTGTGTATCCGGGACACCGGAATCGGGATCGCGCCCGAGGATCTGCCCCGGATCTTTGAGAAGGGCTATACCGGCTATAATGGGCGAGGCGACAAGAAGGCCAGCGGTATCGGCCTGTACCTGTGCCGGAGAATCTGTACCAAGCTGGGCCATCGAATCCGGGCGTCCTCCGTAGTGGGCGAGGGAACCACCATCCGTATTTCCCTGGAACGCCGGGCGCTGGAGGTGGAGTAAACAAAGATTTTTTTGATTTTTGTATTGCAAAAATTAAAATTGTGATATATAATAACTTTACCGGTGAAGCAGAAGTGCTGCGGCTGCTTTAACGGTAAAGTTTTTTCTTTGAACTTCCCTATGAAATCAAGCGTATACAAATTGCCGGTTTCGGCACAAAAGTTCAAATCTGAGCTTTCTTTTCCCCGAAGATTCAACATTGACAAAAAAACAAAAGGAGATGTGAGCGTATGCATTTTACGGCAACCGTGGATACCGACATCGGCAACGGCAGAAGTACCAATCAAGACAGTTCTCTGATGAAGCATGCCATTTGCGGGGGAAAAGAAATCCTGCTGGCAATGGTCTGCGATGGCATGGGCGGGCTTTCGAAGGGCGAACTGGCCAGTGCCACCGTGATTCGGCGGTTTCGGGAATGGTTCGACAGGGATATGGAAAAGGAACTGGAAGCCCTGGATATGAGGCATATCGGGCAGCAGTGGCAGCGGCTGATACAGGATATCCATAAGGAAATTTTGCTATACGGAGCCCGGGCGGGTATCTGCCTTGGAACGACCTTTACAGGAATCCTGTTTGTGGACGACCGGTATCTGGTGGGGCATGTGGGGGATACCAGGGCCTATTATCTGAATCGAGGGATTTGGCAGCTTACGGAGGATGAGACCCTTGTAGCCCGGGAGGTCCGCCGGGGAGTCATGACCGTAGAGCAGGCCAAAAAGGACAGCCGGAGAAACGTCCTGCTCCAGTGTATCGGAGCCTCCGGAACAGTGTTTCCCAGAATACGATACGGTACGGCCCGGCAGGGCGTCTATCTGATTTGTTCCGACGGACTTTGCCACGAAATCACAGAGCAGGAGCTGGCAAAGACCCTTCATCCCGATAATCTCATGGATAAGGAAGCCATGCATCTGGTGAGCCGCCATTTGATCGAACTGGTGAAAGCAAGGCGGGAGCAGGACAACATCACAGCAATTCTTGTAAAAGCGGAGTGAGGTGAAGGGTGTGACCAAGCGGGGGGCTGTTATTGACGGAAAGTATGAGATTTTAAAGGAAATCGGCCGGGGCGGCATGTCGGTGGTCTACCTGGCAATGGACCAGCGGCTGAACAAGCAGTGGGCGGTGAAAGAAATTCAAAAGCGCGGGAAGGGAAAACAGGATGAGGTGGTCGTAAACAGTCTGCTGGCGGAGGCCGATCTGATGAAACGCCTGGACCATGCGGCTCTTCCCAGGATTGTGGATATCATTGATAACGGAGCCACTATTTACGTGGTCATGGACTATATTGAGGGGGAATCTCTGGATAAAATTTTGCGGGAATATGGTCCCCAGCCCGAAGAACGGGTGCTGGATTGGGCAAAGCAGCTGTGCGACGTCCTTGCGTACCTGCATGCGCAGAAACCGCCTATCATCTATCGGGACATGAAGCCGGCCAATGTGATATTAAAGCCCGAGGGAAATCTCAAGGTCATCGACTTCGGCACTGCCCGTGAGTATAAGGAAGAGCACACCAGAGACACTACGGTTCTGGGAACCAGAGGGTACGCTTCACCGGAGCACTACGGGCTCCGGCAGACAGACGCGCGGTCCGATATTTTTACACTGGGGATGACTCTGCATCATCTGCTGACCGGGGCCGATCCCAGAAGGACCGGTTATCGTTACGCGCCCATCCGCCAGTGGAATCCAAAGCTCTCGGACGGCCTGGAGTCTATTATCGATAAGTGTACGGCTATGGAGCCGAAAGAGCGCTATCAGAACTGCGGGGAGCTGATGTACGACCTGGAGCACCCGAATCTGGTTACCAGGGACTTCAAGCGAAAGCAGAAACGGCGGCTTACACTGTTTCTGGCGGCGGCAGCGTTGACGCTCCTCACGCTGGTATCCGGCCTTGCATGCCGGGCTCTGGCCAGCAATCTCTATCAAAATCAGTATGACACCCTGGTCTCGGTGGTGTCCTCCACCTCCTTCGAGGAAAAAATTTCCGCTTACAAAAATGCCATAGAGATTTATCCTTATGAACCTGAGGCATATATGCGTATGCTGGAGGCCTATGAAAACGAGGGAACCTTCGGACCAGAGGAGAGCAGTGAATTTTTGGCCCTGTACAATGCAAATAAGAGCAGATTCGATGGGGGTTCAAAGGAGGTGGCTGAGTTAAATTACCGGATTGGAAGGATGTATTTTAATTATTATACGGAGGAAGACGGTTCCTGTAGCTTTGCGGGCCGGGTGCAGAAAGCATATCCCTTTTTTGCCGCCAATTATGAAAATCAGCGGCTTGCCGAAGGGGTTGAGCACAAGCTGCTATCAGACTGTTATTACCAGATCTGTTCTTTTTATAAAGACTACATTTTAAGCGCTGTGACGGTGGAGGAAGCTTCGAGGGAGGACTATGAGCGGCTTTTTTCTGAGATGGAGAGGGCCATTGCGGCAGTGGAGACGGTGGGCGCTTACGACCGGCTCACCCTCTACAACGGTATTTTTCTGTTGTTGTATGACCAGAGAGGGAATCTGAAATCGGTGGGTGTGGAACTGGCAGCCGTTGAAAGGCTGCTGGATACGGTCTATGAAAAAGCAGCCTCCCTGTCTGTGCGGAAGGTGCAGTCGAAGCGTCTTCAGAGAGAAATACTGGAAAATTATGAGGCTTACCGGGAGGCCGTTGAACGGGCTTATGCCAATGGGACGGCGGTTGGGGAAACACGCCTGCCGTGAGGGCGGCGAAAGGAATGGCCAATGGGACGGCGGTTGAACGCTGCCGCAAATGAAAGAGGGAGAACTGAGAATGGCGGAAGGACTTGTCTGGGCCGCGCGGATTTTATTTGCGGCAGCTATGGTTTTCTTTCTATGTACCGTGATTTTGTGGTTTCAATTCAAGGTACCCGCGATCGTGGGGGATCTGTCGGGCAGAACGGCCCGGAAATCTATTGAAACGATGCGGAAGAGAAGGGAAGAAAACGCTCCGAAGCCATTGCGGCTGGGGGAGGACGTGCCGGAAAACAGAAAAAATGAGACAGTCACGGAACTGGTGGTTTTGGAGGAGGTTCTGGTGGTTCACACCAGCGAGGTAATCTGATCCATAGCGGTAATCCGGCAGGCAGCGGGAATATGAAGGTTGTTTTTAGAGGAGAAGGATAGAGGAAGGAGAAGGAAGAACATGGGCAACCACATACCAAGGGAAAACAGCAAAATAAAACACCGAGACAGAAAAATAATACACAGAAAACGATGCAGGCATATCCGTGAAGCGATAAATTGCGCAGCGGCGTTATCGCTTGCCGTTGTTCTGCTGGCAGGACGCCTGCCCGTGACGGCGTCCACAGTGGAGGAACCCGGAGCGGAGCAGGTGGAGGTGGATTCGGAGCAGTCTGCCGAAGAGACGTCCCCTTCGGAAAAATTGGATTCCGGGATACCTGCGGCGGAAACCTATACCGTTACAGTCACCTACGATGAATCGAAAGGCGTAATCATCACCAGCCCGGAGATGGAGGGCGGGAGCGTTACCGTGGAAGAGGGAGAGCAGGTGATCCTGGAAGCGATGCCCAGGGAAGGGTACCGTGTTTCCAAGGTTGTGAAGAATGGGGAGGAATATATTTATTCGGAGAACGATTGGCGCTATCGGGATACCATCTATGAAATAGAAGAACACTACGAGTATGAGATCACATTTGCCGGCAATATTTATCAGATTACTGCCAACGAACCCCAGGGGGGAAGCGTATCTGTTGAACGCCCACAGGTGGTCCATGGGGAGCGTACAAGGGCAGTCATCACTCCGGAACAGGGATATGTGCCGGAATCTGTGCGCGTCAATGGAGTAGAAGCGACGGTGACACAGATAAATAATGAGCAGATGGAGGCTGTGCTGGAGGACGTCACGGAAGATATGTATCTTGAAGTAAGCTTCCGGCCCATGGAGACAGTGGAGTTCACGGAGGTGTTTTTCAATGGGCAGGAGGCCGTCCGGGTTGATACGGAGAGAGGACTGTATGTGTTTGCCGGCGATACGGAGGTGGTATTTTCTACAGAGAAGCAGGGAATACGCGTTAACGGTGAAGGGGTCTGGAATCAAAATACCATGCGTTTTCGGGAAACCACAATCGTTGATGAGATACAGATTTTTTATCAGGGGGAGAAGGATTGCTTTCCGGTCTGGCATAACGTCCGGCTTCCGGGGGAAGAACTAAAAATTGTTCTGGACCAGGTTTCGCCGACTGTCGCGTTGACGCCCGAGACGTTCCATGGAGAGCACTGTTACAACAAGGACGTTACGATAGAACTTCGTGTTGATGAACCGAAGGAGGGAGCCGGTATCCAATCCGTGGAATATTGGGTTGTGAAGGATAAGAATACGGAAACCCCTACTCAGAGCGGAATGCTATTTCCGGCGGCGGAGGATGTTGCGGACAAGTGGACAGGTACGCTCACTGTAAACGCGGCAGAAAACAACAGCAGTGATGTGGCGGTGTATGTGAAAGCCGTGGACCGCGCAGGCAATGAGAGGGTAGAGTCTGTCTCCCTGGATATCGATGTGACGGCTCCGGTGATCCGGCTTACTTACGACAACAACGGGGACAACGGCGGAAACTCCTATTTTGACGCGTCACGCAGGGCAACAATCGCCATAACCGAGCGCACGGCACATTTTGATGAAAAAGCCGCTGCGGCGGGAATCACGATCACCGCCAGAGACGCCGGAGGCAGGGAAATAAAGATAGACCGGGCCGAGATGATGAGCGCCTGGACCACCACGGAGGGAGCCAGCCCGGATGAAGCGGTGCATACGGCAGTCATCACCTACGATACGGACGCCAACTACACCTTTTCCATGGAATATACAGACAGGGCTGGAAATAAAAGCGCACCCATTGATACGGGAACCTCTGCGTCTCCCTTCCAATTTACCGTAGACACTACCGCTCCCGCCGGGAGGATTCAGGCCGCCTCAGAAGAGGGCAGAGTGGAGAACTGGGAGGAGCTTGCAGATACGCTGACCTTTGGTTTTTGGTCCGGTGAGAAGATCACGATATCCGGGACGGCCCGGGACGAGATTTCTCCCCTGGCAGGGGTGTTTTACTATCAGACAGACGCCAAAGAAGCGCTGACAAGAACGGAACTGGAAGCGGTTACAGGCTGGCTGCCCTTTGAGGCTTTTTCAGTGAAACCGAACCGGCAGTTCACTGTATATCTCAAAATGGAAGACATGGCGGGAAACACGGCTTATATCAGTACCGATGGGCTGATTGTTGACAATGTATCTCCCAGGGAGGAGACTTTTGCGCCGGAGATTACCGTAAACGCAAAGCAGCCGGTAAATGGCTTCTATCGGGAAGATGTAAGGGTGAAGGTTCAGGTAGAGGATCCTCTTGCGGGAGGAACCTGCTCGGGCATAAAAACCGTTTCCTACCGGGTGTTGAACATGGGAGAGGAAACCCAGAGCGGAGTTTTGTATTCTTTTACCGGGAAAGCGCCCGGGTTACAGGAACTTAGGAGAAGCTGGAGCGGGGCCTTTGTGGTGGACGCCGAAAAAAATAACAGCAATGATGTTGTGATCGAGATTTTTTCTGAGGATAATGCGGGAAATACCTTGAGGGACAGCCGGACCATCAAGATTGATGTGACGGCACCCGAAATCATGGTAAGCTACGACAACAACCGGGGAGACGGCGGAAGCGATGAAGAAGGCCAGGGAGGGAGCGGCGGAAACGAGAACAGACAAAGGGGCAGTTATTATAAGGAAGCCCGCATAGCCACTATTAGTGTACGGGAGCGGAATTTTGACCCGGCGGACTTAAAGCTTCAGATTACCAATTCCGAAGGGATTGTGCCAGAAGTTAGTGCCTGGCGGGAGACACCCGGAGGCGGAAACGGGGATGGCACCGTCCATACGGCGATGATTGTTTTTGAGGTGGACGGAGATTACACCTTTACAATGGAGTACGCGGACCTGGCCGGGAACCCCTGTCAAGGAGTAAGCTATGCCGCCGGAACCACAAATCCGCAGAAGTTCACCATTGACCGGACCTTGCCTGTTGTCCGGGTAAGCTACGATAATAACCGGGTGCAAAACGGAAGTTATTTTAAGGAAAAGCGTATTGCAACCGTCACGGTGACGGAGCATAATTTTGACCCCGGCAGGGTCGTGTGGACACGGTCAGCTACGAGAGGCGGGGAACCCATTCCAATGGCGGAGGCGGTCTGGAGCAGCAGCGGCGATACGCATACGGCGGTTCTTTCCTATGAGACAGACGGAGATTACACTTTTGACATCCGTCTTACGGATCTGGCGGGAAATGAAAGCGGTCCTGCTGATTTCGGTTCCTCTGCGGCAGGAAAACGCTTTGCGGTGGATACGGAAATTGTACTGCCGGTGATTTCCGGCGTGGAGGATGGCCACGCTTACAGGGGAGAGGTAATTCCCTATATTGCATTTTCGGATTTTAATTTCAGCGATTATGAAATCCGGCTTACGCGAACACGGATGTTTGAGAAGGATGTGGAGGTCACAGGGGATTTCATAAAATATATGAAGGTGAACAGACAGGGCGGAAGCGGTATCAATGACACTTTTGAAAAAATCCGGGAGAATGACGGAATCTATACCTTGTATGTAAATGTCATGGACAAGGCGGGCAACGAGAGCGCGCGAAGCGTTACGTTTTCGGTGAACCGTTTTGGTTCCGTATACGCCTATGATGATTATCTCCTTTCGCTGATGAGCGGGGGCGGCGTATACATACAGGCGGTAGAGCAGGATTTCGTCATCACGGAGTACAATGCCGACCGGCTGGTGCGGGATTCTCTTGATATCTTAATTACCTGTGACGGAAAGCCCCTGCCGGAGGTGATCTATCGGGCTGCACCGGTTCCGGACAGCAATGTGCCGGTGGGAGACAGCGGCTGGTATCAGTATCAATACACCATAGCGAAGGAGAATTTTGCCGGGGATGGGGTGTATAAGCTTTCTGTTGCGTCAAGGGACGCCGCAGGAAATACACCGGAAACCATAAGCCTTCAGGGGGGCGCTATTTTGTTTCGGGTGGACAGCACGGCTCCGGAGATTACCGGCATTACCGGCTTGGAGAAGCCCATTGCCAATGCCAGCGAGGTGATGGTGGAATATACGGTGTTTGACGCAATCGGACTAAAATCCATTCAGGTGTATGTGGACGGGGAAGTTTATGGGGAGCCGGTAACGGATTTTTCCGGTGATCCAAATCACTATACGGGAAGCTTAGTGCTGCGGGAAGCCGCTGCGTCCCGGCGGGTGCGGCTGGTGGTGGAGGACATGGCAGGAAATGTCATCGACACCGAAGCGGCAGATTTTAAAAGCGCCTATCCCTTCTATCGGGATATCCTGGTGTCCACCAATTTCCTGGTCCGTTGGTATGCCGATCGGCCCCTTTTCTGGGGAACCGTGGGCGGAGTGATGGCGGTTACAGCGGGTGTCTGGGGAATCTGCGCGGGAAGGAAAAGAAAAAATTCCCAGAAAACAGACGGGAAGAAAAACTAGCTTCAAATCGTGGTGGCCGGTGGAACTCTTTTGATTCCCATTTCTTTCCATTTTCCATTATTATGTACACATATTAAAAATACTTTCACAATTATTTCAAATTTTCATCATACCTGGTTCATAATTCCACGCTATGATAAGACCATAGAAACAAGAGAACTCCCTTTTTCATATAAATCTTTTTCATAAACTGCCAGCAAGACTAGGTCTTGCTGGCCCTCCTTTTTTTGCTGGGGTTTCTATGGTAATATTCCGCATGAAAATTGTTGAATACAAAAATTCGAGTTTTTAAAAATCAAAAATTTAAAAAAATTTAAAATAGGGGGTTGCCCTGGAACTCGTTTCATGCTATAATGCATTTCGATGGGGGTATAGCTCAGTTGGGAGAGCGCTTGAATGGCATTCAAGAGGTCACGCGTTCGAATCGCGCTATCTCCATTGAAGCATGAAAAAACTCTGGATTTTTCCAGAGTTTTTTCATTACACAGGAAATCAGATATCCGGTGAATAAATCATGATGGATTGTAGAAAAGGCATTGGCGGAACCGTTAATGCCTTACATTTTTGTAAGGAAATTGTAAGCCAAAGCGATGGAATCCGTATTTTCCCTCTGCTATAATACTCGATGACAAGGGACACGGAGCGGTTCCTGTCACAGATTGCGGCAAATCGGAAGGAGGACTCCAAATGACAATTTTGGAAGTAAATAATTTGAAAAAAATATACACCACCCGCTTCGGCGGAAACCAGGTGATGGCGTTAAAGGACGTATCCTTTCAGGTGGAGCGGGGCGAGTATGTGGCCATCATGGGCGAGTCCGGCTCGGGAAAAAGTACCCTGTTGAATATTCTGGCGGCCCTGGATAAGCCCACCGGCGGTACGGTGCTGCTGGAGGGAAAGGACATCTCCAAGATCAAGGAATCGGTGCTTGCGGAATTTCGGAGGGATAATCTGGGCTTTGTGTTCCAGGAATTTAATCTGCTGGACACCTTTACCCTGGAGGACAACATTTATCTGCCCATGGTGCTGGCCGGCAGTTCTTATCCGCAAATGCGGGAGCGTCTGATCCCTATTATTGAGAAATTGGGAATCTGCGATATCATGAATAAGTATCCCTATGAGGTATCCGGCGGGCAGAAGCAGCGGGCCGCTGTGGCCCGGGCGTTGATCATGCGGCCCAAGCTGATTTTGGCGGATGAGCCCACCGGAGCCCTGGATTCCAAGGCCATCGACGAGCTTTTGGCCATGTTCTCCCGGGTCAACGAGGACGGGCAGACCATTCTGATGGTAACCCATTCCGTCAAGGCTGCCAGTCACGCCAGCCGGGTGCTGTTTATCAAGGACGGCGAGGTGTTCCATCAGATTTACCGGGGTAACAGCACCAACCAGGAGTTGTATCAGAAAATTTCCGATACGCTTACAGTTTTGGCGACAGGTGGTGAGAACGTATGAGAACGGGAGTTTATCAGAAGCTGGCGATCAGCGGGATACGTAAAAACAGGAAGACCTATCTGCCTTATATTCTTACCTGTATCGGTATGGTGATGATGAACTATATCATTTCCTTTCTGAGCCAGAATCAGACGGTGGCCGCCATGCGAGGCGGAGATGATATGCAGATGGTGTTGGGCTTAGGCTGCGGCGTGATGGCGGTATTTTCCGTGATATTCCTCTTTTACACCAATTCCTTTCTCATCCGCCGCAGGAAAAAGGAGTTTGGCCTTTACAACATTTTAGGCATGGGAAAGCGGCACCTGTTTCGGGTGATGTTCTGGGAAACGCTGATCGTGGCCGCCATTGCTCTGGGCGGAGGACTTTTGTGCGGGATTCTCTTTTCCAAGCTGGCGGAACTGTGTATGGCAAAGATTCTTGGCACCGAGGGAAGCCTGATATTTTCCATTGAATGGGGCGCGGTGACCGGGACGATTCTGTTGTTTGCGGTGATATTTTTTCTGATCCTGGTAAATGGAATCCGCCAGATTCACCTTGCCAAGCCCGTGGAGCTTCTAAGCAGCGAGGCTATTGGGGAGCGGCCGCCCAAAATCAGATGGCTGTCCTCCCTGGTGGGACTGGCGCTTCTCGTGGCAGCTTATTACATAGCGGTGACCACGGAGGACCCCATGGCGGTCATTACCCTGTTTTTTATGGCTGTGATCATGGTTATCATCGCCACGTACCTGCTGTTTATTTCCGGTTCCGTGGCCCTGTGCCGCCTGCTTCAGAAAAAAAAGAGCTATTATTATAAGACCAACCATTTCGTGTCGGTATCCTCCATGGCTTACCGGATGAAGCGGAACGGAGCCGGACTGGCCACCATCTGTATTCTGTCCACCATGGTGCTGGTGATGATCTCCGCTACGGCCTGTCTGTATATCGGCACGGAGGACGCCATCCGGCAGCGGTATCCGCGCAATATTGGCATGGATACCTACAGTGTGGAGGAAAGCTACACGGAGGCGGTCCATGAAATCGCCAGGGAGGTGGTGGAGAGCCATGGACTCTTGCTGGAAAATGAGCTTCGCTATCGCTATCTGGGTGTGGCGGGATATCTTCAGGAGAATGAGATCGTTTTTGACCAGAGTAAACTGACGCGGTTTGGACTGGATTCCTATTCGGATGTGCGCCAGCTCTTTATCATTCCCCTGGAGGACTACAATGCGCTGTTGGGAACTCAGGAAACGCTGGAGGAGGACCAGGTGCTTCTATACTGTACCAAGGTGGATTATAACTACGATACCCTTGCCATCGAGGGCCTTGGCACCCTGCGGGTGAAGAAGATTTTGTCGGAATTTGTGGCAAACGGCATTGATACCATGCAGATGATACCTTCCATCTTTGTATTCGTGCCGGATCTGGCGAAAATGCAGCAGATATTTGACATTCAGGCTGCCGCTTATGGCGATAACAGTTCCTATCAGTATGAGTGCTACGGATTTGATTTAAGCTGCGGGGAAGAAGAGCAGATTGCCATACAGCAGGAGATAAAGGATAGAATCACCCAGCTTCAACTGGCGGATGCTGCCTTTCCCACGGTGGATTGCGAATCTTCGGCGGCGGAGCGAACCGGCTTCTATGCCCTCTACGGCGGAATGTTCTTCCTGGGAATTTTGCTGGGGCTGGTGTTTATTCTGGCGGCTGTGCTGATGATTTACTACAAGCAGGTGTCGGAGGGCTATGAGGACCAGGCACGGTTTCTGATCATGCAGAAGGTGGGAATGACCAAAAAAGAAATCAGAAAGAGCATTAATTCTCAGATTCTGACCGTATTCTTCCTGCCACTGTTAGCGGCGGGCGTGCATGTGATATTTGCGTTCCCTATGATCCAGCGGATGCTGGTGATGTTTGGGCTGAGCAATGTGCCTTTGCTCGTGCTGGTGGCGCTGGGCTGCTATCTGCTGTTTGGAGTGTTCTATGTGGTGGTGTACCGGGGAACCTCCAGAGCGTACTTTAAGATTGTCAGCGGGGCCAGAGGTTGATGAGCATTAAAATGATAATGTGGGGGCTGTTTCGACAGCCCCCTTTTAAAGCTGGTATCTAATTACGAAAACATCATGACAACTGCGACTACCAATAAAATAACGCCGCAAAAGCGGTTCAGTCCCAGGGCCAGGTCGGAAGGCTCCGCATCTTTGAAGCGCCAGCCATATTCCAGGTACCAGGCCGCTCTGGGCGCGGCCTCGACAAAAATACCGAGGCCCAGCAGTAGCAGGATGGGGAAAATATTTTTCGGCGGGGTATGATTGTATTCCTGTTCTTCCAGAGCAGCCTGCAGGGTGGAGAAGGGTACATAGCGATAAGGGTCGTAATCGCTGTCCCATCCGCCGGAGCCATTGCCGTAGCGGTCTGTGGTCCACGAGTAGATTGTGCCGTTGGGATAGGTGATGGTCAGGTCATAGCCGGAAATATCATATTCATAAAGGTATGTCCCATCGGAGATGGTTTTGTTTTCGGTGTCAATGGTCAACGTCTCTCCTTTTACCTCCACCGTATAGGTGGTAGGAGAGGAAGAGGAACAGGAACAGACTGTCAGCAAAAGTACGGTTACCAGAATGAAAAAACTTATTTTTCTCATAATAGCCTCCTTACCAATGGGAATCTTGTTTTATAGTACCGCGCAGTAAAAATCCTTATGATTTTACGCTGCCATTGTTTCCGGACACTTCTATTTCTTCTTCCTGACATACTGCACAGGCTTCATGGTCTCATCGAG
The DNA here is from genome assembly GCA_944381535.1 of uncultured Lachnospiraceae bacterium. Lineage (GTDB taxonomy): Bacteria > Bacillota > Clostridia > Lachnospirales > Lachnospiraceae > 14-2. The sequence goes on from CALWLN010000005.1 coordinate 31,515, forward strand.
GGTTTCAAATTCATAGCCCCTTTCCGTGAGGATTTTAAGGACCGTGGGCAGGGCCTTGTAGGTGGCGTTCTTACCGGGGCCGTCGTGCATGAGCACCACAGGAAAATCCTGATAGCCTATGGTGGTGGAGACATTTTCTATAATATTTTCGGTGGTGGTCAGATTGCTGCCGTCGCCGGAGCTGACGTTCCAGTCGTAGTATATGAAGCCCCGCCGCTCCATTTCTTCCACAATTTCATCCACAACCGCCCGCTTGCCGTTGGTGCTGCCCCCCGGGAAGCGGAAGAGGGTGCAGCGCTGGCCGGTTTCTTCATAAACCCAGTTATAGACCTTTTCAAAATCCTCCAGGAAATTGTCCACGGAGGCGTAAATTTTCTTATAATCATGGCTATAGGAGTGGAGCGCCAGGGTGTGGCCCCGGTCCACGATTTCCGACAGGTAGTTTGTATATTCCTCGTCGTCTTTGTAGACCACAA
>CALWLN010000006.1 GCA_944381535.1 uncultured Lachnospiraceae bacterium
AGCGGTATTTGGCGCCATCTGTTATCGGATGAAGAAGAAAATCAATAAGCTGAAAAATCAGCTCATATAAGGAGGATTTTATGGAAGAAATTCTGGTGGCGAAGGGCTTGAAAAAGACCTTCAAGATTTCTGCCAAACAGCAGAAACTGGAAAAGACCAAGGAGAAGATCAAGGTGGCGGTAAACAACCTGTCCTTCACGGCCTACCGGGGAGAAATCTATGGACTCCTGGGTTCCAACGGAGCGGGTAAAACAACGACCCTTCGGATGATCGCTACACTGATTACCCCGGATGAAGGAGATGTGCTGGTGGATGGCGTCAGCGTGGTCAGGGAGCCCGACCGGGTCCGCGGCAAGATTGGCTTTCTCACAAGCGAGCTGAAACTGGAGGAATTTTTTACACCAAACTATCTGTTTCATTTTTTCGCCCAGCTTCACGGTATGGAGAAGGAAGAAACGGAACAGCGGAAGAAGGAGCTTTTTGATAAATTCGGTATTTCCAGCTTTGCCGAGGTGAAGGTGGCCGATATGTCCACGGGCATGAAACAGAAGGTGTCCCTGGTGATCTCCATCGTACACAACCCGGACATCATTATTTTTGACGAGCCCACCAATGGTCTGGACGTGTTGACGGCCAGAGTGGTGACGGATTTCCTTCTGGAGTTAAAAGCCCAGGGCAAAACCATGATCGTGTCCACCCATATTTTCAGTCTTGTGGAAAAAATCTGCGACAGGGTGGGAATCATCATCGACGGCGCCATGGTGTGTTCGGAGGAACTTTCCAGGCTTACCGCAGAGAAGAGCCTGGAGGACGTATTTTTTGATATTTATGCGGAGAGGGCAGGTGAAGCAGTATGAAGAGCAATGTCATAACCATAATGAAAAAAGAATTCGCCCGTTTTTTCAAGGATAAGCGCATGGTGCTTTCCACGATTCTCCTGCCGGGGCTCCTTATCTATGTGATGTATACCTTTATGGGCCAGGGCTTAAGCGGGATTTACAGTTCCGATGAAAGTTTTGTACCGCAGGTTTATGCCGTAAATCTGCCGGAGGATTATGCAAATGCAGAGGGAATTTCCGTGAATTTTATTGCTGCGGAGGATGAGACAGCGGCCAAGGAAATGTTGACTGCCGGAACAGGCGGCGAGGCCGGCGGCTGCGATCTGCTGATAGTTTTCCCGGAGAATTTTGCGGAAGCGATTGCCGCCTATGACGTTGCTTCCGGGGAAAAGGCGCCGGAAGTGGAGGTCTATTATAATTCCGCTGATACGGATTCTTCCACGGCCTATGACATGATGATGGAATTTCTGGATTCCTATGAATCCTCCATTGCCAACAAATTTGACGTGAACAGCCAGGAAAAACAGTACGATCTGGCTTCCGAGAGGGACACTGCCGGAATGGTATTTTCCATGCTGATTCCCATGCTGATGATCATCTTTTTGTTCAGCGGCTGTATGGCGGTGGCGCCGGAATCCATTGCCGGGGAGAAGGAGCGGGGCACCATTGCCACCCTGCTGGTGACGCCCATGAAGCGGAGCCATCTGGCTCTGGGTAAAATCGTAAGTCTGAGCGTCATTGCTATTTTAAGCGGACTTTCCAGCTTTATCGGAACCATGCTGTCCCTGCCGAATTTAATGGGAGAAGCAGGGGATATCAGCGCCAGTGTGTATCAGGTCAGTGATTATTTACTGCTACTGGCGGTTATCTTAAGCACCGTGCTGGTGATTGTTTCCGTCATCTCCATCATTTCCGCGTTTGCGAAAAATGTGAAGGAGGCCACCACCTGGGTAACCCCGGTAATGATCGTGGGAATGCTGCTGGCCGTTACCTCCATGATTGAAAGCATGAAGCCGAGCAATCTTATGATGTATCTGATTCCGCTTTACAACAGCGTCCAGAGTATGAACGGTATTTTTTCCTTCAGTATTGATATACCGGGAATTGCCGTTACCTGTGTGGCCAATGTGGTTTATGCCATTGTGTGCGTGGGGATTCTGACAAAAATGTTTAACAGTGAAAGGGTAATGTTTTCAAAATAAAACAGTTTGGTAATCATCTGCCGAAACCATGGGCTGCGGGTGCAGCCACCCTATTTTCACGGTCCGGGACTTTTATTGCAATAAGTATTTTTAGGGCAGATTCAGGATATAATATTCTGATAACGCAACGGTTCGGAAGTGTGGGCTAAAGGACGCCTGCCTCTGAACCGGCACCTGAAAATACTTATTTTTTGCGCTGCAAATTTATGGCTGCAGGGAAAGGCGGAGCATATGGAATCCATCTGGAAAAAGGGGATAGATCCGGGAGAGATAAGGCAGTTGAAGGGAAAGCTGCAGGCGGATGTGGTGGTGATCGGAGCCGGAATGGCGGGACTGTTGACAGCTTATCTTTTGAAGGAGGCGGGCAGGCGGGTGGTGGTACTGGAGGCTAACCGGGTAGGAAGCGGGCAGACCGGCGGCACCACCGCCAAAATTACCTCGCAGCACGGTATGATATACGAATATCTGACAAAAAAATTTGGAATCCCAAAAAGCCGGCAGTATGCAAACGCAAATCAGGCTGCCATCGGGGAATATGAGAGGATAGTGAACATGCTGGATATCTCCTGCGATTTTCACCGTTGTCCGGCCTTTTTGTACGCCCTGGAGGGGGAAGAGGCGGAGCGGCGCATGGAGCGTCTTACAAGGGAGATAGCCGCCGCCGCAGCCCTTGGAATTCCGGCGGAGGCGGCCCAGGTCACGGAGCTGCCCTTTCCCGTGGCAGGAGCGGAAGTATTTCCCGACCAGGCGGCCTTTCAGCCGCTGAAATTTTTGCAGGGAATAAAGCGGGAGCTTGAAGTCTATGAGCACTCTAAGGCGCAGAAGGTGCAGGATACCTGTGTGTTTACTGACTTCGGCTCGGTGGAGGCCGGGGCAGTGGTCTTTGCCGTTCATTATCCCTGGATGGCGCGGCCTGGCTATTATTTTCTGCGCATGCACCAGAGCCGTAGCTATGTCCTTGCCCTGAACGCCGGAAAAAAACTCTGCGGTATGTACCGGGATATGGAAGAACAGGGACTTTCCCTGAGAAGCTATGGGGACACTCTTCTTTTGGGAGGGGAGGGACACCGGACCGGAAAGAACAAAAAAGGGGGCAATTATGAGGAACTGGCAAGACAGGGACGTCTGCTGTACCCGGGCGCAAAGGAAGCGGCCCGCTGGTCGGCTCAGGACTGCGTTACCCTGGATAAGGTGCCTTATATCGGAAAATTAAGCCCCGCAGCCTCAAACTGGTATGTGGCTACGGGCTTTGGAAAATGGGGGATGACCGGCTCCATGGTTTCTGCCATGCTTCTCAGGGACGAGATAATCGGGAAAGAAAATCCCAACAGCGGGATTTTTGTACCGCACCGGATGAACTGGAAGGCTTCTGTTCCAAAGCTTGCCCAGCATACGGGGTCTGCTGTAGTCAATCTTTCACGCAGTCTGGTTCCCATTGGGGAGAGAAAAGTCTGCCGTCACATGGGCTGCCGCCTCAACTTCAATCCGGAGGAGCAGACCTGGGATTGTCCCTGTCATGGCTCCCGCTATGATAAGGCGGGAAACCTTCTGGACGGCCCGGCCCAGAAGTCGCTGAAGCGTTGCTGTCCCCCATGCGACCGGTAATGGGGAGGTCTCTGATAATGGCAATTGCGGCAATGCCGGACTTGTTGCCTCTTTTAAATTCTGCTATAATACATCAAAAGAGAGGTGTTCAAAGTGGCAGTGAAGATTCGCCAGATAAAAGAAAAAGAATTAACAGCAGATTTGTTTGCGCGTTTTAATCGTTACCAGGAGGTGAAACGCTGCTGGCGCAAGGAGGAGGGGAAATGGGTCCTTAAGGATATCGCCTTTGTGGAGCAGTGGTCCGCCGAGGATTACGTTTACCTGGTGGAGTGTCTGAAACATACCGTTGCGACAAAAGGAGTAGTTTATGGAGCCTTTGAGGACAACGTTCTGATAGGCTTCTGCTCCATAGAGCATGAGCGCTTTGGTACCAAAAAACAATATGTGGAACTGACCTCCCTGCATGTATCTTATGAGAGGCGGGGAGAGGGAATCGGCAGACGTCTCTTTGAGACGGCGCGCTTCGTGGCGGCCGGTTTTGGCGCGAAAAAGCTGTATATGTCCACTCATTCCTGTGAGGAGACACAGGCATTTTATAAAGCTATGGGCTGTGTGGAGGCGGAGGAATACAAAAAGGAAGCTGTGGAAAAAGAACCCTGTGACTGCCAACTGGAATGTGAGGCCGGCGCAGCCGTAAATCAATAAAATTCCGGCCGGGCGGTTCCCGTCGGAAGGTCCGGCCGCTGGGAGTCATTTTTCCTCCTTGTCCCATTCATAGGATATTTTGGGCAGAATCCGTATTAAAATATCCGTTGCTGTTTTGAAATCGGCAAGATCCTTTTCGTCCATGGATTCCAGCAGACGCCGGAAACAGCCCATATCTTCCCGCAGGAAATGGTCGATATAGTCCAGTGCCTTTTCCGTAATCTGTATTTTGATGATTCTTCGGTCGGAGGAATCATAGACACGCCGGATGAATCCAAGTTCCGCCAGACGGTTTGTCATTTTTGTCATTTGCTGTTTCTGCATGCCTACCCAGGGCATTAATTCTGAGATTGTCATGGTACCGCCGCAATAGCGCAGCGTCTGGAGAAAATAATACATTTCCATGCTTACCCCCTCGTCCAAACGCTGCTTAAAGGGCTTGGCAATCCGATAATTCCAATAGGGCAATACGCCCAGTAGAGTTGTCTGAATCAAATCAATCTCTTCTTTTTTCATAACGTCCTCCTGGTAAAAAAGGTGATATGGCTCCTGTACAACGGTACAATAAGGGTCAGGACTGTCATCTGAAAAACAAATTTCTCTCTATTGACAGGATGTATTCTTTGTGCTATATTAAATAGTATCCTAAAGGTTACTATAACCAATCAGATACTGTAACCTTAAGAAATCTTACAATATTTTTTCTGAATTGTCAAGAAAAACGCCATAGTTCGGATATTGTTTTATTTAGTTTTATTCAGTAGAGAAAGCAGAATACATATTTATGAAATCTGCTAAAATAAAGAAAGGATGATAGATATGGGAAAAATCGAAAAAATTGAAAAACTGGCGCAAAAAGGCAAAGCGAGCAAACTGGTTTCGTTTACCAGAGATAAGGATAAATCTGTCCGTTTGGCAGCTATCGCCGGTCTTAGCAAGGTAGTTGAAAACGAGGATGCGCTCAATACGCTGGTTGGCCTGATGGAAGATGAAGATCAGGATATTCGTAAGGCGGTCGTTACCGCTCTTGGAGAGTCGAAGGGCAGTTATGTGGAAACGAAGCTGAGTTATTGTCTTTCCCATGAAAAAGACCCACAGGTGCTGGAGGCGGCCAGGGAAGCTTTGAAGAAGGTAAGAAAGTAATCAAATCGTTTGCGTTCGATCATTTATAAAAAAGACCTTGCGGGTATTTGCTTTGTGCCTGCAGGGGCTTTTTTGTTGTTATCCGATTCCTGACAGGAAAAGTACACAGGGCTCACCTGTAAAAAAGTTTTGCTGGAAGTTCACAAATTTTTCACAAATAAATTAGCACTCACCTCTTGACAGTGCTAATAATAAGTGTTATATTACAACTAGAACAAAGATAACAGAAGCAAAAAGGAGGAAGGACTTATGATGAATGCAAGGAGACATTATCCAATGAAAAGCGATGTGAGAGAAAAGGATGATATGTATATTCTGGATATAGACCTTCCTGGTTTTCAGAAGGAAGCCATCAAGGCTTATATATCAGATGGATATCTGACTGTATCCGCAACGCGGGATAAGGAAAAGGAGCAGAAGAGAGGGAAGACCATTCGCAGGGAGCGCTACAGCGGAGTCTACCAAAGAAGCTTTTATGTGGGCGGTAATGTCCGCCAGGAGGACATTCGGGCGGTATACAAGCATGGCGTTTTGAAGCTTGAGATTCCAAAACATCCCACTCAGAAAGCCATTGCGGAAAATTCCATTGAGATTTCATAAAAGTGGCAAAAGGCCTGAAATATCCGCAGAAGATGTGGATATTTCAGACAGACAATATAACATTTAGGATAGATATGATTTTTAGTCAAGGAGGAATGACTTATGTTAGTACCAAGCGTTTTTAGTAACAATTTTGTAGACAGCTTTTTCAATGATTCTTTTGACCACATGTTTGATGACATGTTCCGTGCGCCCTTTGGAACCGGCATTGCAGCCATGAGTACCGACGTGCAGGATTTGGGCGACAGCTATCAGCTGGATATGGAACTTCCGGGTTACGCCAAGGAGGATTTGAAGGCGGACTTAAAGAACGGCTATCTGACCATTACCGCCCAGCGCAGCAGCGACAACGACGAGAAGGATGAAAACGGCAGATTCGTGCGCCGGGAGCGGTACACGGGCCATTGCCAGAGAAGCTTTTACGTGGGCGAGGGAGTGAAGCAGGAGGACATCAAGGCCAGCTTTGAAAACGGTGTCTTAAAGCTCGTGATTCCCAAGAAGGACGCTCCGGCGGTAGAGGAACAGAAATACATTGCAATCGAATAAGCAGGACTTTAAGAGGCCGCCGCAAAATAGCAGGACGCTAGTTTGCGGCGGCCTTTGATGAAATCCATGGCGACCGCGCTCGGCGCGAGAGTTCCTCGAAGGATTCTATAGATTGGTAACAAATTTTACAGTTCTATATGCTTTAATGTTTTTTCAATCAAATCATCGATTCGGACCGTTCCCACGCCGAAGATGGAGGTCTCCAGTTTGCCGTGCAGCGGCGCAAGCCATTCTTGGCCAATGGAGCGAATGCCGTTTTTCATGCCAAGAACGGAACCTACGGTGGCGCCGTTGCAGTCTGTGTCAAAACCGGTTTCCACGGCCATGCATATGGATTTCGCAAAATCGTTGTTTCCGTACAGGAGAGCAGCCACAACGATTTCCGCGTTTGAAATGGTATGACACCAGGCATGCCCGGAGTGTTCATCCCATCTGGCATGAATGTCTTTAAAGCAATCTTTCTGTTTCATGCCGGCTTTATAGTTTTTAAGCAGTGCGGTAATAGCCTCGTAAAGTCTGGATTTTTCCGGAATCTGTGCCAGGCCGGATTCGATGATCTGAAAAATATCATCGCTTACTGCCGCGGCGGCGATCATGGCGGCAACGAACATTTCGCCGTAAATACCGTTTTTGACATGGGAAATGCAGGCGTCCCGCCAGGCCATTTCGGAAGCCATTTCAGGATTTCCCGGATTGATATAGCCAAAATAGTCTGCCCGGATCTGGGCGCCGATCCACTCGCGGTAAGGATTTTTATAAATGGCGGAAACCGGCGGCAGATAGCCTTTTACAAAATTGCAGAAGGCTACCCGTTCAGCCGTGCAGTAGGCATTTTTCGGCTGCCAGTTCATCCAGCATTGAGAAAGCTCATAGGGAGTGAACTCTTTTCCGAATTCATCGATGACCTTCTGGTACAGTACGGTATAATTGGTATCATCATCCGCCGGCGCCTGGTTGATGGTATCTGCGTAGCAGCGGTTGGCCAGAGGAAACCGGTATCTGGCGATTCTCTCCGCTGTAATGTCGGAGGAGAGGATATAGCGTGTCATGGGATAGTTATTGGTTTCCTTCAGCAGCGGAATCAGCTCATCGGTTCTTATGCCTTCGATTGGTTTCCCCAGCAGACAGCCGCAGATTCTTCCATACCATGCGCCTTCGATTTTTTCTTTTAGCTTATCCGGAACAACGGGAGGAAGGGCAGGGCTATGGGTTTTCCGGCATTTTTTGATCGTCTGTAGATCAGAAGGCTCCACATAGTTGTAATCCTTTTGATAAGCGGCGTTTGAAACGATTTCGAACAGGATATCCGCAAGCCGGCTCTTGTACTCGCCGCTTTTTAGTTTTGCCACGTGATGGAATAAATCACGGTATTCGGAAAGGTCAAGACCTTCCTCGGTTGACTGAAGATACTCAAGGGTCAGCTCATTGGAATACAGTTCCCAATCGTGCATTTTTTCGTAGGCGGGCAGAAGCTTGCGGCTGGCAGGGAGTTCCTCCGCAATTCTCTGATTGCTGTCGAATAAAAGCTGGTCCACGGAAACGCTGAAAAATTTTGAGATTTTAATGATGTTGTCCAAATCGGGCTTGGTTTCGCCGCTTTCCCATTTTTGTACGGATTGGTGGGTCACACCGAATTTTTCCGCAAACTCTGTCTGGGTCAGCTTTGCCTCGGTTCTTAAGCGGTTGATGTTTTTGCTCAGGGACATGGTTACCTCCGTTCTGCCCTTAGGGCGTGTGTGATCTGTCTATAGCCTCATGGTACACGAATCGGGGTGTGATTACAACCGATTTCGAAGTGAAAATTTTGCAACTGAGGGTTGCACCTGGCGTTCCTGTGAAAAATTTTAGTGGATAATTTGTAATGAATGTGCTAATATAGGTTTGATTCCTCAATTATCAGGCCAAAGGCCAGTAATAAAAAAGCGCCAGGCGGCGCAAAGAAGAAGGAGAACCACCAATGAGTAAAATAAGAACAAGATACGCCCCCAGCCCCACCGGCAAAATGCACGTGGGAAACCTGCGCTCCGCACTGTATGAATTTTTGATCGCCAAGCATGCGGGCGGCGACTTTATGCTCCGCATTGAGGATACCGACCAGGAGCGGTTTGTGGAGGGCGCCACTGAGATCATATACCGTACTCTGGAGAAGACCGGCCTTATCCCCGACGAGGGGCCGGACAAGGATGGCGGCTACGGTCCTTATGTCCAGAGCGAGCGTATGAAAACCGGCATTTACTTAAAATACGCCAAGGAACTCATCGACAAGGGAGAGGCCTATTACTGTTTCTGTGACAAGGAGCGTCTTGCTTCCCTGAAGAGCGAAGTGGTGGAGGGCAAGGAAATCACCGTTTACGATAAGCACTGCCTGTCCCTGACAAAAGAGGAGATTGAGGAAAAGCTTGCCGCTGGCGTTCCCTATGTGATCCGCCAGAACAATCCCACCGAGGGCACCACGACCTTTCACGATGAGCTGTACGGAGATATCACCGTGCAAAACTCCGAGCTGGACGACATGATTCTCATCAAGTCCGACGGCTACCCCACCTATAATTTCGCTAACGTGGTGGACGATCATACCATGAATATCACCCATGTGGTGCGGGGCAATGAGTACCTGTCCTCCTCGCCAAAATATGTACGGCTCTACGAGGCCTTCGGCTGGGAAATCCCCACCTATGTGCATTTGCCTCTGATCACCGACGAAAACCACAAGAAACTTTCCAAGCGCAGCGGCCACGCCTCCTTCGAGGATTTGCTGGAGCAGGGTTTTTTGACGGAGGCCATTGTAAATTATATCGCCCTGCTGGGCTGGAGCCCCGAGGACAACCGGGAGATTTTCTCCCTCCAGGAGCTGATTGAGCAGTTTGACTATCACAGAATCAGCAAGTCACCGGCGGTCTTTGATATTGTGAAATTAAAATGGATGAACGGCGAATACTTAAAGGCCATGGAGTTTGATACCTTCTATGAGATGGCCGAGCCTTATATTAAGGCGGTCATTCACAAGGATTACGATCTTAAGAAGATTGCGGAAATGGTAAAGACGAGAATTGAGATTTTCCCGGATATTGCCGGGCATATCGACTTCTTTGAGGCTGTGCCGGAGTACGATGTCTCCATGTACGCCCACAAGAAGATGAAAACCACGCCGGAGTCTTCCCTTCAAGTGCTAAAGGATCTTCTGCCCCGGTTGGAGGCTCAGGAGGATTACAGCAACGACGCCCTTTATCAGCTATTGACGGACTATGTGGCGGAAAAAGGATATAAGAACGGCTACGTCTTGTGGCCGGTCCGCACAGCCGTTTCCGGCAAGCAGATGACGCCGGGCGGAGCCACTGAGCTGATGGAGATTTTGGGCAAGGAGGAATCCATCTCAAGAATCCGGGCCGCAATTGCGAAGCTGGAAGCGGAGCTTGGGTGATATGGCTGCTGCCATTTTGCAGGAAAATTCTTATCAATGAAGTCAGGAAGTATAGAATGAGTTTTAACACCTCTCAGACAGCGGCTATCGGACACGTTGCGGGCCCCATGCTGGTACTGGCGGGGCCCGGGTCCGGTAAGACCCTGGTCATCACGGAACGAACCAGAAATTTAATCGTAAAGGAACACATTTCCCCCTCTGAAATATTGGTTATCACTTTCACAAAAGCTGCCGCAAAGGAAATGCAGGAGCGGTTTTGCCGCCGCATGGAGGGCAAGTCTTATCCGGTGACCTTCGGCACTTTTCACGCCGTATTTTTCAGCATTTTAAAGCATGCCTACGGCTACCGGGCCGAGAACATCATCCGGGAGGAGCAGAAGTATCAGTTCCTTCGGGAAATCATCCAGAAGCTGCGACTGGAGGTGGAGGATGAAAAGGAATTTATCGGGGATATTTTGGGAGAAATCGGCCTTGTGAAAAATACCGGGATTCCGCTTGCGCACTATTATCCTGTGAACTGTGCCCAGGAGGTATTTCATGAGCTTTACCGCTCTTATGAAAAGAAACTGCGCGCAAAGCGCCTCATCGATTTTGACGACATGCTGGTATACTGCTATGAGCTTTTGAGCCAGCGTCCGGACATTTTAAAGGGCTGGCAGTCCCGGTTCCGTTACATTTTGATTGACGAGTTTCAGGATATCAACAAGCTTCAGTTCGACATTGTGAAATTGCTGGCGGCCCCGGAAAACAACCTGTTTGTGGTGGGAGACGACGACCAGTCCATCTACCGCTTCCGGGGAGCTAAGCCGGAGATCATGCTGGGCTTTCAGGAGGTCTATCCTCAGGCGAGAAAAGTTCTTTTAGACACAAACTACCGCTCCCAGAGCCTTATCGTGGAAAGCGCTCTGCGTCTTATCAGCCATAACCAGGAACGGTTTACCAAGGATATCAAGGCCAGCCGCCCGGCGGAAACGCCGGTGGAGATAAAGCCTTTTTCGGATCAATATACCCAGAACCGTCATCTGATAGAGACGATTTTAAAGTACCGGAATCAAGGGCTCCCTTACGAGGACATGGCCGTCCTGTTTCGCACCAACACCCAGCCGCGGCTGCTGATGGAACAGCTGTTATCCTACAATATCCCCTTCCGCACCAGGGACAACATCCCGAATCTCTACGAGCACTGGATCGCAAAGGATATTCTGACCTATATCCGGCTGGCCATGGGAAGCCGCACCCGGGCGGATTTTCTGAAGATTATCAATCGTCCCAAACGCTACATCACCCGGGAAAGCCTGGACGCCCCAACCATTGATTTTAAAGACTGGGCGGATTTTTACTATGAAAATAAGCAGCCCTGGGTGGCGGAGCGGATCGAGCAGCTGGAGGCGGACCTGCGGGTGTTATCCCGGATTTCCCCCTTTGCGGCCATCAACTACATACGAAGCGGAATCGGGTATGAGGAATATTTGATTGAATATGCCGATTATCGGAAGATTAAGGCCGAAGAGTTGTTGGAGGTTTTAGATGAGCTTCAGGACGGTGCCAGAGCCTTTAAGACCTATGAGGCCTGGTTTGCCCATATTGAGGAATATACGAAGAAACTTACGGAATTAAGCCGGCAGCAGGCGCAGAAGACAGAAGGGGTCTCCCTGGCCACCCTTCACAGTTCCAAGGGGCTGGAGTATCCCATTGTCTTTCTCGTAGACGTCAACGAGGGACTTATGCCCTATAAAAAGGCCGTGCTTCCGGCAGAGCTGGAGGAGGAGCGGCGGATGTTCTACGTGGGCGTCACCCGGGCTAAGGACAGACTGCACTTATATTATTCCGGGAAAATCAACGGCAGAGAGGTGGAACCGTCCCGGTTTCTGGAGGAAATGAGAAAGCAGGGCTGAAGTTGAAGCCTGTTGCACCCGCGTTTTGTAAAAATTAATAAGCAGTATAACGAGCTAAATATTGCGTATTAAATAGTAAATTTGATTATAACAAGCAAAATATTGCAATTTAATGTAGGGAGTGGTATAATAATTTCTGATCAAGAACGGAGGTGCACAGGAGATGGCAGTGAACGATCATTTAACGTCCACGGCATATGTTGCGGAGTTGAGCAGAAGAATCAAGAATTATCGCATTGATTATCCCATAACGCAAAAGGAACTTGCGGATAAGACAGGAATTTCACCCAGAAGTATTTCAAGATTTGAATCCGGTGAAGATATTCAGCTGAGTAATCTGATAAAAATACTGATGGCATTGGATCTGGGAGATAATATAAATCTGCTTGTGCCGGATACGGAAAAGAGGCCTTCCTATTTTTTGACAGAAGAAAAAAACAAAAGAAAGCGGGCGACGTCCGCAAAGAAGCGCCGGACAGAGAACAGAACCTTTCAATGGGGGGATGAAAAGTGAATCATACGGCTGAGGTGTATCTGTGGGGAACAAGAATTGGCATTATTCATCTGGAAGAGGGGCAGCCCTATGTATCCTTTGAATATGACAGAAATTTTGCAAAAAGCGGCATAGAAATTTCTCCGTTATCCATGCCGCTTTCAAACAGAATCTATTCTTTTCCGAATCTCCCGTTGGAAGCTTTTCACGGAGTGCCCGGCATGCTTGCGGATTCCCTGCCGGACAAATTTGGAAACGCCGTGATCAATCAGTGGCTGGCAGGCCAGGGCAGAACGCCGGATTCATTTAATGTAATAGAACGTTTATGCTATACCGGTGCCAGAGGAATGGGAGCCCTTGAATATGTGCCTGCCAGCGGCCCGCAGGATACGGGGAAGGAATCTGTGGATATTGGCGAGCTGGTCAGACTTGCGTCTTCCGTATTAAAGAACAGGGAAAGTATACATGTGCCGATGACAGAGGATATATCGGCAAGTCAATTGTTAAGGCTAGGCACCTCCGCAGGAGGCGCAAGGGCAAAGGCTGTGATTGCATGGAATGAAGAGACAAATGACCGCAGGATGGTATTTAACTGCCTGGCTGTGAACCAGGATGACCATGTGAAAAACGTCTCGTTTTTAATGGACAAAACCGGCACTTGGAGCTTGTCGCCGGCTTATGATATCACTTTTGCGTATGATTCGGGAAATCGGTGGCTGAAAGCACATCAGATGACTGTGAATGGGAAGCAGAGCAATATTACGTTTCAGGATCTGCTCTGTTGCGGAAAAACAATGGATATTCGAAAGACGAAATGTATAAGGATTATTGAGGAAGTCAAAACCCAGGTGGAACGCTGGGAAGCATATGCCGAAGAGGCGGGCGTTCGGGAGCATACAATGCGTACAATCAATGATATTATGAAAAATCAGATGATTTGATGATGCCGTAGAGGTGGAACCGTCCCGGTTTTTGGAGGAAATGAGAAAGCAGGGCTGAAAGAGAACGATTTGTCTCCTTCGGCCCTGCAAACTTTCATAATTATTCCATTTCGTCAAAATCCGCCTCATCTAACAATTCGTCGAAACGGTCGGCCACGGCCTCGTATTCCTCATCGCTCTCAATGTTCTCTAAGGACGGATTTCCCTCCGCGTCCTCGAAATAGCGGTAGATATATACCTCCCCATCCTCGTTTGGCTCGTCGTTTTCGTCCACCGGCAACAGAGCGATGTAATTCTGCTCGCCCACGTCGAAAATGGTGAGAATCTCACATTCCACCGAAGAACCGTCGTCCATGTCAAGGGTTACGCGTACATCGGACATATCGTCCTCTTCCATGCCCTGGTTTTCGGGATTTACATTATTTTCTTTGTTCATAGCCGCACCTCATATGCTTTCTGTGAATTTGAGAAGTTAAAAAAGGCTTTCGCTCCTGCAGGAACTTTGAAAGCTGTCTTTTTATTATTTTAGTATAAGAAGTCCCATAGGAAAAGTCAAGACAAGAAATTTTTTTGCATGGAAGTGGGAAAAAGGGTTTCAAAGAACCGTCAAGTTTGCTAAAATAAAAAAAGAAACATTTTTCCACCAATCAAGAGGAGACATCACATGGATTACGAAATTGTAAGCGGCAACTATAACACTCTGGGAGTGGAACGCCACGGAGCCGTCACCACGTTTACCCTGGAAAACCGGGATCAGAAGCCCTGCGTCCTGCTCCTTCATCCGAAGGATGGCGGTACACCGGAGCGGATTCCCATGAAAACCGGCGAGATCGCTGCCGGCCTTGTTTCCGTGGGATTGAAAAATCTGCCACTGAACCGTTACGACTACAGCTACGAGATTGGCGGCGTCCCGGTTCTGGACCCCTACGCAAGGAAAATTGTGGGCCGGGAAACATGGGGAGACGTGACAAGGAAGGAAACAGAGATTACATGCGGATTTTTAAGGGATGAAAAATTTCAGTGGGGCGATGATGCTCTGCCGCACATCCCCAAGGAGGATATGGTTATCTATAAGCTTCATGTACGGGGATTTTCCATGCTACAGAAGGCAAAGGCAGAAGAACGGGGCACCCTTCGCGGGGTTGAGAGGAAGCTATCCTATCTGAAGGAATTGGGGATAACGACCCTGGAGTTTATGCCCATCTATGAGTTTGAGGAGCTGTTTGCCCAGGATCCCTTCCAGCGGGAAAGCTTCCCGGCGGACAAGATCAACTACTGGGGTTACACGGTTGGAAATTATTTCGCGCCCAAATCCGCCTATCTGGGGCCGGGCCGTACCGGCAAGGCGTTCAAGCAGTTGGTACAGAAACTGCACAGGTTGCATATGGAATGCGTTCTGGAATTTTATTTTCCGGGGGAGATCAGTCCCTATTATGCGGTGGAGGCCCTGCGCTGCTGGGCCGGGGAATATCATGTGGACGGGTTTCATCTGATCGGTTCCCGGGAACTGGCGGATCTGGTTGCCCAGGACCCCTATTTGAGCGGCAGAAAGCTTTTCTATGACTGGTTTTCGGAGGAACAGTGCGAGCCGAAGCGCCGTACCATGGAGCTTTTCTCTTACAACGACGCGTTTCTCTATAGCGTACGCAAGGTGATGAATCAGCAGGAGGGGAGCCTTGAGGAATTTGCTGCCAACATGCGCCGCCAGCAGAAGTACCAGGGCTTTGTAAATTATCTGGCAACCAACAACGGATTTACCCTTTATGACGTATTTTCCTATACGGAGAAGCGGAACCGGGCCAACGGGGAGGAGAACCGGGACGGCCTTTCCGTGAATTTCAGCAGCAATTGCGGCGAGGAGGGGGACAGCAGGAAAAAGCATGTTCTGAAACTTAGGGAACGGCAGGTGAAAAACGCCCTGTGCGTGTTGATGTTTGCCCAGGGAGTGCCCCTGCTCTGGATGGGGGATGAGTGCGGCAACAGTCAGCAGGGAAACAACAACGCCTACTGTCAGGACAATGAGATTGGCTGGAAAAGCTGGGAGAATTCCAAAGGTCGCCGGGAATTGACAGACTTTTTCAAAATGCTGGCACATCTTCGCCGGCAGTATCCTATACTTCGCAGCCCCAATCCAACGGAATTCCGGGATCAGTGGGGAACCGGCTATCCCGACCTGTCCTACCACGGAACCTGCGGGTGGCAGATGGAAGGAATGGGAGCTGCCAAGGTCCTTGGTATGATGTACTCCGGTCCGAAAGAGGCGGGGAGAAAAGAGGAATATTTGTATATCGGCTATAATTTTTCGGCGGCGGACCAGGCTCTGGCCCTGCCGGATCTGCCGAAGGGATACGGATGGCGCCGGGTGTTGGATACCGGGCGGGAGGAAGCATTTGCGGAAGAATTTCCGGCGGAGACGGAGCGTACGTTCAAGATGCAGGCCCGGTCCGTCTGCCTGCTGGAAGGAAAATGGGAGGGAGAGACTTGAGGCAGCTTTACCATGGAAAGCGGGGGATGAACGGATTTACGCTGAAGTGGATCGCCCTTGTTTCCATGGCGGTGGACCATGTGGGAATGACGCTGTTTCCCCAACATATCATGCTCCGCATCATCGGGCGTCTGGCTTTTCCCATCTATTGCTTTCTGCTGGTGGAGGGAGCGGTGCATACCTCCAATCGAAAGCGGTATCTTGGGAGGCTCCTTCTGTTTGCCTTGATTTCGGAGGTGCCCTTTGATCTGGCCGTTTCGGGAAAGGTATTTGCGCTGCAGTACCAGAACGTGTTTTTTACGCTGGCGCTGGGGCTTTCGGCCGTTTTCCTGCTGGAAATCCGAGGGAAGTATCCCTATGCCATCCTGGGAAGCGTGGCACTGCTTTTTGCCGCGCAGTTTGCGCGGACGGATTACGGCGGCGGTGGGGTGCTTATCATTCTGTTATTTTATCTGTTCCGTGAGAGACCGGTGGCCAAGGCGGTCTCTTTTTCCGCGGCCAACGTGCTGTGTTACGGTGGCCTTCAGAATTACGCCATACTTTCCCTGGTTCCCATTTTGTGCTATAATGGAAAACGCGGGCCGGGAATGAAATATCTGTTTTACGTTTTTTACCCGGCCCATTTGCTGGTGCTGTACTGGCTGAGATTATATGTGACAGGGAGTTTTTTGACATGAAGGTGTGGAAGCATTTTTGTACCATAACGAGACATAAGTGGCTTGTGATGAAGCACTGTTTTCGGGTGGGGCTGTACTGGCAGGGGATTTTGCATGATTTATCCAAATACGGATACACGGAGTTTTTCTTGGGGTGTAAATTTTATCAGGGAACGGAGAGCCCCCACAACGGCGAGCGGCGGGCCTACGGTTATTCCCTGGCCTGGCTTCACCACAAGGGGCGAAATAAGCACCATCTGGAATACTGGATGGACTTCGGCCTGGACAAGAGCCAGGGACTTTTGGGCATGAAAATGCCGAAAAAATATGTAGTGGAGATGTTCTTGGACCGGGTCTGCGCCTCCAAGAATTACCAGAAGGAGCGCTACACCGACGCCAGCGCCTGGGAGTATTACGCCAGGAACCGGCAGTATACCATTCTCCACCCCGACACCCGGGCGCTGTTGGAGCAGCTGCTTCTGATGCTGAAGGATGAGGGGGAAGAAGCTACATTTTCTTACATCAAGAAGACGGTAATGAAAATTGACTTTCCCTATTAAGAATGATAAAATGTCTTTTAAAACAAGACGTTACTATTCACAGCCGATTCAGAATGGACAATGAGTGCTGTGAATAGTAACCGGAAAGAAAGAGGAACGAACCATGATTGACGGAAAGAAAGTATTATTCAGCGGCATGCAGGCCACCGGAACACTGACCCTTGGAAATTATGCGGGGGCTTTGCGGAACTGGGTGACCTTAAGCGATGAATATGAGTGTTT
>CALWLN010000007.1 GCA_944381535.1 uncultured Lachnospiraceae bacterium
GATGGAGCAACTTTTTGAAAGGGGAAACCTGCCGGAAAATATCGGTATGGGCAAGCGTGGAAAAATCAAGGGGGGTTCCAAGCTGTCTGCAGCGCTCTGCCAGAAAGGGAACATCGAAGGTGAGGCCGTTGAAGGTGATGGCACAGGTAAAGGACTTGCAGTAGTCAGCGAATGCGGCCAGAATTTCCGGTTCGGCTTCCGGGGTCTCAGCGAAAAACTGGGTGATGGTAACCACATCACCGGCACGGCTGGCGCAGCCTATAAGATAGACGGTACAGTTTTTTGGAGAGAAGCCGGTGGTCTCTATGTCGAAGAAAAAGGCGGTCTCATGAAAAAAATGTAATGTGGCTGTATCTGTATGCTGTAAGGCGCGGTTTTCTGCGAATGTTTTCATGAAGGGCCTCCTTTGGTCATATATGTCAGATAGCGGGGGCAGAAACATTTATGTCCCCAATATCATATTATATAAAGTATAAGAGATATTTTTCTTTTGCGCAAGCGTGTTTTGTATTGACAAAAGGGAAACAGATTGCCAAAATAGAAGCAGATTGACAAAAGGAGGAAATTACATTGAAAGTATTAATGGTAAATGGAAGCGCGCATCAGAAAGGAACCACCTTTCGTGCTTTGGAGGAAATCGGGAGAACACTGAAGGAAGAGGGAATTGAATATGAGATCTTTCAGCTGGGCGGGGCCCCCATCCGTGACTGTATCGGGTGCGGTAAGTGCAGCGAGGAGGGCTGTGTGTTCTCTGATGATGCAGTCAACAAGTTTATTGCCCTGGCAAAGGAGGCAGACGGCTTTGTGTTCGGCACGCCGGTGTATTACGCGCATCCCAGCGGAAGGATCCTCTCTTTTTTGGACCGTGTGTTTTACAGCAGCGGCAGCGTGTTTGCCTATAAGCCGGGCGCAGCAGTGGCCGTGGCGCGTCGGGGCGGAACGACGGCGTCCTTTGATGTGCTGAACAAGTATTTCGGCATTTCCCAAATGCCCACGGTGGGCGCTACGTATTGGAACCAGGTTCATGGACTTAATGGCGCCGAGGCGGAACTGGACGCCGAGGGCATGCAGACCATGCGCAATATCGCCCACAATATGGCCTGGATGTTAAAATGCTTTGCGGCCGGCCGGGAACAGGGAATCCAGCTGCCGAAGACGGAGCGCGGGGCGCGGACCAATTTTATCCGCTAAGTAAGCCGCTGCGTGTCCGTGACAGCAATTTAAGAGGCAGCCGGGGTGGTCGAAAACTGTAAACTAAGGAGCGGTAAAGTTTTGAAAAAAGAACAAAAAAGTTATGTTTTGATTAAAGTTTTGTGATATAATGAGCAAATACAAATTTAGAGAAAGAAGGAGCAGCAACATGGGTTTAGGTACGTTTAAAGGCGGAATCCATCCCTACGACGGGAAAGAGTTATCCAAGGATAAACCAATTCGCGAAGCGGTGCCCAAGGGAGATCTGGTGTATCCCCTGTCACAGCACATCGGCGCTCCGGCCATTCCGATCGTAGCGGTGGGAGATACCGTGTTAAGAGGGCAGAAGATTGCCGAAGCGGGCGGTTTTGTCTCGGCGCCGGTTTATGCCAGCGCTTCCGGCTGTGTTAAGGCCATTGAGCCCCGCCGGGTGGTAGTGGGTGATATGATAGATTCCATCGTCATTGAAAATGACGGCGAATTCAAATCTGTGGAATTTCAGGAGACAGAGGACGTAACCGCTCTGTCCGGGGAGGAAATCCTCACGAAGATCAAGGAAGCCGGTATTGTGGGTATGGGCGGAGCGGGCTTTCCGACCCATGTGAAATTGTCGCCCAAGGAGCCGGATAAGATCGAATATGTGATCGCCAACTGTGCCGAGTGCGAGCCGTACCTTACTTCCGATTACCGGAGAATGGTGGAGGAGCCGGAGAAGCTCATCAGCGGACTTAAAATCGTTCTCCAGCTTTTTAAAAACGCGAAAGGCGTGCTGGCGGTGGAGGACAACAAGCCGGACTGTATCGAGAAATTGAAGGAGCTTACGAAGGACGAACCCAGGCTTGAGGTCAAAGCCCTTATGACAAAATATCCCCAGGGCTCCGAGCGGCAGTTGATCTATGCGGTTACCAAACGGGCCATCAATTCCACAATGCTTCCCGCGGACGCAGGCTGTATCGTGGACAACGTGGACACCCTGGTAGCCATACATAATGCCGTGAAGTTGGGAAAGCCTCTCATGCACCGTATCGTCACCATCACTGGTGACGCCGTGAAGGAGCCGGCCAATTTTTCCGTGTATATCGGGACCAGCTTCTCCGAGCTTATTGAGCTGGCGGGCGGTTTTAAGGAGCAGCCTAAGAAGGTGATTTCCGGCGGACCCATGATGGGCTTTGCCCTGTTTAACCTGGATCTTCCCACCACCAAGACCACCTCGGCCCTGGTATGTCTGACGGAGGATGAGGTGGCCCGGCTTGAGCCCGGTCCCTGTATCAACTGCGGCCGCTGCGTGGAAGTCTGTCCGGAACGGCTGGTTCCCTCCAGACTGGCGGACTATGCGGAGCGTCATCTGGAAGCGCCTTTTGAAAAATGGAATGGCATAGAGTGCGTGGAGTGCGGAAGCTGCAGTTTTATTTGTCCGGCTAGACGTCAGTTGGCTCAAGCCATCAAGTCCATGAAAAAGACTGTGCTTGCAAATAAGCGCCAAAAATAAATTATACGATTAAGAAAGAGGTGGATTAAAAGTGAGCGATATATATAATGTTTCATCCTCACCCCATGTAAGATTCAAGGATACCACCGACAGGATCATGCTGTATGTGGTGATTGCGCTTCTGCCAGCCAGTCTGTTCGGTATTTATAACTTTGGATTTTCCGCGTTACTTTTGATAATAGTAACCATTGCAAGCTGTGTTGTATCCGAATATCTCTTTGACAAGGTGACAAAGCGGAAAAATACCATTCGTGACTTAAGCGCGGTGGTGACCGGTCTGCTTCTGGCCTTAAACCTGCCGCCCACATTACCCTGGTGGATGGCTGTCCTCGGCGGCGCCTTTGCCATTGTGGTGGTAAAATGTCTGTTTGGCGGACTGGGACAGAATTTCATGAACCCGGCCCTGGGCGCCAGATGTTTTCTGTTGATTTCCTTTACCGGCCCCATGACCACCTTTGCCAACAGCCGGTATTACATCAGCCAGGGCATGGACGCGGTCAGCAGCGCCACACCCCTTGCGGCCCTGAAGGCGGGGGAGAGCGTCAACACCATGGATATGCTGATCGGACGGATTCCCGGTACCATCGGGGAGACTTCCGTCATTGCCATTTTAATCGGCGCAATCTTTTTGATCCTCATGGGAGTCATTGATTTGCGGATTCCCGGTACATACATTGTGACCTTTGTGATTTTTGTGCTGCTGTTCGGCGGACATGGCTTCGACTGGAACTACGTGGTGGCGCAGCTCTGCGGCGGCGGCATTATGCTGGGGGCATTTTTTATGGCTACGGACTATGTGACTTCGCCCATTACCCCTGTGGGCAAGATTATTTATGGAATCGTCCTTGGCATTTTGACGGGGCTCTTCCGTATTTTCGGAGCTTCCGCGGAGGGCGTATCCTACGCGATTATTTTCGGCAACCTTCTGGTTCCGCTGATTGAGCGTATTACCATCCCCAGACCCTTCGGAAAAGGAGGCGAGCGATAATGGGAAAAGTTGTAAAAGACGCAATGATCTTAACCGTGATTACGCTAATTTCCGGTTGTCTGCTGGGGCTGGTGTATGAGATTACCAAGGACCCCATCGCCAGGGCCCAGGAGGCGGCACAGCAGAGGGCCTATCAGGCCGTGTTTGCGGAGGCGGACAGCTTCGAAGCCCTTGCGGATTTCCCGGAGGAGGGCATTGCCTCCGAGGATGGGGAAGTCACCATCAACAATGTGGTGACTGCTCTTGACGGGACTGGTAATATTTTGGGCTACGTGATGACCACCACCTCTCATTCCGGTTACGGCGGAGATATCACGCTGGCGGTAGGCATTACCAACGACGGTACGGTGAACGGTTATTCCATCACCTCCATCAGCGAGACGGCGGGACTTGGTATGAAAGCCACCGAGGAAAATTTTTATTCCCAGTTTGAGGGAAAGACAACGGAAGCCTTTGAGGTGGTAAAGGGTACCGCCACGGCGGATAATCAGATTGAAGCCATCAGCGGCGCTACCATTACCTCCAGTGCCGTGACTGATGCTGTGAATGAAAGTCTTACTTATTTCAGGGAGCTTGCGGAAGGAGGCAGCGCAAATGAATAGGTGTGTAGAGCGAATCTATAACGGAGTAATCAAGGAAAATCCAACCTTTGTTCTAATGCTTGGAATGTGTCCCACCCTGGCGGTAACCACATCCGCCATCAACGGACTGGGCATGGGACTTTCCACCACAGTGGTGCTGGTGATGTCCAATATGCTGATTTCCATGCTGCGTAAGATCATCCCCGACCGGGTTCGTATGCCGGCTTTTATCGTGGTGGTAGCGTCCTTCGTGACCATTGTGCAGTTCCTGGTGCAGGGCTTTGTCCCCACCCTCTACGACGCTCTGGGAATTTACATTCCTCTGATCGTGGTAAACTGTATCATCCTGGGCAGAGCGGAGAGCTACGCCTCCAAGAATCCGGTGCTACCCTCCATCTTTGACGGTGTGGGCATGGGATTGGGCTTTACCTTCGGTCTTACCTGTATCGGAATCGTGCGTGAGATTTTGGGAGCCGGACAGATTTTCGGATTTCAGCTTCTGCCGCTGGCGGAGGATGGAAAAATCGGCTATACACCCATTTCTATTTTTGTGCAGGCGCCGGGCGCGTTCTTTGTTCTGGCTACTCTGGTAGCTATCATGGGTATCATCCGCAGACGGGCGGAGAGGAAGGGCAAACCTCTGCCGGCGGCCCAGGGGTGTCTCGGGGGCGACTGCGCTTCCTGCGGACACAGTGCCTGCAGCGGCAAAGCGGTTTCTAAAATGGAAGCAGCAAAAGACGACAAAGAAGAGGAGGTATAGTACAAATGCAGGAATTATTGGTGATTGCGGTAGGCTCCGCTATTGTAAACAACGTTGTACTCAGCCAGTTCCTGGGCCTGTGTCCCTTTCTGGGCGTTTCCAAGAAGGTGGAGACGGCGGCGGGTATGGGCAGCGCGGTGATTTTCGTGCTGACGCTGTCTTCCCTGGTGACAAGTCTTATCTACAAATATATTTTAGTGCCCCTCAGCTTTGAATATTTACAGACCATCGTGTTCATCCTGGTCATCGCTGCCCTGGTGCAGTTCGTGGAAATGGTTTTGAAAAAGGTGATGCCGCCCCTCTACAAAGCGCTGGGCGTGTATCTTCCTCTGATTACCACCAACTGCGCGGTTCTGGGTGTGGCTCTTAAGAACGTGCAGAATGATTACGGCGTTTTAAGCGGTGTGGTTAACGGTTTTGCCACAGCAGTTGGCTTTACCATTGCCATCGTGATTATGGCCGGTATCCGTGAGAAAATCGAATACAATAATGTTCCGGCAGCATTCAGGGGCTCCGCTATCGTGCTTGTGACCGCAGGCCTGATGGCCATTGCCTTCTACGGATTCTCCGGTGTGATTTAGGAGGGCGGACAAAATGAGCATAACAGGAATTATCCTGGCTGCCGTCATTGTGGGCGGTACAGGAATTTTAATCGGATTTTTCTTAGGGGTAGCCGGAGAAAAGCTGAAGGTGGAATCAGACCCCAGGGAGGATGCCATCATCGAAGCCCTTCCGGGCAATAACTGCGGCGGCTGCGGCTACGCGGGATGCTCCGGTTTGGCCAGCGCCATTGTAAAGGGCGAGGCGGAGGTAAGCGGATGTCCCGTGGGCGGCGCTCCCGTGGCGGCCGAAGTGGCAAAGATCATGGGGGTGGAGGCGGGAGAGACGACCCGCATGGTGGCTTTTGTAAAATGCGGCGGAACCTGCGAGAAAGCCAAAAAGGACTATGAATATTACGGGGAAGAGGACTGCGCCATGCTGGCATACGTTCCAAACGGCGGTCCCAAGGCCTGTAATTACGGCTGTCTTGGCTACGGCAACTGTGTGAAAGCATGTCCCTTTGACGCCATCCACGTGGTTGACGGCATTGCCGTGGTAGACAAGGAAGCCTGCAAGGCCTGCGGAAAATGTATTGCGGCATGTCCCAAGAAGCTGATTGAACTTGTACCCTATGAGGCAAAATATAAAGTACAGTGCGCTTCCCAGAATAAAGGAAAAGAGGTTATGGCTGCCTGTGAGGTAGGCTGTATTGCATGTAAACTCTGCGAGAAAAACTGTCCGGAAAAGGCCATTGTGGTGGAGAACAATATCGCCCACATTGATCAGAAGAAATGCACCGGCTGTGGAATCTGTGCGGAGAAATGTCCAAAGAAAGTTATTACGGTAGCCTGACGGGTACAGAGGCAGCTGAAACAAGCGATCGTAAACGGTAAATTTATTTGTCGTTTACTATACAATGTTAGAAGAGAATCTGCCCGGGCAGAGAATGAGAGGAGAATTGCGATGAAATTTACGAAAATGCATGGGTGCGGGAACGACTACATTTATGTCAATCTGTGCAGGGAGCACCTTGACAACCCCTCCGGCCTGGCAATCGCTGTCAGTGACCGCCATTTCGGAATCGGCGGAGACGGTCTGATTACCATCGGCCCCTCCGCCCGGGCGGATTTTTCCATGCATATTTACAATGCGGACGGCTCCGAAGCGGAAATGTGCGGCAACGGAATCCGTTGCGTGGCAAAATACGTTTACGACCATGGCATGACCGACAAGACAGAAATCACCGTGGAGACGGGGGCCGGAATCAAGACGCTGACCATGGAGACCAGGCAGGGTATGGTGACTAAGGTGCGGGTGGATATGGGAGAGCCGGTGCTCACTCCTGCGGACATTCCGGCGGATTTTCCGGGAGACCGGGTGGTGAACGAACCCCTTGTGGTGGAGGATAAGGAGTGGCGGGTAACCTGCGTCTCCATGGGAAATACCCACGCCGTGGTTTTCGTTCCCACGCTGGAACATTTCCCTCTGGAGCAGGTGGGGCCGAAATTTGAACATCATCCTCTGTTCCCAAGGCGTATCAACACGGAATTTGTGGAGGTGTTGGGTAGAAAAGAACTGCGCATGCGCGTTTGGGAGCGGGGCTCCGGGGAGACCCTGGCCTGCGGGACCGGAACCTGCGCCTGCGTTATGGCGGCGATTTTAAACGGCTATACGGAGGATGAGGTGCTGGTGCGCCTTCTGGGCGGCGATCTGTTGATTCAATATGACCGTGAAACAAACCACCTGTTTATGACAGGGCCGGCCACCACCGTATTTGAGGGCGAGCTGGATGTAACGGCGCTGGAGAGAGGAAGAAGATGAGATTAGAAAATTTATTGGAAGAATTATCCTATACGCTGGTGCAGGGGACCCTTGACAGGGAAATTTCGTCCCTGGTCCATGATTCCAGAAAAATGGCGCCGGGGGGGGTGTTTGTCTGCATTTCCGGCAGCCTTCGGGACGCCCATGATTTTATCCCTGACGTGGTGAAAAAGGGCGCGGCCGCTGTGGTGGTGGAGAAGGAAGTGAACCTGGAGGATTCTGATGTGACGGTGATCCGGGTGGAGGATACCCGGTACGCACTGGCCTGTATGGCTGCGGCTTACTTCGGTCATCCGGCCCGGAAACTTAAGACCATCGGCATTACCGGTACGAAGGGAAAAACCACCACCACCTATATGATCAAGTCTATTCTGGAGTCTGCGGGCCTTAAGGTGGGCCTTATCGGAACCATTGAGGTGATCATCGGTAAGGAACGGATTCCGGCGGCCAACACTACGCCGGAGTCCTATGAATTGCAG
Organism: uncultured Lachnospiraceae bacterium; assembly: GCA_944381535.1. Lineage (GTDB taxonomy): Bacteria > Bacillota > Clostridia > Lachnospirales > Lachnospiraceae > 14-2. The sequence continues at coordinate 7,850 of CALWLN010000007.1, forward strand.
GAATATTTTGCCAGAATGGTGGAGGCGGGTATTGAGGTTGTGGTGATGGAGGTCTCCTCCCAGGGATTAATGCTGCACCGTGTCTCCGGTTTTACCTTTGATTACGGGGTATTTACCAATCTGGAGCCGGACCATATCGGGGAGCATGAGCATAAGGATTTCGCGGATTACATGCACTGCAAGAGCCTGCTGTTTCAACAGTGCAAAGTGGGCATTCTGAATGGGGACAGCGAACATCTTGCGGGAATCCTTGCGGGCCACACCTGCCGGGTGGAGACCTATGGCTGCGGCGAAGGCGTCGATTTGCGCGCTGCGGATATTGAATTGTGGAAGGCCCCCGGGGTTCTTGGAGTCCGCTACCGTCTGTCCGGTCTGATGGACATGGAGGTGACGGTGAATGTGCCGGGGATTTTCAGCGTCTACAATTCCCTGTCGGCCATTGCCCTGTGCCGGCATTTTCAGATTGCCCAGGATAAGATCCGGGAGGCACTGGAGCATGTGACGGTGAAGGGAAGAATCGAGCTGGTTCCGGTTTCCCCGGAGTTTACCCTGATGATAGATTATGCCCACAATGCCATGGCTCTGGAGAGCCTGTTGACCACCTTGAGGGAATATGAGCCCGGACGGCTGGTGTGCCTCTTTGGCTGCGGCGGAAACCGTTCCAGGGACCGGAGGTATCAGATGGGAGAGGTTTCTGCCCGCCTGGCGGATCTGACGGTGGTGACCTCGGACAATCCGCGTTTTGAGGACCCCATGGATATTATTGCGGATATTTTCGTAGGGGTAAAAAAGGGTGGAGGAGCCTATGTGACTATTGCGGACCGGAAGGAAGCCATTGCCTACTGTATCCACCACGCCCAGCCGGGGGATGTGATCGTGTTGGCAGGCAAGGGACATGAGGATTACCAGGAGATCAAGGGCGAGAAGCACCACATGGACGAGCGGGAGCTGATTGCGGAGATTCTGCGAGGGGAGTAGAAAGGGTTGCGTTAGCTTTAGATAACAGGGGGATTTACAGATGAGAAAAATACGCTTGCTTTCGTATTTTATTATATTATTGCTTTGTCTGACGGCCTGCGGGGACAAGGAAGCCATGAAGGATAACACGGATGGCAGTCAGACTGCGGAAGACGGAGAGGATACGGGGGATTCCCAGACGGGGAAAACGCCGGATTTCGATGAAGATATTGATTTGAAGGATTCCGGTCAGGAGGGAGTAGCTTCAGGTCAGACAGACGGTTCCGGGATGGCGGAGGAGAATCAGACCGATGATTCGAAGCCGGAGGACAGCCAGGATTCGGAGACGGGCGGTCCGGTGGTGTTCCGCTTTGCAGGAGATATGACCCTGGCAGAGGAGGGCGGTCTCGGGGTGACCATGTCGATCATGCAGGTGCTGGACCAGCAGCGGGATGGCGATATCACCCGATGCTTTTCTGAGGATTTGCTGGAGCTGATGGAGACGGCGGATATTTTCATGCTGAATAACGAGTTTACCTTTACCGACCGGGGAACGCCTACGCCTAACAAGAGATGGACCTTCCGGGCGGACCCCAGCCGGGTGGAGGCTTACAATATCCTTGGCGTGGATGTGGTGGGACTGGCCAACAATCATGCATATGACTGGGGTGAGGTATCTTTACTGGATACCCTGGATACGCTGGACGGAGCCGGCATTGACCATGTGGGTGCGGGAAGAAACCTTGCGGAGGCCATGGAACCGATTTATTATACCATTAACGGGCGGACTTTTGCCATTGTGGCGGCTACGGCCATCGAGAAAACCGATGAATCGGAGCAGGGGCTGACGAAGGCAGCCACGGAGACCGAGGCCGGCGTGTTAAAGACCATGGACCCCACGGCCTGTCTTGAGGCCATCCGCACGGCTAAGGAAAATAGTGACTTTGTCTTTATGTACGTCCACTGGGGAACGGAGTCCACCACCGAGCTGGACCAGGAGCAGAAGGATCTGGCCAGGCTGTATATTGAGGCCGGAGCCGATGCGGTCATCGGCAATCATCCCCATGTGCTGCAGGGCTTTGAATTTTACCAGGGCAAGCCCATTTTGTACAGCCAGGGAAATTTCTGGTTCAATACCAAGAGCCGGGAGACCTGTCTATTGGAATTCACCATTGACAGCGAGACTATGGAGAGCCAGGTCCGGTTTATTCCCTGCCTGCAGGAAGACAGCTTTACCTCCGTGGTGACGGAGGAATCGGAGCGAGAGCGGATGTTTGCGTATATGGAATCTCTCTCGCCGGGGGTAGAGATTGACCCGGAGGGAATTGTGACGGAGAGCAGTGGACAATAGGGGAACGACGTTTGCCGGGAGAGCCAAAGTCCTGTCGCTAATCAGCTGTCGGTAAAATAAGTGTTACGGAGAAACCGCCATAGGGGCTGTGCCCGATGGCGGTTTCTCCGCCGTGGGCCGCAATGATCTGCTTTACAATGAGAAGGCCCAGACCGTGACGCTGGTGGGTGGTGTTCTCGTCGCAGACCATATAGTGGGGCGCGTGATTGAGCTTTTCAAGCTGCTCGTCACTTGCTCCGATACCGTCATCGTAAATTTCCACTTTGCAGGTTTTACTTTCCGACGCAACACTGACATAAATCCTGTAGCCCCGCTCATTGTGGCGGATGCTGTTCTGGATGAGGTTGCTTAAGGCCCGTTTTATCAGTTCTTTGTCTACATTTACAGGGCAGGCCGTCAGGGCCTCGTCTGTTTCCCATATAATGGGATGTTTCTCGTCTATATCCAGATTCATAAAATCCACCACAACCTGCCGGACTATGGTGATCATATTTTCCCGTGCCGGATGGATCGGCTGCATATTGTATTCCAGCTTGGAAGCTAGGTTGAGGTCGTTGATCAAGTTTTTCATCCGTTCGCTCTGTTTTACAATCACAGCGGCCTTCTGACGGGCTTCGCCGGGCAAACCGGTGTCCTCTTTCAACTGGCCGGCGTAGCCCATAACCATGGACAGGGGGGTTCGGATATCGTGGGATACGCCCGCGATCCAGTTTGCCCTGGCCGTTTCTTTCTTCCGCAGCTGATACTGCTGTGCCTTAAGAATATCGAAGGTGCGGTTGATATTTGCGGCAATTTCTGAGAGCACCCCGGTTTCCTGAAGATGGACCGTCTCTCCTGTGGGTAAATTCCGTATGCCCTCTACAATGGGTCTGACGGACTTTAGCAGTTTGGAATTGGCAATTACGTAGATAAGAAAAATCAGTGTCATATTGATGACCAGTACACAGAGAATGGTCTTTGGCAAATTGGCGATGGTGTAATAATCCCAGCTTGGCCAGATGTGTTTCCAGAAGCTGTCTTTGGGATATCCCAATACAACAAGGCCGTTTTCTCTCTCACCCGTAAACGTAGGGTAGCCGTCTATGTACCCCCGGGTCAGGGCCGCGATGGCTGAGAGTGTGTAGGACGTGGGCACTGTTTCCGGCAGATTGTCCGTCTGCCATACCACCTGCATGGTACTGTCAGCAATCAGGATTCCCCAGGCATTTGAATTTTCCAGTTCAAGAAGAATATCATCGGGCAGGACATAGGCGCCATCTTCTGTCTGTGTCAGCGCCCTGGCAACGTCCTCGGCCATTTTCCAGGGACGGGCATTTGGCGTCTGACGCAATGTAAATACAATTAGCAAAGTAAAATTCAGAACAAGAAGCAGCAGGAAACTAAGAAGTAAAATTCCCACAAAACGCCGGATTAATTTTGGCATACTTTTCATAGCTTTCACCTCTTAATCTGCGATCAGTTTATATCCAAGGCCTTTGACGGTGATCAAGGATACCGGGCGAGAGGGATCTCCTTCGATTTTTTCCCGGATTCGGCGGATGTGCGCCATCAGAGAATTTTCGTATCCGAAGGGATTTTCGCCCCAGGCGGCCTCGCACAGAGCGTCGATGGTCACGATACGGCCCGCGTTGCGGTAGAGACATGCTAAAATATCGTGTTCCTTAGCGGTCAGGGGGATATGTTCCCCGCCTTTGAGAACCTCTGCCCTGTCAAAATCAATTTCACTGTCATGCAATTTCACACGGGGATTTTCCTCCCTGTAGCTTCTGCGCAGGATAGCCAGAATGCGGAAAATCAGTTCCTTGGGGAGAAAGGGCTTTATCACATAATCGTCCGCGCCGAGACCGAAGCCTCTGAATTTATCATCGTCCTCACCCCTGGCAGTCAAAAAGAGAATGGGATATTCTCCCTTTTCCTTTAACGGTTTCATCAGGGAAAATCCGTCGCCGTCCGGCAGCATTACGTCCAGGACGGCAAGCTCCGGCTGAAAGGCCAAAGCGGAAGCGAGGGCTTCCTCCATCGTTTTCGCGGTGGCTACATTGCGAAATCCTTCCGCTTTCAAAATGGATACCACCATATTGAGAAGTTCCTGCTCATCATCCACAAGCAGGATACGTTTTTCCTTTAAATATGCGTCTTTCATACAGTCCCTTTCTTTATGAGTCCGGCGGGGCTGGCAGCAGCACTTGCGCGGATGGCCTACGCCGTGAGATTTCCTATGAGAAAAGTATAGCATAGATTTGGCGTTTTTGGGTCTTTTGCGGAAAATGTAAGGTAAATGTAAGGTTGCGAGAAAGTTATCGTAAGGATACGGCTGTAAAATGGAGGAGAAATGAGAAACACCCTTCGGGCAAGGTGAATTCGCCGATAGGCGAAGAGAAGGTCCCCTGGGGGATATACCTGAATGTCCAAAAAGCAGGACGGTAATAAGGAAAGGAGAACACAAGATGAACATCATTGAAACAAAAAATCTGACAAAGGTATATGGGGATTTTACCGCTGTGTCCGGGGTGAATCTTCATATCCAAAAGGGAACGGTTTACGGGTTTCTGGGCCCCAACGGGGCAGGAAAATCCACCACCATGAAGATGTTCCTGGGATTGACGAAGCCAACCGATGGTTCCTTTGTGATGGACGGAAAACAATATCCCAGGGACCGGATGGAAATTTTGCGGGAGGTGGGCTCCTTCATTGAGGCTCCGGCCTTTTACGGAAATTTAACCGGGGCGGAAAATCTGGATATCATCCGCAAAATTCTGGGCCTGCCGGGGTCTGCCGTTTCCCAGGTGCTGGAGCTGGTTGGGCTCACTCGGTATAAGGACAGACCTGCCAGGAAATATTCTCTGGGAATGAAGCAGCGGTTAGGGCTGGCAGGCGCCCTGATCGGCAGACCCCCCAT
>CALWLN010000008.1 GCA_944381535.1 uncultured Lachnospiraceae bacterium
GAAGAAAGACCGTTACAATAACATTTTTGTGATTGACAGGAGCGTAAGACATGAGATTATGCAGCATTGCCAGCGGCAGCAGCGGAAACTGTATTTACGTTGGCTCGGATAAGACCCATCTGATGATAGACGCAGGCATCAGCGGCAAGCGCATTGAGGAGGGCTTAAACGAAATTGGCTTAAAGACCAAGGAGATGGACGGGATTCTCATCACCCACGAGCACAGTGACCATATCTGCGGGTTGGGGGTGGTGGCGAGAAAATGCGGGATTCCCATTTACGCCACCCGTGGCACCATCGACGCCATTTTACAGACAAAGAGCCTGGGCAATATTGACAAGGAGCTTTTTGTGGAGGTGGAGCCGGATCAGGATTTTGAAATCGGGGATGTGGTAGTATCCCCGGTGGCTATCTCCCACGATGCGGCCCAGCCTGCTGCTTACATTGTGCGAAAAGAAAATAAATCCATCGGCGTCATCACCGACCTGGGAAAATATGACCAATATATCATTGAACGGCTCCAGGGACTTGATGTGATTCTTCTTGAGGCCAATCATGACATACATATGCTAGAGGTGGGAAATTACCCCTACTATTTGAAGCAGCGTATCCTGGGAGATAAGGGGCATTTGTCCAATGAGCTTTCGGGAAGGCTTTTAGGACACATTTTACATGACAAGTTCAAGACGGTCCTTCTGGGCCATCTGAGCAAGGAAAATAATTATGAGAAGCTGGCTTATGAAACGGTGCGGCTGGAGGTAGCTTTGGGAGATAATCCCTATAAGGGGGATGATTTTCCCATTTATGTGGCCCGCCGGGACACCATTTCACAGATCATAGAAGCGTAGGAGGAAAAGACATGGAAAAGAAAACAGACAGAGTTATTATCACCGTGGTGGGAAAGGATACCGTGGGCATTATCGCCAAGGTGTGTACTTATCTTGCCAACAACCGGATCAACGTGCTGGACATCAGCCAGACCATCGTGCAGGGATTTTTCAATATGATGATGATCGCGGACATTGCGGATTCCAGCAAACCCTTTGACGAGTGTTCCCGGGAGCTTACCCAGATTGGCGAGGAAATCGGTGTTTCCATAAAGTGCCAGCGGGAAGAGATTTTCAATAAAATGCACAGAATTTAAGGAGAGATACCATGACCAATTTCTGGGAAGTACACGAGACAAATAAAATGATAGAGCAGGAAAATCTGGATGTGCGGACCATCACCCTGGGAATCAGCCTGATGGACTGTATCGATTCCGATCTGGATGCTCTGAACCGAAAAATTTATGAAAAAATCACTACCGTGGCCAGGGATCTTGTGGCCGTGGGAAAGGAGATTGAGCGGAATTACTGTATCCCCATTGTAAATAAGCGGATTTCCGTAACCCCCATTGCCCTGGTGGGCAGCGCAGCCTGCAAATGTCCGGCTGATTTTGTGACCATCGCAAAGACCCTGGACGAGGCGGCGAAAAAAGTGGGCGTGAACTTTATCGGCGGCTACTCGGCTCTGGTATCCAAGGGCATGACCACGGGGGATGAGAATCTCATCCGTTCCATTCCTGAGGCGTTAAGATCCACGGAGGTGGTCTGCAGCTCGGTAAATCTTGGCTCCACCAAGACCGGTATCAACATGGACGCGGTGAAGCTGATGGGGGAGATGATCAAGGAAACGGCACAGCTTACCAAAGAGCGGGATTCCATGGGCTGCTCCAAGCTGGTGGTGTTCTGCAACGCCCCCGACGACAATCCCTTTATGGCCGGGGCCTTTCACGGCGTCACCGAGGCGGACGCCATCATTAATGTGGGCGTCAGCGGACCCGGAGTGGTAAAGACCGCTCTTGCCAAGGTGCGTGGGGAGAACTTTGAGGTGCTCTGTGAGACCATTAAAAAGACGGCCTTTAAGATTACCAGAGTGGGCCAGCTTGTGGCCCAGGAGGCCAGCAGACGCTTAGGGATTCCCTTTGGGATCATCGACCTGTCCCTGGCGCCCACACCGGCCATCGGCGACAGCGTGGCGGATATTTTGACGGAAATCGGCCTGGAATATGCCGGCGCTCCGGGAACCACCGCAGCCCTGGCCCTTTTAAATGACCAGGTGAAGAAGGGCGGCGTCATGGCTTCCTCCTATGTGGGCGGCTTAAGCGGCGCGTTTATCCCGGTCAGTGAGGACCAGGGGATGATTGACGCCGTCAAGGCGGGGGCTTTGACACTGGAAAAGCTGGAGGCCATGACCTGTGTCTGCTCCGTGGGGCTTGACATGATCGCCATTCCCGGGGATACCAGCCCGGCCACCATTTCGGGTATCATTGCCGACGAGATGGCCATCGGCATGGTGAACCAGAAGACCACGGCGGTGCGCATCATTCCGGTGATCGGAAAGGGCGTTGGTGAGACGGCGCAGTTCGGAGGACTTCTTGGCTATGCGCCGATAATGCCTGTGAACCCTTACTCCTGCGAGGCCTTTGTCAACCGCGGAGGGCGGATTCCGGCTCCCATACACAGCTTTAAAAACTAGAGGCCGGAGCTTGCTTCTGGCCGGCTGCAAATCAGGTGATGGAAAGTGTTTACAAACAGCGCGCTGCGCAGATTGATCTGGCCCCTGTTGCTGGAGCAGATGCTGGTCATGGGCGTGGGGCTGGTGGATACGGTGATGGTGTCTACCGTGGGAGAGGCGGCGGTGTCCGGCGTATCCCTGGTGGATATGATAAATAATTTGATGATTAATGTGTTTGCGGCCCTGGCTACCGGAGGAGCGGTGGTGGCGGCCCAGTATATCGGCCATAAGGAGGAAAGGCGGGCCTGTGAGTCCGCAAACCAGCTTCTGGTGGTGGCGTTGACGGCCTCTCTGCTGCTGGCCGGTCTCTGTCTTCTTTTCAACCGGGGGCTTCTCCGGCTGTTTTTCGGCTCCATAGAACCGGCGGTGATGGAGAGTGCTATGACCTACTTTGCGCTGTCCGCTTTGTCCTATCCCTTCCTGGCTGTCTATAACAGCGGGGCGGCTCTGTTCCGCTCCATGGGTAACTCCGGGATTTCCTTAAAAATTTCACTGCTTATGAATGTGATCAACGTCTGCTTTAATAGTCTGTTCATGTTCGGGCTGTCCCTGGGTGTGGCCGGAGCGGCTTTAGGCTCTCTGGTGGCCCGGGCAGCGGCGGCGGTGATTATCTGTCTGATGCTGAAAAATCCCGGCCTGCCGGTTCATTTTGTGGGGGTTCAGAAACGGCTGGTGGAGTGGAAGATGGCAAAGCGGATTCTCTATGTGGGAATTCCAAACGGTCTGGAGAACGGGATGTTCCAGTTGGGGCGGATCCTGGTGGTCTCCATTATTTCCGGGTTTGGCACGGTACAGATTGCGGCCAACGCAGTGGCCAATAATCTGGACGGCGTGGGCGTGATCCCGGGACAGGCTCTGGGGCTTGCCATGATCACCGTGGTGGGCCAGTGCGCGGGGGCCGGCGATTACAGGCAGGCGGAGCATTACGCGAAGAAGCTGATGAAGCTTTCCTATCTGGCCTTTGCGGCGGTGGACGGCGTGATTCTTCTGACGCTTCCTTATATCCTGCGCATTTACAGTCTGTCGCCGGAAACCATTGAGCTGGCCTGGATTCTGGTGATGATTCATGATGGCCTTGCTATTTTTCTATGGACGCCCTCTTTTGTGCTGCCAAATGCGCTGCGGGCGTCCGGAGACGTAAAGTTTACCATGGTGATGTCCGTATTTTCCATGTGGCTGTTCCGCATCCTGTTCAGCCTGATTCTGGGACAGTGGATGGGACTGGGGGCCGTGGGCATCTGGCTTGCCATGTGCCTGGACTGGGTATTTCGGGCCATTGTTTTCTGCTGGCGGTTCCACAGCAGAAAATGGCAGACGAAGCGGGTAATCTGATGGTGGATTTGACAAGTATATAACGAATAAATTGGAAGCGGAATACGGCTGAGAGATGTTTATTGATTATAGGAGGTGACGCAGTGATCGCGATTATTGATTACGACGCCGGAAACTTAAAAAGCGTGCAGAAGGCCCTTGCCTACATCGGGCAGGAAAGTCTGATCACCAGGGACAGAAAGGAGCTTCTGGGCGCGGACAAGGTGATTCTGCCGGGGGTGGGAGCCTTCGGAGACGCCATGGAAAATTTAAAAAAATACGACCTCATCCCGGTGATCGGGGAGCTTGTGAAGCGGCAGACCCCTTTCCTTGGAATCTGCCTGGGGCTGCAGCTTCTGTTTGAAGGCAGCCAGGAGAACTCCGGGGTGGAGGGCCTGGGGCTTTTGAAGGGAGAAATTTTGCGGATTCCCGATACCCCCGGCCTTAAAATTCCCCATATCGGATGGAATTCCTTAAGACTTAAGGGGGAGGGCCGCCTGTTTGCGGGAATGGAACAGGAGCCCTACGTGTATTTTGTGCATTCCTATTATCTGAAGGCCAAGGACCCCTCCATCGTGAAGGCTGTCACGGACTACGGCGTGGAGATTCACGCCTCCGTGGAGCAGGGAAATCTTTTTGCCTGTCAGTTCCATCCGGAGAAAAGCAGTCATGTGGGACTTGAGATTCTGAAGAATTTTGCGGCGCTGGGAGGTGAGGCCTGATGTTTACCAAGCGGATCATTCCCTGTCTGGACGTCCATGAAGGGCGTGTGGTGAAGGGCGTGAATTTTGTGAATTTAAGAGATGCCGGGGACCCGGTGGAGATTGCGGCGGCCTACGACAAAGCCGGCGCGGACGAGGTGGTATTTCTGGATATCACAGCCTCCTCGGACGCCAGGGCCACTGTGGTGGACATGGTGCGCCGGGTAGCGGAAAAAGTGTTTATCCCCTTTACGGTGGGGGGAGGCATCCGCACCGTGGAGGACTTTAAGGCCCTGCTGCGGGAGGGGGCGGATAAGATTTCCATCAATTCCTCCGCCATCAACACTCCGGAGCTTATCAGCCAGGCAGCGGACAAGTTCGGCAGCCAGTGCGTGGTGGTGGCCATTGACGCCAGGCGGCGGGCGGACGGCAGCGGCTGGAACGTATATAAGAACGGCGGCAGGATCGATACGGGCCTGGACGCCGTAGAGTGGGCCATGCGGGCCAATGAGCTGGGAGCAGGAGAAATCCTTTTAACCAGCATGGACTGCGACGGCACCAAGGCGGGCTATGATCTTAATCTGACCCGGCAGATTGCGGACTGCGTGTCCATTCCGGTGATCGCCTCCGGCGGCGCCGGTACTAAGGAGCACTTCTATGAGGCCCTGACCGAGGGCGGCGCGGACGCGGTTCTGGCGGCCTCCCTGTTCCACTATAAGGAGCTGGAGATCATGGATCTGAAGAACTATCTGGCGAACCGGGGCGTGTCGGTGCGGCGGTAGAATTACGAGAGAGGGAAACGAATTATGGCAATGATTACCAATGACTGGCTTCCTGCCATCGGCGGGGAATTTAAGAAGCCTTACTATGCACAGTTATATAAGTTTGTCCTGGAGGAGTACAATACCCGGAAAATCTTTCCCCCGGCGGACGATATTTTCAATGCCTTTCATCTGACACCCTTAAGCCAGGTGAAGGTGCTGATCCTGGGACAGGACCCCTATCACAATGACGGGCAGGCCCATGGCCTGTGTTTTTCCGTGAAGCCGGAGGTGGAGATTCCGCCCTCCCTGGAAAATATTTACAAGGAACTGCAAGACGATCTGGGCTGCTATATCCCCAACAACGGCTATCTGGTGAAGTGGGCGAAGCAGGGCGTGCTGATGCTGAACACGGTGCTGACGGTGCGTGCCCACCAGGCCAATTCTCACCAGGGCCACGGCTGGGAGCAGTTTACGGACGCAGTCATCCATGCGGTCAACGCCCAGGATCGGCCCATTGTCTATCTACTCTGGGGGAAGCCGGCCCAGTCCAAGATCCCTATGCTGACCAACCCAAAGCATTTAATCTTGAAGGCGCCCCATCCCAGCCCGCTTTCAGCTTACCGGGGATTCTTCGGGTGTAAACATTTCAGTAAGACCAATGAATTTTTGAAGGCCCATGGGGTGGAGCCCATTGACTGGCAGATTGAGAATATTTAGGGATTGTGAAAATATGGACAAAATGCTACAATAGTGTTTATGATTATAGGGTTCGCAAAGCGGTTCTTATAATAGTGTTTATGATTATAGGGTTCGCGAGAACAATTACCGACCGGAGGCCAAAGTGTTGGCGGGGAGAAGCTTATGACGGATGTATTTGGAAAAATACGGGGATTTTGGGAAACAGAGAGAAAGCAGCCAGACAAGAGAGAAAGGATTTTTACCACCGTGAACAAAGAAGATTTCTTAATGAAGCAGATTGATGAATTCAAGGAGAAGGCCTTAAAGCTCCAGCAGCAGCTGGAAATGAAGGAGAGCCGGGTCCAGGAGCTTGCCCACATCCTGGACGAGCGGGAAACGAAGGCCCAGAAATGGCAGGAGGTACTGAATAAGCGCCAGCAGGAGGCAGATAAGATTACCAGGGACGTGGAGGAGTGTGTGGTACAGATTTCCCGAAATATGGAGAAACAGCTGGAGCAGATTTCCATGGGAAATGACGCGAAGATGGCCCAGATTTCCCTACAGTTTGATGATGGTGTGGCGGCTCTGAAAAAAGAAATCGTGGAACAGATTGAGAAATTGGAGAGTATCAGGCAGGAACTTTCCGATAAGCTGGGAGAGAATCTCGGGGAGCAGCTTGATACCATGAAGACCGAGCTTTCGGAAAAGGTACATACGGAAAATGTGAAGAGTTACCGCAATATGCAGTCGCTGATTGAGGAATTGGAAGGAAAGCTGGACACTGCGGAGCAGGGGGAGAAGAGAAGCAGATCGGTGAAGGGCTATCTTAGGGCGGCGATTGTTCTGGGAGTTTTAAATCTTCTTGCCATGGCGGGATTATTTCTGTATGAACTGGGGATATTAGATTATCTGATGTGAGGCGGTATACAGATTGATTTCGCGCAGCGTAGGAGCGTTGTTTCCGGCTTTTTACGGATAAATGAGAAAAAGGGAGCATAACAAATTGAAGGGAAAAAAGAAAATTTGGATTTTAGGACATAAGAATCCCGATACGGATTCCATCTGCGCGGCCATTGCCTATGCCGATTTAAAAAATAAGACCGGAGACGGGATTTACGAGAGCAAGCGTGCAGGAGACCTGAACGAAGAGACCAAGTATGTGCTAGACCATTTTAAGGTAGCTGCGCCCGGCTACGTGGCTGATGTGGGGGCACAGGTCAAGGATATTGAAATACGCAAAACTCCCGGTGTGGACAGCCACATTTCCATGAAAAAAGCCTGGGAACTGATGAAGGCCCAGGGTGTGGTGACCTTGCCGGTGACCGGTAAGGCGGGGGAACTTCAGGGCGTTATCATCACCGGGGATATTGCCACCTCCTATATGGATGTGTACGACAACGAGATTTTGGCCCGAGCCAGAACACAGTATAAGAATATTATCGAGACTCTGAACGCCACCCTTCTGGTGGGCAATGAGCACGCCTATTTTACCAGGGGTAAGGTGGTGGTGGCCACTTCCAGCCCGGAGATGATGGAGGAGTATATCGAGGACGACGATCTGGTGATTCTGGGCAATCGCTATGAGGTACAGCTCTGTGCCCTGGAATTGAACGCAAGCTGTATCATTGTCTGCTCCGGAGCCAAGGTCTCCCAGACCATTCAGAAGCTGGCCAGGGACAGGGGGTGCGTGCTGATGACTACGCCCTTTGACACTTTTACGGTATCCCGTCTGATCAATCAGAGTATGCCCATCAAATATTTTATGCGCAAGGAAAATCTGGTGACCTTTGAGACCGAGGAATACATGGATGACGTGAAGGAGATCATGTCCAAGGAGCGGCACCGGGATTTCCCCGTCCTGGATGAGAAGGGAAAATATGTGGGCATGATGTCCAGAAGAAACCTGTTGAACATGAAGAAAAAGCAGGTGATCCTGGTGGACCATAACGAGAAATCCCAGGCCGTGGACGGAATTGCCGGAGCGGAGATTTTAGAGATCATCGATCATCACCGACTGGGAAGTCTGGAGACCATGTCGCCGGTATTTTTCCGGAACCAGCCCCTGGGTTGTACATCCACCATCATTTATCAGATGTACCAGGAGAAGGGAATTGAAATTCCGAAGAAAATCGCCGGCCTGCTCTGCGCAGCCATCGTCTCCGATACCCTGATGTTCCGTTCACCCACCTGTACGTCCGTGGACCGGGAAGCTGCCCAGGCGCTGGCGGTCATTGCCGGGGTGAATATTGAGGAGCTTGCCAAAAACATGTTCCAGGCGGGCAGTGACTTTAAGAGCAAATCGCCGGAGGAAATATTTTACCAGGATTTCAAGACCTTTTTTGCCACGAATAAGGATTTCGGTGTGGGGCAGATCAGCGCCATGAGCTGGGAGGAGCTCTCCGATGTAAAGGAGAAGCTGCTGCCCTATCTTGGCACCGTACTGAATGAACGGAAGCTTCACATGGTCTATGTCCTGCTCACCAATATCCTGGAGGAGAGCACGGAGTTGATTTATATGGGAGACGAGGCCAGAAGCTTTGCGGAGAGGGCCTTCCACATCCACCAGCCCGAGGGTGGGAACAGCCTGTTCCTGCGGGGCGTGGTTTCCAGAAAGAAGCAGTTTATTCCGGCGCTGATGTCGGCGATGCAGGAAGAATAGTCATAAATGTTTTTTTATGACTTTTCCTGCGCCGGTTTTTGCAGTATGTAAACGCAGAATTTTCCTTGCAAAAATCCTCCCCTGGGTATGAGGGAGGATTTTTGCCGTTATCGTATACACCAAAATATAGAGAAAATATAGGTCAGATCATTACCGCTGTACCCGCCCGGAACCGTCGCCGCCAGAAAGCTTCGTCACCTCGTCTACGGAAACCATATTGAAGTCTCCTTCCACCGAGTGCTTCAGACAGGAAGCCGCCACGGCAAATTCGATGGCTCCCTGGGAATCGTAGCCGTTTAAGAGGGCGTAGATCAGACCGCCGCCGAAGCTGTCGCCGCCGCCCACCCGGTCTACGATATGCATGCTGTATTTCTTGCTGAAATAGTAGCCGGAGCCGTCATAGAGCATGGCGGACCAGTTGTTGTCATTGGCGGAAATCGACTCCCGCAGAGTGATGGCGACCTTGGAGAAACCGAACCGGTCGGCCAGCTGCGCAGCCACATCCTTGTACCCTTCATGGTTCACGGCGCCTTTGGTCACATCGGTGTTGGCGGCCTTGATACCGAATACGTCTGCGGCGTCCTCCTCATTGGCGATGCAGACGTCCACATATTCGCAAAGTTCAGCCATCACCTGTCCGGCCTTTTCCTTGGACCAGAGCTTGTTACGGTAGTTAAGGTCGCAGGAGATGGTGGCTCCGGCCTCTTTGGCCGCCTTGCAGGCCTCAAGACAGATGGCTGCCACGGTGTCGTTCAGGGCAGGGGTGATTCCTGTAAAATGGAACCAGTCCACACCCTCAAAAATGGTTTTCCAGTCAAAATCTTCGGGCTTTGCGGTGGCGATGGCGGAGCCTGCACGGTCATAGATGACCTTGGAGGGCCGCTGGGAGGCGCCTTTTTCAAGAAAATAGATGCCCACACGGTCGCCGCCCCGGGTAATATAGGAGGTATCCACCCCGTATCTCCGCAGGGAATTGACGGCGGCCTGGCCGATTTCGTGGGTGGGAAGCTTGGTCACAAACCGGGCGTCCATGCCGAAATTTGCCAGGGATACGGCCACGTTGGCCTCACCGCCTCCGTAGGTGGCGCCAAGGGTATCCGCCTGTACGAAGCGGTAGTAGCCCTCCGGAGCCAGCCGAAGCATGATTTCTCCGAATGTAACGATTTTCTTTGCCATATTATTTCCCTCTGCTTTCTTTTACAATCTGAACTGCTTCTCTGGTCAGTTCTTTAATTTTATCAAATTCTCCATTTTTCACCAGATCCTTGGGGACCATCCAGCTGCCGCCGCAGGCAAGTATGCGGTCATAGGCCAGATATTCCCGGACGTTTGAGGGGTTGATGCCGCCGGTGGGCATGAACTGTACGTTCACATAGGGCGCGGCGACGGCTTTGATCATCTTAAGGCCGCCGGCTGCCTCCGCCGGGAAGAATTTCACCACGTCAAGTCCCTGCTCCAGAGCCTGCTCAATGTCGCTGGGAGTGGAGCAGCCGGGGGTGATGGGGATGCCTTTTTCCACACAGTACGCAACGGTGCGGGGATTCAGTCCCGGGCTTACGATGAATTTGGCACCCGCCGCTACCGCTGCGTCCACTTGCTGGGTGGTCAGCACGGTGCCGGCACCGATCAACATATCCGGAAATTGCTCCGTCATGATTTTGATAGCCTCTGCCGCAGCCGCCGTGCGGAAGGTTACTTCGGCGCAGGGAAGGCCTCCTTCACAGAGGGCCCGGGCCAGGGGCGCGGCGTCCTTGGCGTCGTCTAAGACCACCACCGGCACAATGCCCAGCTCGCCGATTTTTTTCAGTACGTCATTCATGGGTTCGCCTCCTAAAGTTTCATAATGTGGAACTACATTTTGTATTATGGTACTTCTTACCCACTATTATATACGGTTTTTTGGAAAAGTAAAGAAGAAAAATGAAAAATTTCCGGAAAATCCTTTGGCTTGTCAGAGGTGCGCAGGATATGATACAATGAATGAAGATATTTAAACCGCTAGGAGAAAAGTGATGATCGACTTTAACAGGATAGAACAGTATCGGGAAAATAACCGCATTGAAGCGAAGAAGGCTCTCGGCGGCCTTCCTAAGAGCATATGGGAAACTTACTCCGCCTTTGCCAACACGTATGGCGGAATTATACTGCTGGGCGTGGCGGAAGCGGACGATGGCTCTCTCTATACAGTTGATCTTCCGGATCCGGACAGGTTGATCAGGGAGTTCTGGGATATCGTGAATGATCCCAATAAAGTCAGTGTAAATATCTTGTCTTCCCGGGATGTGTTCGAACAGGAAGTTGGTGGCAATCATATCGTGGTCATCAATGTTCCGCGAGCCGAGCGCGCATATAAACCAGTATATGTAGACGGGAATCCTCTATGCACCTACCGTCGGAATGGTGAGGGCGACTATCGCTGCACCAGGGAGGAGTATCAGGCCATGGTTCGTGACGCTTCCGTGAAAACCCAGGACATGTTGGTGCTGAACGAAATGTCCATGGAGGTATTTAGTAAAGAGAGTGTCTTTAGCTACCGGCAGAGGATGCGCCTGTCCCGTCCCGGGCATGTATGGGAGTCTTTGGAGGATGAGGATTTTCTTTTGAAGCTGGGCGCTGTTGGGATTGGAGCAGATGGAAAGAAGCACCCTACGTCTGCGGGACTGCTCATGTTCGGCAATGAATATGACATTATCCGGGAATACAATGCATACTTCCTGGACTACCAGGAGCAGTATGATGCCAATACACGCTGGACCGACAGGATCATCTCATCCTCCGGGGATTGGAGCGGTAATGTATACGATTTCTATTTTCGTGTCTACAACAAGCTGGTTCAGGATATTAAGGTGCCTTTTAAAATAGAAGGCGGGTCCAGGGTAGATGATACCACGGTGCATCAGGCGCTCCGGGAAGCTTTGGCAAATTGTCTGGTCAATGCGGATTATTATGGCAGGCAGGGATTAGTGATAATAAAAAAACCGGGTGTCATTACTATGGCTAATCCAGGCGCCTTTCGCATTGAGATTGACGCGGCAAGAAGCGGCGGCATCTCTGATCCCCGCAACGGAACCATGCTGAAGATGTTCAACCTCATTGATATCGGTGAGCGCGCAGGAAGTGGGATTCCCAATATTTTCCGCATCTGGCGTGAACAGGGCTGGGATATGCCGGTGATCAAAGAACAGCTGGAGCCTGAGAGAACTATATTGGAGCTCACAATGGAAAAAAAGAAAGATGTAAGCACGACGACAAAAATCGGCGATAAAAAATCGGTGACAAAAACCGGCGATAAAAAATCGGCGATAAGCCACAAAATAAAGGATAGCATACTACATTATCTGACGGACCATTCAACGGCAAAAGCTTCAGAAATTGCGGAATATATCGGCCTTAAATCTTCACGCACCAGAGATTACCTGAAGGAACTGATATCAGAGGGAGCAGTTGTGGCCGAAGGTGCTAACCGAAACAGGGTATATCGATTAAAGAAATGAAGAGACGTTCCCCTTGACCAAGCCGCGATCCGGCGGCGGAATGGAGTATAATATGGAAGAAAAGAATCCGATACAGGTTGCGGACCGACTGTTTGGCGCGCTGGAATTGTTGGCGGAGCATGGAACCATGGGGCTGACGGAAATCAGTGAGCGATTAGAGCTCAACAAGAGTACGACCCGCCGTATTCTTACCTCCCTGATGTATCTGGGCTACGTGCGGCAGAGCAATCGGAATGAAAAATATGAGCTTACCATGAAACTGGTGAAGCTGTCCAACCAGGTAATTGAGAAGCAGGATCTGCTGCAGACGGTGCGGCCTTATCTGCGGAAGCTGATGGAACTGACGGGAGAGACGGTGCACTTTGTGGAGCGGAACGACACCGAGGTGGTGTACATTGATAAGGTGGAGTCCTACGCCAACTCCATGCAGATGGTTTCCCGGATTGGCAGTCGCCTGCCCATCTATTGTTCCGGCGTGGGTAAGGCCATAGCGGCGGAACTACCCGGACAGGAAGTGGAGAGAATCTGGCAGAACAGTCATATCGTCAAGCGGACGGAGGGGACGATCACGGATTACGGAGTTTTCCTGGAAACCTTAAAGGAAGTACGGCGGGTGGGCTATGCCATGGACCGGGAAGAAAATGAGACCGGCGTGGTGTGTATTGCGGCAAGCCTTAAGGATTACAGGGGAAAAGCGGAGTATGCCTTCAGCATATCGGCACCGGTGGGCAGAATGCCAAAGGAGCGGGTGGAAGAACTGGCGGGGTATGTGTTAATGACACGGAGAGAAATGCAGGAAGCGATCAGCCGGTGATTTATTTGTTGGATTGCTTGAGCATTTCATTCCCCCTACTCGATTCAAGAGTCTGATAGCGGTATATTTTTAAGTCTGGTATTTTTTTCTGAAATCACCAGGAGTCAAGTTTAAATTTTTCTGGAAGGCATGGTACAATCTGCGATCATTGTTGTAACCAACAAGGTAGCTGATTTCTGAAATAGTCATTTTTGGTTCTGCGAGTAGTAATTCACATGCTTTTTTCAGACGGATATAGTCAATTATAGCGTACAGAGACAAGTGAGTATGCTGGTTTATCAATGTGGACAGATAATTGGGGTGGAGCATTAATTCATCGCTCAGGGACTGAAGAGAAATGTCGCACATATATTTTTCCTGAATATACTCTATGACTTTTAAGACAGAAGAAGGGTAAGTCTCATCTTGAAGGTTCAAGGAAAAATATGGTATTTCAGGCAATTGAAAGTGAGAGAGTGCATAATTCTCTGGAAGTTCTTCCCAGACCTGTTGTACAATATGGAGCAATTGTTGTTTATCAATGGGCTTTAGGAGATAATCCAGTACATGATGGCGCAGAGCAGTCTGGGCATATTCAAATTTATTATATCCGGAAATGATAATAAATTTATCGCAAATATTTTCTTCCTGTAATTTTTTTATCAAATCCAGGCCATGCATATAGTGCATTTTTATATCGGTTATAACCAGATTAGGTAGAAAAGTTTTTGCTATTATAAGAGCTTCTCTTCCGTTTTCGGCAGATTGTATCTCACATTTCATATTTTCTTGTGCAGACAAAATAGATTTTATTCCCATGGTGATGTTATCTTCATCATCTACAATTAATATTCTCATATTGATTTTCCTCAACGTTGATGGTGCAGGTATATAATGAAAAACTGATGCGTGTGCCACGGCCTTCGGTGCTTTCCAGGCAGATACCAGTGTGCGGCTTGTCCGAGAAGACTATGAGACGACTATTAACATTTAATAATCCCACGTGATTTGTTGTGCTTATGGCTGCGGAACTCAATTTTTCCTGTAAATCCACAAGAATATGATGTGGTATTCCGTTGCCATTGTCCTCCAGCACGACTTCAACTTCTTCGGATGAAAGTTCCGTGATGGAAATCCTTATGAACAGCGGAGATGATGGATTGTACCCGTGGCGTAAGGAATTTTCCAAAAGAGGTTGAAGCAAAAAACGGGGACAATAGATTCGGTTAATCTCACAGGAAATTAAAATTTCAAAGTTCAATTTTTCTTTCATTCGAATTTTGTAGAGTTTTAGGTAGTTTCTGGCAAATAAGAGTTCTTTTTCCAATGAAATTGGCTGACGACTACTATTCATAGTATAACGCATATGTTGTCCTAAAGCCATCAGCATATCACCTGTTTCTGAATCATTGTGCATTTCAGCATTCATGCGAATATTTTCAAGGGTATTGTAGAGAAAGTGAGGTTTGATTTGTGCCTGTAAGGCATAATAATCCGCTTCTCTTTTTTGAAACTGAATCACTAAGTTTTCGTGAATCAGATGATTTAGCCGGCCAACAAGTTCATTGTAAGCGGTAATCGTATAGCCTACTTCATCGGCATATGTTCTGGCTGGGAATATCTTCAGAGCCTGAACATCTAAAGTTTTCAGATATGAGGTAAAGGTATTCAGGCGATTTAGCAATACCACTCGTATCAGATAGTAAAAGGACGTGAAGAACAGCAGGCATATTGCGATAATTGCCAAACTCATTTTCACGGGGAAAGAACTCCATTCCATGGGGTTATATTGGCAGAAGAGAGCAAAATTACTGTCTGGGAGGAGAATCTGGAAATCTGCCATAACAGATAAAGTATTTGAGTCCGAGGGAAGAGTGTTGCTAGATAGCTGTTGACCATTATATACGAGAAGTTGTTCGTTTTCAAGGTTTATATATATAGGGGTATTCACTTGACTGTGAAAAGAATCAAGGATGGATAAAAAATCTATTTCAAAATTGATAATACCAATAAAATAGGGATAGGAATTCCTAGTGATTGCCTGATAAAAGTGAAGTACAGATGTTCCTTCCTCATAAGATAGATGCCATACATGGCTATTGGTTTGTATCTGCTCAACAAGTTCAGTGGGTAATTCCATAGCTTCTACGGAAGAAAATTCGTTTGGGACGTTAAAAGGATATTTGCCCAAGCCGATAATACGCACTGTCTGAATATTTGGGTTAATTTTACAGGTTGCGATAACGGGTTTGATATCTTTAAACAGGTGAAAAATAAAGGATGAAGTAATTGAATGTTCTTCAAGCAGCATTTCCGACAGAATATCCTGCGCTTGAAAATAAATGGAATTTGAGGCTGCTTGATTCAACTGAATCAAAAACGTCTCTTTGGCAGAGAGCATGGTATTGTTTTGGTTTTCATAATAGATGTCTTCTATATTGTCAATATTCACTTTCATCAAGACAGAGAACAAGATGAAAGTGGGAAGGATTATTGTGAGTAAATAGATGGTGATAATTTTGGGGGTGAGAGAAAGATTCATAAATTTGGATATCAAACAGCGGAACATATACATAAAAATATACCCCCTCTTTCGACTTTTTAATAATTAGTAGTATAAGAAAAAATATACATGTTGTCAAGGTGATTTCAAGAAAAAGTTAAGGAGAAAAAGAGGTATTTTTGAAGTTGAATCAGACGCATAAAATGTGAATGGATGTCAGTGTCATGGTCTGCTCAAACATGGTAAAATAAAATACAATGTTTATTTGCCGGTGGAAGCAGGCATTGGAAAGAAAGGCATGGTGGTTGAGATGAAATATGAGATAAAGAGCAAAAAGATTCCGGAAGTATGGGAAGATGGATATTTTATGGGAAATGGGACTCTGGGTGGGATTGTGATGTGTAATCCTGGCAGAGAGAGAATAATTTTCAGCCATGAAAAGTTGTTTCTTCACACAACAGAATGTGAGAATTTTCCCTATATGGGTGATGTTTTCAAGGAAGTAAGGGGGCATTGTACACGAGAGATGGGACGATATTTTTATGAGGTATCCAGACAGAGAGGATTGAAAAATACTGTTATTGCAGATGATGCAATCCTTTATCCAGACAGCTTTTTTCCGGCTTTTGAACTTGGAATATGGTGTAATACAGAAAATTGTCTGGAATACGAGAGACGACTTGATACATCAAACGGAGAGATTGTCGTTACTAGAGAAGAAAAGGGCAATCATCTCACAGAAAGAATGTTTGTGTCCCATGTACATAAGGCTGCGTATGTTTACGTGAAATCGGAAGAGAAAAAGAATTTTGTGCTTAAACTTTCAATGGTAAAACCGCAAAATCAATGGGAGAGAAAGCTTATCGACATATGTATTAAGAAAAGCGATATTGTAGTGAAGGAAGAAGGGATACACTTAAGGACAGATATGAATCAAGGATTTTACTGTGGAGAGGTCCGTGTGGTGACAGATGGAAAAGTTACTGTGAAAAATGATTTCCTGGAAACAGAACATGCAGAATATGTTTTGGCAATAATTACTGTGGGTATTAATGAAGATATGATTGGAACTGCTGTCAGAAGTAATAAAGAGGAATGGATACCTGGGATTGCAGTAAGAAGCTATGAAAAAGAGTTGACTGCCAATATCCAATTTTATCAAAAGCGTTTCTTTAGGAGTAGTATTGAATTTACAGAGAACAGATTTTTTGAAGACTATTGTGAAAACTTATTTGCAGACAGGGAACACCCGGAGAAGTTGGTAGCACTGACGCAAAAACTGTATTATATGGGCAGATACTTGGCAATCAGCAGCTTCGGTGAGTTTCCGCCACATGCACAGGGACTTTGGAATGGAAATATAAACGGAAGGCTATTCTGTGACTACATCAGTAATATAGAATTGGAAATGGCATTGTGGTCGGTTTTCAGCGGAAATTTCAAGGAATATGCACTGGGTTTTTTTGATTTTATCGAAAGGTTCCTTTCAGATTTTGAAAGGAATGCCAGAAATTTTTTTGACGCAGATGGAATTATGGTCACTTCAAGATTTACAAACTCAGGATTGTTGTTTCATTATTCCCCAGAATATACTCATCAATTCTGGATTGCTGGAGGTGCGTGGTTTGCTCATATTTATTATGAGTATTATATGTATACGCATGACAGGGAGTTTCTGGAACACAGAGCACTGCCTTTTATGAGGAAGGCTGCGGATTTCTATGTAGGGTACCTTGCAGACGGAACGATTGTTCCGTCTGTGTCGCCCGAGAATTCGCCGTATGAGAATGCTTTCTGCATGATTGGGAAAAATGCAACTATGGATATTTCAGTTGTGAAGGAATTATTTGAAAATATTAAGCGGAGTTGTGAAATTTTAGGCCTGTCGTATGAGTATCAGATACAGATTCCGACTTATATGTATGAAGCAGATGGAACGCTTAAGGAATGGGCAGATGGAGAGGCAGTTCCTGCATATTCTCACAGACATTTATCTCACTGCTATGCCCTAATGCCTGGCTATGAGGCAAAGAAAGATAAAAGGCTCTTTACCGGAATCAAAAAGGCAATTGACAGACGGGTAGAGAATGGATTTTATACGGAGGGGAATGGTACTTGTGGATGGAGTGTCATGCATTTGCTTAATTTGTATGCAAGGATGGAAAATAGTTCAGGTTTTATGGAGACACTACAGTTTTTGCTAGAGCATTATGTGAGGGAGAATTTTTTGACCTGTCTGAATTATGACGGCACTAGATTTCAAATAGATGCAAATCTGGGGGCTATCAGCGCTTTGTATGAGATGCTTCTGTATTCTGATGAGGATTCGGTTGTTATTTTGCCTGCGCTCCCCAAACTGTTTATATCCGGGAAAGCAGAAAATCTTCTAATAAAAGGAAACAGGCTTGTGAAAGCACTGGTATGGGATGAGCAGAAGGTGACAGTTAGGCTAAAGGCCTTTGAACAAAGCCAGTTTACAGTCAGCTTTTATGGTGAGACCTACCTTGTGAGAATGGTGGCGGGGGAAATGAAGGAGATGGAGTTTTTGTTTCCGAAGGTGAGATGATAGGTTATATGAAATATGCGCATAAAATATGAAAAGGTGACAGTTTTCCACAGTGTAATTAGAAATTAAAATATGATTGTAGCCATATTATTTTTAGGTTCTTGGAATGAGGAGCCTGTTTTTTAGGAATGGAGGGTAAAATACAATGAAAAAACGAATCTTGGCGACATTTTTGAGTATTATCATGGTTGTGACGATGGGGTTAACTGCATGCTCAGATGCTAAAGGAGAAAGCAGTAGAACAGAGGACGATGGGAAAGAGAACACAGAAGGGTCGGAGACAAAAATGGATACTCTGGAAGTATTCATAAATATGTCGTGGTATCCGACAGACAAATTTGAGGGGATTATTCCGAATCTGATTAAGGAGGCTACAGGCGTTGACCTGAATGTGACGATTGCCACAAGCAACGAACAACTGGGAGTTATGATTAGTTCAGGAGAACTTCCTGATTTGATTTATACTGATTCGGAAATTGACAGACTTTCTAACAGTAAGTTTTGCTATTCATATTCGGAACTGGAGGAATTATACGGAGCTTCCTTTGAAGATTTAGGAGACGAGGCAATTGCGATTGCGAAATCTTACTCGGAGGATGGAGATTATTACACAGTGCTGAATGCTACTGCAACATCAGACGACTGGGAGAATATGAAGTTGGGCGCAGTGGGACAGCCAACCATTATGTATAGATCAGATTTGATGGATGAACTTGGTAATCCGAAAATTAATACACTGGAAGATTTTGTGGAGGTGCTGGAACTTTGTAAGACGACTTTTCCAGACATGGTACCTTTTGGCCTGGGCGGTGTCTATAAATCTCAGTATATTAAAAATGTGATGGGTGTTACAAATAATATCTACGATGGAGCGACAGGTGAATATTATTATGAAGCATCGGCGCCGGGATACAAAGAATGCATGCAACTAATGAATGAATTTGCGCTGAAAGGATATATTGAGGCGGAGTATTATGCAAATGAAAATGATGGAGACGGGAAGCAATATTTCTATAACGGAGACTGTGTCTTTTTTGCGGATTATTTAGGATATAATGATTATACTGTGATTCGGAATAATGTGCAGAGTGTCAATCCGGCTGCAGATGTGGCAATCCTTCCATGGATTGGTGAAGGTGGAGTTCCCATGGGCTCAAACGCTGGTTGGGCAGGATGTTTTGTATCCAGAAACTGCTCTAACCCGGAAGCAGCGGCCAGATTACTTACTTATCAACTTTCAAATGAGGGTAGACAGGCTGGAATGTGGGGGCGGGAAGGTATTGATTATACCTTAGGAGATGACGGTGTTCCGATATTTTCGGAAGAATTCAAGGAAGTTCGAGATAATGGAGAATTGGTAGAGGTTTACAATTACAGATTCAGTTTTTATTTTACCGCAATTGATGAGATTTATATGAATTTGTCTGGTGGAAATCAGGAAATACTTGATATTTTTGCAACTTATAGGAAAGGATATCAGAATTATCCGGAACTAGCTATGGCGCGACCGGCGGCTTCTACTGATGAAGGTGTTATATATACCAAGCTGGAAGAATTGAAGAAGAGTTATGAGGCAAAGCTGATTTTTGCGGCGTCGGAAACTGAGTTTGAGAGCACCTATGCAGAATATATGGAGGCCTTGGAGCAGACAGGATTACAACAGTATAACGATTATATGACGACATCCATTGTTGAAGCAAGGAAACTGCTAGGGAAGTAATATTTTAAGTAAAGCTAAATGTGTTTACCATCTGCAGCCCAAGGGTGCAGATGGTGGACGCTTTGCTGAAAGAGCGTAGAAAAACGCTGGAAAGGAGAGTGCAATATGAGCAAAGGGAAAGTAACAGGGTGTAAATATTTCCATGCGCTGAAAAAGCAGTTTTCACTACAAATATTTGTATGGGTGGGGCTGATTTATCTGTTTGTTTTTAGTTATCTTCCTATGGTAGGTCTGGTTATGGGCTTTAAGGATTATGACATTGTGGATGGCGTTTGGGGAATTTTCACAAGTGAATGGGTAGGCTTAAAGTATTTTAAGGAATTTGTGAATGATGTTATGTTTGAACGTCTGGTGAGAAATACGATAGCAATCAGTGTGTTGAAAATGATATTCACTTTTCCGATGCCAATTATCTTTGCCGTTATGCTAAGTGAGATGCGCTCGCTGAAATACAAGAAGCTGGTACAGACTTGCAGCTATCTGCCTCATTTTATTTCCTGGGTAGTGGTTGCGGGAATTTCTTTTCATTTTTTTTCTTTAAAAGGGATTATAAATACGTTGTTGGTAAATACGAGATTACTTCAAGAGCCGATTTCTTATTTAAGTGATAAGGATTTGTATTGGGCAATGGCAGTATTTCTGGATGTCTGGAAGGAGATGGGATGGTGGACCATAGTGTTTCTGGCAGCTATCGCCGGTGTCAATCATGAACTTCATGAGGCTGCAGCCATAGATGGAGCCGGGCGCTTGAAAAGGATTTGGCATATTACGCTGCCAAGTATTAAACCTACTGTAGTAATAGTATTAATCTTGGCGATTGGAAATCTTTTTGGTGGCGGATTATCGGGGTCTAATTTTGAACAAAGCTATCTGTTAGGTAATTCGATGAACAGTGAAACCTCTGACATTATACAGACATATGTATATGAAGTGGGTCTGTCTCAGGGCAGATATGCATATGCAACAGCAGTGGGTTTGATTCAGTCCGTCATTTCCCTTATTCTGATTTTGAACTGTAATTTTATTTCAAAAAAAATATCTGGAAGTAGCTTGTTTTAATAATATGATGCAGTCTCATAAAAAATATTGTTTGACAAAGTAGACTTTATATCAGGGAGGAAAACATGCTAGAAAAATGGAAAAAGAAGAATACAGAAGATAAGATAATTGATGTAGTAATATACCTTTTCTGCACACTCGTTTTATTTATCACAATCTATCCTTTTTATTACATATTGATAATCTCTTTCAATGAGGGAATAGATGCATCGCTAGGTGGAATATATTGGCTTCCAAGAAAATTCACACTGGATAATTATAGCGACTTTTTTACGGACACAAAATGGCTTAATGGGTTGTGGGTTTCTGTTTTGCGGACGGTGATAGGAACGGGGCTGAGTGTGATGTTGACTACTTTGGTAGCCTATGGCTTGTCGTTCAGACATTTAAAAGGAAGAAAGATTTATATGGTTCTCATCATTATCAGCATGTACTTTGGCGGAGGAATCATACCATATTACACACTGCTGAGAACACTGGGGCTTATTAATACATTTGCAGTCTATGTTATTCCGGGTGCTCTCAACACTTTTTTCGTTTTGGTTGGAATAGCATTTTTTGAAGATATTCCGCCATCCCTGCGGGAGTCGGCTAAAATTGACGGAGCCACTGAGATAAACGCGTTTAGAAAAATTATTTTACCACTCTCTAAGCCTTATGTGGCGACTTGTGTGTTGTTTGTTGGAGTAAATCAATGGAATAACTGGTTTGACACAGCAATTTTTGTCAGGGACAAAACTTTGTCAACATTGTCTTTTCTTATGATGCAGGTAATTAATTCTACACAAGTGTCAGCCACTGCCCCAGAACATGGAATAAGTATTGCTTCGACCACAACCACGCTTTCTATTCAGGCAGCGGCAATGATGGTAGCAACTCTACCAATCATATGTATTTATCCATTTTTGCAAAAATATTTTGTATCAGGAATTATGATAGGATCCGTCAAGGAGTAAGTGCGCTTCCCAAGATTACAATGAACACCTAAAGACTAATTAAAGAGGATAACATCGGTGTCGAAAATTTTTCAGACGCCTTTTTGGGGTGGCAGGAGAATTCAGTTGTTCTCAGCCGTTTATACGTGCCAAAAAGGAAAAGCTTGTGGACTCCCCTTTAGTCTGTCTTTGGCTGAGCGCTGTATACTTAGGCAAAGGAAAGCATTCAGAAAGAGAGGATACGAGATACCATGCAGACGCATGACCACAAAAATGTTAAGACGAACAGTGGGAAAAAATTATATAGAGTACATCACAGAGCTACGCATGAGGGAAACCTATAGACTTCTGGAAGACACGGATTTAAACATCCAGGACATTACTTTGGAAGTAGGATAAACGATAGTGTCTCTTTTAGTAAAAAGTTTAAAACTTTCATGGGAATTACCATGGTGAGTACAGAAGAGAGTATAATAAGGGCAATATAAAGGACGAAGATTTGATGATAGGAAGAGGTCTGGATTTATGGTGCAAATAAAACAACAACAGTTAGATTTTCTTGACTGGGAATTTGGCGTATTTTTTCATTTTGGAATAAGGAGCTTTTATGAGGGACATAAGGACTGGGATATGAAGGAAATGCCTCTTTCCGGCTTCTGTCCTGAGCAGCTTGACTGCAATCAATGGATAAAAACAATCAAAGAAGCCGGCGCCACGTATGCAATTCTAGTGTGTAAACACCATGACGGATTTGCAAACTGGCCGTCAAAATATACAGAATATTCTGTAGCAAATACGCCGTGGAAAGATGGAAAAGGAGATGTGGTCCAGGAATATGTTGACGCATGTCGCCGGTATGGAATTAAGATTGGATTGTATTATTCGCCGGCGGAATTTGGCTCAAAGGACAAGGAAGCCAAAGATTATGATGAATATTTTATAAACCAGATTAGCGAACTTCTCACTAATTATGGGAAAATTGACTATCTGTGGTTTGACGGCAATGGCTCTGAGAACCATGAGTATGATACTGTGCGGATTGTCGGCGTGATACGTTCTCTGCAGCCTGAGATTATGATATTCAATATGTGGAATCCGGATACAAGATGGGTAGGAAATGAGTCGGGGTACGCCCATACACCCAACCCATTGGTGGTAAATTCCCTGTCTTTTTCCGTGTTTACGGAGGTGAAAGAAGAACTTGACCATGACAGATTCCTACCGGCAGAGTGTGACTGCAGAATGCGGCGCTATAACTGGTTTTACAGTGACAGTGATGAGAAAACGGTGAAATCCATGGAAGAGCTTAAGGGAATGTATTATTATTCCGTGGGCAGAGGAGCAAATCTACTTCTTAATATCGGACCGGACAGACGCGGCTTGCTTCCAGAAGCCGATAGCCGGCGTCTGATTGAGTTTGGAAGCTTTATAAAGAAAGCCTTTTCCAATCCGATTGCCACTGATTTTGTAAAGGACGGAGATTCCTACATCTGTGAATTGGAGGAACCGGTTTTATTTAATCATGTCGTGTTGAAGGAAAACTGGAGTAAGATAACGTCTGTAAAAAGCTTTGAAGTTAAAGCGCATCCATATGAATTCGGAGAACCCGTCACTATTTATATAGGCAGGACAATTGGTCATAAGGCAATATGCTGTTTCCCTGCTTTTTATTCAAAGAAGGTGGAAATTTGCATAACAGAGAAAGAGTGCGAGGAAAAGCTGGATGGGATTGCGTTGTATTTTATAAAATAAGCATGGCCCTTGAATGAATATAATCAAAGGTGGAAGAAAGCGGGATGACAAAGATAGAATTGTACGACTTGTTGGAAAAGATAAAGTGTACTAATGAGGCAGAAGCCGCAAAGCTAACAGATACGGTTTGTGTGGAAGTGTATTGTGACTATGTCAGAACGGTGGAAAGAAAGGAAATATAGACCAGGGCCATTTAACATGCATTAAACATGAAACTGGGGATATTTGCCCCAGATATGGTCAGCCGTGTGAAAAACCTGAATCTGGAAAATGTAATCTGCATTGGTCAGAAGACAGAACAGATTCATTCCGGAAATGCAGAAACCAACATTCGCACAATTGTGTTTCAAAACGGGAAGAGGCAGTATAGAGAAAAATCATTTTGATGAAAGATGAAAATTATGAAATCCGATACATCTTTCTGTAATTGAAAATACGAAAGAGGGCTGTCGCATAAGTTAGTGTGATAGCCCCTTTTAAATGACTACTTTGAAATTAACTTTTCCGGAATTTTGGCGCATACAGGGATTTTTTGGTTAGACAGGGGACTTTTTTTGGGGTATAATGGGGAAAACTGGAATAAAAAATGTAAGAAAATAAAACAGCAGGTACAAGCCGGGAGATTTTAATAATAGTATGGATACGGAGGGGATAAGGATGAGACTGATTCGGACACAGGACGCGGTAGGGCATGTCATCTGCCATGATATCACAAGAATTGTCAAGGACAAGGAGAAAGGCGTGGCCTTCAAAAAGGGCCATGTGGTCAAAGAGGAGGATATTCCGGTGCTTCTCTCCATCGGCAAGGAGAATCTCTATGTATGGGAGAAAAGGTCAGGTCTGCTCCACGAGGACGAGGCGGCCCGGATTCTGGCCGCTGCCTGTAAAAATGAGCATATGCGGCTGACAGAGCCCCGGGAAGGGAAAATTGAGGTTTTTTCCGAGGCGGAAGGTCTGTTTGTGGTGGATCTGGAGCGCCTTTTGGCCATCAACAGCATTGACAATATGATGATTGCCACCAGGAATACCCTGCAGCCTGTGAAATGCGGGGACAAGCTGGCGGGGACCAGAATCATCCCTCTGGTGATTGAAGAAGAGAAAATGAAGGCAGTGACGGCCATTGCCGATGAGAGAAATCCGATTCTTGCGGTAAAGCCCTTTGCGCGGAAGCGAGCCGGGGTGGTGACCACCGGAAGTGAGGTGTACAAGGGCAGAATTAAGGACACGTTTACCCCGGTGATTGCGGAAAAACTAAAGGCCTTTGGGGTAGAGATAGAGCTGCACCGGATGGTGCCCGATGAAAAAGAGCAGATTGAGGAGGCCATACGGGAACTTAAAGAGGCCGGCCTGGATCTGATCGTCTGCACCGGGGGCATGAGTGTGGACCCGGACGATCTGACACCCGCCGCCATCAAAGGCAGTGGGGCCAAGATTATCACCTACGGAGCGCCAGTGCTGCCGGGAGCCATGTTTCTCCTGGGATATTTCGGGGACGGGACACCTATTATGGGCCTGCCGGGGTGTGTCATGTACGCCAAGGCCACCATTTTTGATATGATACTGCCAAGGGTATTGGCAAACGTACCGGTGACAAAGACGGATATTGTAAAGCTGGGAAACGGCGGGCTGTGCTTAAGCTGTCCGGTGTGTCATTATCCAAACTGCGGATACGGAAAAGGTGTGTGAGATGAGAGTAGCGATCATTACTTCCAGTGATTCTGGGGCAAAGGGCCTTCGGGAGGATGTCAGCGGCCCGCTGATTCAGAGGATTGTAGAGGGCCTGGGAGCCACGGTGGTTTCCTATGAACTTTTGCCCGACGAGCGGGAACAGCTGGCGGAAGCCATGAGAAAAATTGCGGATGAGGGAAAGGCAGATTTGATTCTGACTACCGGAGGAACGGGATTTTCCATGCGGGATTGTATGCCGGAGGCCACACTGGATGTGGTGGAGCGCCAGGCGCCGGGAATTCCGGAGGCCATGCGCTTTTATAGTATGCAGTTTACCGGACGTGCCATGCTGAGCCGTGCCATGGCAGGAATCCGTAAGGAAACCTTGATCGTGAATCTGCCGGGCAGCCCCAAGGCGGTAGGGGAAACATTGGAATACATTTTTCCGCAGCTGGTACACGGCGTAGAGATTCTCACCGGAGCGGCTTCGGATTGCGGCAGAGCGGACGCAAGGGGAGAAAAGCAGTAGACGGGGCTTCAAAGTGTATCGGGAGACAAAAGCGAAGCCATAAGAAAGGGGAACACCGTATGGGAAAAGTAATTGCGGTCTGCACAAGCCCGAAGAAGGGGACGCAGAAGGAAAATGTACATTGCGCGGAGTTTATAGAGGATTTTGGAATCAAAGGGGACGCCCATGCGGGAAAATGGCACCGGCAGATCAGTCTGCTGAGTCTGGAGCGCATTGAAGAGTTCCGGGCCAGGGGAGCAAAAGTGGAGTACGGGGCCTTCGGAGAGAATCTCGTGGTGTCCGGGTATGATTTTAAGACGCTGCCCATAGGCACTCTCTTTCACTGCGGGGAGGTGGTACTGGAATTGACTCAGATCGGCAAGGAATGCCACCACGGCTGCGCGATTTTTCAGACCATGGGAGACTGTATCATGCCAAGGGAGGGCGTGTTCTGCCGGGTGCTGCATGGCGGACAGATCAAAGAGGGGGATGAATTTGTGATGGAGGAAAATGCGCAGGCCGGCGAAGGTACTGCCCTATGAAAGATAAATTTTCAAGAGAAATTTCTTATCTGAGAATCTCCATCACAGAAAAGTGTAATCTTTGTTGTACTTACTGCATGGGGGATGACCTGCCCCCGGAACGGGAAGGCAGAGAAGAGGAACTTACCCCGGAGGAGATTGCAGAAATTACGGAAGCCGCAGTTTCCTTGGGGATACGCAAGGTCCGAATCACCGGGGGAGAACCGTTGGCGCGGCCGGATGTGGTGGAGATCTGTGAAAAAATCCACGCCATTCCCGGTGTGGAGGAGCTGACCCTGACCACCAACGGTATTTTGTTAAAGGAATACGCAAAAAAGCTGAAAAATGCCGGGGTGAGCCGCCTGAATATCAGTCTGGATACCCTGGATGCGGAAAAATACAGACAGATTACCCGCCGGGGCAGCTTAAGAGATGTCCTTGACGGGATTGCGGCTGCCAGGAACGCGGAACTGCTGCCGATCAAAATCAATGTGGTGCTTCTTGCGGATTTTAACGAGGATGAGATTGTTTCCTTTGTGGAACTGACCCGGAAGGAGCCCATTGAGGTGCGGTTTATCGAGCTTATGCCCATCGGGGCGGGCATTGGCAGGACAGAGCAGTACCTGCCGGGAGAGACGGTGCTTCAGAAGGTGCCGGAGCTTACGCGCCAGGAGGACAGCGGCGTGGCTTGTCTGTACCGTCTTGTGGACGGTGCCGGGCGGGTGGGACTGATCCGGCCGGTGAGCCGGCATTTTTGTCCTGCCTGCAACCGTATCCGGCTGACCAGCGACGGGCACTTAAGGCCCTGTCTGCATTGTTCGGAGGAAATAGACATCCGCCATTTGCACGGCGAAGCATTAAAAGAAGCAATCAGACAGGCAATTTTATGTAAGCCCATGGAACATGAGGATTTTTCCGGTGGAAAGGTCTCGGGGTCCAGGCGGGGTATGAATCAGATTGGAGGATAAAGATGGGAAAAGAATTTTGGAAGCCGGGCAATATGCTTTACCCGGTGCCGGCGGTGATGGTTTCCAGTAAACGGGAGGGGGAGAAGCCCAATATCATTACCCTGGCCTGGGCGGGAACCGTCTGCTCGGACCCGGCCATGGTATCCATCTCCATAAGGCCGGAGCGGTATTCCTATGATATAATCAGGGAGACCGGAGAATTTGTGATAAATCTGGTGACGAAAGATCTGGCCTATGCCACCGACTACTGTGGCGTGAAATCGGGCCGGAATGTGGACAAGTTTCAGGAGATGAAGCTGACGCCCCTTGCCTCGCGGCATATCAAGGCCCCGGGAATTGCCGAGAGCCCGGTGAATCTGGAATGTCAGGTGACAGAGGTTCTTCCGCTTGGAAGTCATCACATGTTTCTGGCCCGGGTAGCGGGCGTGACGGTGGAGGACGCATATATGAACGAGAGCGGGAAGTTTTGCCTGAATGATACGAAGCTGGTGGCCTACTCTCACGGCGAATATTTTGTCCTGGGAGAAAAATTAGGAAAATTCGGCTTTTCCGTGGAGAAGCGGAGACGGAAAAATAAGCGTTAGAGATTGCAACACAAGGAGAATTATGATACAATCTCTCTATCTGTGAAAAAATGGATGCAAATCAGGCGACAGGAGGAAATAAGATTGAAGAAAACAGCAGTGGTGACCGACAGCAACAGTGGGATTACCCAGCAGCAGGCGAAAGAAGAAGGTGTATACGTTCTGCCCATGCCCTTTTTTGTAAACGGCAAAGCGTATTTTGAAGATATTGATCTGACTCAGGAGCAATTTTACAAGATGCTGGAGGAAGGAGCGGATATCTCCACCTCCATGCCGGCCATCGGTGATGTGACGGATCTGTGGGACAGACTTTTAAAGGAGTATGATGAAATCGTGCATATCCCTATGTCCAGCGGTCTTTCCGCTTCCTGTGAGACAGCCATGATGTTGTCCCAGGAGTATGAGGGCCGGGTGCAGGTGGTGAATAATCAGCGAATTTCCGTGACCCAGCGCCAGTCCGTGTTGGATGCCAGAGAGATGGTGGAGCAGGGTATGAGCGCTCTGGAGATTAAGAACTATCTGGAGGAGACAAAATTTGAGTCCAACATTTATATTATGCTGGATACGCTTTATTATCTTAAGAAGGGCGGAAGAATCACCCCTGCGGCCGCGGCGTTGGGCACGCTTCTGAAATTAAAGCCCGTGCTG
This sequence comes from uncultured Lachnospiraceae bacterium, assembly GCA_944381535.1. Taxonomy (GTDB): domain Bacteria; phylum Bacillota; class Clostridia; order Lachnospirales; family Lachnospiraceae; genus 14-2. The sequence goes on from CALWLN010000008.1 coordinate 28,392, forward strand.
CAGATTCAGGGAGAGAAGTTGGACGCCTTTGCCAAGGCCAGAACGCCAAAGCAGGGCAAGAGCATTATGCTGGAGGCCATGAAGACGGATTTTGCCCAGCGTTATCACGACCCGGAGGGGAAGGATATGTGGGTACAAGCAGCCTATACCAAGGATCTGGAGACTGCCAACCAGTGGAAGCAGGAGATTCAGGAGGTATTCCCGCACCACGAGATTGTGATGAATCCGCTGTCTCTGAGTGTTTCCTGTCATATCGGACCGGGAGCGCTGGCCATTGCCTGCTGTAAGAAACTTCACAACTAATATAGATAGGAAACGGCAAATTTATTTGTCGTTTCCTATAGCAGCGAGACCCTGATTGCAGTAAGAAAGCATGCAATAAAGGTCTCGCTTTTTTATTCTATAGGAAAGTTCTCCGAACTTCCCTATAGAATAAAAAAGCCCTCCGGGCAGGATCGCACTGCGGCGGAAAGGAATATTGTCGCTTATGCAACCCGCCGCAGGCGGAGAATCCTGCAAAGCAGGATTCTTATCTGCGGATTCTGGGCAGATTCCAGCGGTAGTGGGCGGCCAGCAGGCGGATGATGATGACGACGGCAGAACTTATGATCACGGCGGCCGCGTCGCCGATACGTGCCTGTAAAAATATGTAGCACACCGCACCCGCCAGGGAAGCGCAGGCATACACATGCTTGACGAACACAAAGGGGGTGGAGCCGGACATGATGTCCCGAAGCATTCCGCCGCCGATTCCGGTGACCACACCCACGAAGATCAATAAGAACAGGTTGGAGTCGCCGGAAACGCTGATGGCGGTGCGGATGCCGATAACGGTAAAGATACCAAGGCCGATGGCGTCGAAGGCGTTCATCACCTGCTCGTAGGTCTCCAAGAAGCGGCTTTCCAGCAGCTCTTTTTTTAAGTAGATCACGAAAAAGAGCAGGCAGGAGGTGGCGATGGCAGCGCCTACATAGGAGAAATTGTGGAACATTTTCGGCGGGTGGATACCTAAGATCAAATCCCGGATACAGCCCCCGCCCACCGCAGTGGTGATACCGAGAACCAGAACGCCGAAAATATCCATATTTTTGCGGATGCCGGCCATAGCTCCCGAGGAGGCGAAGGCGACGGTTCCTATGAGTTCCAGCAGGAATATGATTGTGGTGTATTCCATAAATAGACCCCCCGTTTTGGAAAACTGCCGCAGGGCAGCCTGTGTCCGGCGGCGTGAAAGTTTGCTATCCTGTTTCATGTGGATATAGTATAACGGATTGGCGCCGGAAAAACAATCCTGTTTAGTTGTCTTATGGGAAAAGATGTGCTACACTAAAACGGACAAATTCGGAAAAGAGGAAATAAAATGGATAAAAGAGAGAAAGTACGCGCAGAGGATTTTCATAAAATGATGGATTTTCGCAATAACCATCCGGGGTTTACCCGAGAGATGGGGATGAAGGTGACGGAAGTCTCCGACGGTTATGCAAGGGTGGAGATGGACGTTGACAAGCGAAGCTGCAATCCCATCAGCTCTGTCCACGGTGGGGTGATTTTTGCCCTGGCGGATACGGCGGGAGGCGTGGCGGCCACCACCAAGGGTAGCCTGGTCACCACGGTGACCGGGAATATCAATTATCTGAATCCGGCCTTGGAAGCGAAGAAGCTGATTGCCACAACCCGGGAGGTGAAGGTGGGGAAAAATATTCTGGTCTACGATGTGTCTGTGACGGATGAAAATGAGAAGATCATTGCGGAGGCCAGGATGACCTTCTACAGTTTGCATAAGGACGTTATCTTTTAGGGATTACATCGGCGAACGGAGATGGCACATGCCGCAGACGAGAAGCCTGGCTCAGCCTGGAGGGCAGGCGGGCCGGATCGGCGGCGTCAAAAAGGAGGAAAATCCTTTGGAAAAAGCAGATATCAATCTGGAATACTACAAAATATTTTATTATGTAGCAAAATCCGGCAGTATCACCCTGGCGGCCGAGGAATTATCCCTCTCCCAGCCTGCGGTGAGCCAGAGTATCCGCAATCTGGAGCGCCAGCTGAACCTGACACTGTTTGTCCGCATGAAAAAAGGCGTCCGTCTGACACGGGAGGGGGAGCTGCTTTTTTCCTATGTGGCACGGGGATACGAGACTATCCGTCAGGGAGAGCAGAAGGTGCGGGAACTTCTGGACCTGAATTTGGGGCAGATTCATATTGGAGCCAGCGATATGACGCTGCAGTTTTATCTGCTTCCCTGGTTGGAGCGGTTTCACCGCAAATATCCCAATATCAAGGTGACGGTGACCAATGCCCCTACTCCCGAGACCATCCGCCATTTGCAGGATGGAAGGATTGATTTCGGGGTGGTGAGTGAGCCGGTAAACAGCCGTCATCCATGGAATCTGGTACCGGTAAAGGAGATTGAGGATGTGTTCGTGGCGGGAAATCTGTTCTGGCAGCTGAAGGGGAAGTTGCTGTCTTACAGGGATTTGGAAGAACTGCCCATTCTATGTCTGGAGGGAAGTACCTCCACCAGAAGCTATGTGGAAGATTTTTTACAAAAGCAGGGGGTGACCCTGCACCCGGAATTTGAACTGGCTACCAGCAATATGCTGATTCAGTTTGCCATCCGGGGTCTGGGAATTGCAAGCGTGGTGCGGGAATTTGCGGAGGAGCACATTGCCGGCGGAGAATTGTTTGAGCTGACCTTTGACAGGAAGATTCCAAGGCGGAACTTTTGTATCATCACCGATGACAGGCTGCCCCAGACGGCGGCTTCCCGGAAACTCCTGGATATGATGACGGGAGAACGGGAATTTTCATAAAAACAGAAGGCTGAGGAAAGAGAATGATTAAAAATATTATTTTTGATGTGGGCATGGTGCTGGTGGATTTCTGCTGGCAAAAGGTGCTGGAGAATTTAGGCTTTGAGGGCGACCTGCTGAAACGGGTGGCGGCAGCCACCGTGGGCTCCCCGGCCTGGGGAGAGTACGACAGAAGCAAAAAGAGCGATGAGGAGATTCTGGCGGGGCTGATTGCCAACGACCCGGAATTGGAACCGGAAATCCGTCTGTTCTGGGACCACAACAGGGAAACCATCCGTCTGTATCCTTATGCGGAGAGCTGGGTGCGGGAATTTAAGGAGAAGGGGTATCGCTGCTACATTTTGTCCAACTACTCCAGAAGGACCTATGAACTGACGCGGGAAGAACGGCCCTTTGAGGAGCTGATGGACGGAGTCCTGTTCTCCTTTCAGGTGCAGCAGGTGAAGCCGGAGCGGGCCATTTACGAGACGTTTTTGAAGCGGTTTGGGCTGGTGCCGGAGGAGTGCGTATTTCTGGATGACAGCCCCAAGAATATTGCGGCGGCTCGGGAACTTGGGATTTACGGGGTGCAGTTTACCACCAGGGAGGCGGCTGTAGAGGAGTTGCGGAAGCTGGGTGTGGAATAGACAGTAGACGGAAGCCGGACTCCTGGCCACTGCTTACAAAATCTATTCAAAATGAAATAAATTATTGTGCAAAAATAAAATTGCAAAAAAAACCGTCCATATGGTATCATGTAACAGTTAGATTAGAAATCACACAGATAGAAAAGGAGATACCACATGGGCGGCTTTTTTGGCGTAGCATCTAAGAAAGAATGCGTACTAGAACTTTTTTACGGAGTAGATTATCATTCCCATCTGGGAACCCGCCGGGGCGGTATGGCCACCTACGGCAAGGACGGTTTCAACCGTGCCATTCACAACATCGAGAATTCCCCCTTTCGAACAAAATTTGATCGTGATGTCAGCGAGATGAAGGGCAATCTGGGCATTGGATGTATTTCTGATTTTGAACCTCAGCCGTTGCTGATCCAATCCAGGCTTGGAAGCTTCGCCATTACGACAGTGGGAAAAATCAATAATTATGACGCGCTGCTGGAGCAGTTATACACCCGGGAGCATTCTCATTTTCAGGAAATGACCAACGGCCAGATTAACGCTACGGAGCTGGTGGCGGCGTTGATCTGTGAGAAGGACTCTATTTTAGAGGGAATCCAGTATGTGCAGGAAATTGTGGACGGCTCTATGAATCTGCTACTGATGACAAAGGACGGAATTTATGCCGCCAGAGACCGCTACGGAAGAATGCCCATTGTACTTGGCTGTAAGGAGGGCGCTTACTGTGTGTCCTTTGAGAGCCATGCCTATATTAACCTGGGATACGTGGACTACAGGGAGCTGGGCCCCTCGGAGGTGGTCTTTATCACACCGGAGAACGTGACGACTTTGGTAGAGCCCCGGGAGGAGATGCGGATCTGTTCCTTCCTATGGGTTTATTACGGATATCCGACTTCTTCCTACGAGGGAGTGAACGTGGAGGAGATGCGCTACAAATGCGGCAGTATGCTGGCCAAGCGGGACGGCGATTCGGTACATCCCGATATCGTGGCCGGTGTGCCGGATTCCGGAACTGCCCATGCCATCGGCTATGCCAACGAATCCGGTATCCCCTATGCCCGGCCTTTTATTAAATATACCCCCACCTGGCCCCGCTCCTTTATGCCCACGGACCAGAGCCAGCGGAATCTGATCGCCAGAATGAAGCTGATACCGGTCCATGCGCTGATTGAAAATAAGAAGCTTCTGCTGATCGATGATTCCATTGTCCGGGGGACACAGCTGAGGGAGACCACGGAATTTTTGTATCAGAGCGGCGCTAAGGAGGTTCATGTGCGCCCGGCCTGCCCGCCCATTATTTACGGCTGCAAATTTTTGAACTTTTCCAGGTCCAAATCGGAGATGGATCTGATCACCAGACAGATCATAAGAAGGCGCGAGGGCGATGACTGCCCGGATGAGGTGCTGAAGGAGTATGCCAACCCCTGCAGCTGCCGGTACGCTCAGATGATTGAGGACCTTCGGAAGGAGCAGAATTTTACTTCGCTGCGCTATCACCGGCTGGATGATCTGCTGGAATCCATCGGAATTGAGCCCTGTAAGGTGTGTACCTATTGTTTTAACGGGGAAGAGTAATGACATTGACATTCCATACATTTCCTGTAGAAATACCAGGAAAATCATGTTATCCTTGCAATGTAACAAATTTGTAACAAATAAAGAATGGCAAGGAGAAAGAGACATGAAGAAAGCAATAACATTTGTGGCCGCGGCTCTTGCAACGGTTTCTTTAGGGAATCCTCTCACAGCTTACGCCGCAGGAACAACACAGGGAAAGGTTGTATATAAAGGGACTATTGGGAACAGCCAGGAGCTGACAGATGGTTCCGTCAACTGGGAATCTTTTGGAAACGGTCTGGTGGGAGGCGTTGTCATCTGGAAGGAAGGCTGTACGGTATTGCCGGATTTCCCCGGAAATTCTCAGAAACCGGACAATCCAGGTACACCCAATCAGCCGGAGGAAAAACCGGAGAGTCCCGGCACACCGGAGCAGCCGGAGGAGATGCCGGACAGCAACGGAAGCCAGGACAGCCCAGATACGCCGGAAAACCCCGGCACGCCGAATCAGCCGGGAGAGGCGCCGGACAGTGACGGAAGCCAGGAAAACCCCGGCACGCCGAATCAGCCGGAAGAGACACCGGACAGTGACGGAAGCCCGGAAAACCCCGGCACGCCGAATCAGCCGGAAGAGATGCCGGACAGCGAGGGAAGCCAGGACAGCTCCGATACGCCGGAGACATCCCCCGAGGGTAAGACATACGCCCAGCAGGTGGTGGACCTGGTAAATGCGGAGCGGGCCAAAGAGGGGCTGGCGCCCTTGACGGTGGATGAGAAGATTGCGGAGGCAGCGGCCATTCGGGCCAGAGAGATTACCGGGAATTTTTCCCATACACGTCCCAATGGGACCAGCTTTTCCACCGCTTTGAAGGAGGCGGGGGCAACCTACCGCCGGGCCGGAGAGAACATTGCCTGGGGGCAGAAAACGCCTGCCGAGGTGGTGAATGCCTGGATGAACAGTACCGGCCACCGGGCCAATATTATGAGTGAGAATTACAGCCGGATTGGTGTGGCTTACTACCAAGAGGGCGGGAAGGCTTACTGGGCCCAGCTGTTTGCGGATTAGTTTAGGATGTGGTCAGCGGAAGGAAAAAAGAAAATTGGATGTTTAGGATAAACGGTGCAGTCTGCTTTTGAGGCTGCACCGTTTTGCGGTGGGGATCCATGGAAGATTACCTATATTTTACGAACACTTGACGGTTATAGGTTATCCTGCGGCTCAGAAATTAAAAATCGGTATTAACCGATAGCCCCTAAGTTCGCTTATGCTTCACCGGAAGCAGACAAGTCCCCCTTCCGGCAAATAAAATAAACGCAGGGTGTCAAGAGGGCGATATGGTTTCATCTGTGCATAGCGCGACCAGGGCCGGAAGGTCTGTCACGGTCAGCTTCCCGCGTGTTGTACCAGGGCCGTGAAAACTGATGATTTTACGTTTTCCGCTTTCATGCTCCGCAAAATGAACTGCCGCCCCGGAGACAAAATAGTGGATGCGGTCATACGGCTGGCCGGGCCTCCACAGGTAATCGCCCTTGCAAAATACCTTTTCCGTGTGGGGCTGGGACAAGAAGTAATTGTAAAATCCGCGGAAGTCATCCGCAAAATAATATCTTGGCGTCAGTATGGAAACCATTGTTACAATGTGGGCGACGAATTCATCTTTGAGCGGGAGGGGGACCGGGATGATTTCTGGCATATGGGTCTGAACACGCTGGTGAAAACAAACGCTGACCCCGACACCGTGGCGGGCGGTCCGAAAATGCCCCATTGCTCCGAGGCCTGGGATGCCATCGCCCGGTATATCTACACCGGTCTGCAGGGAGGCTCCATCTTGACAGCGAGGAATAAAATTTAACCGTAAAGAACCCGCCAAGAGAAAATTTTCTAGCAAAAATCTATCCGACGGGGAGCGTGAAGGACCGGGTGGCAAAATATATGATTGAGGAAGCGGAAAAGAGAGGTTTTCTGAAGGAAGGCTCTAAAGTCACATACAGTTTTTTCTGTTGATGTCAATATGATTATTTATTGCTTTTACTCAACCTGTCAATTTCTGCCTGGAGAGCAGCGATGGTGTCATCTTTCTGCGCAATAATATCATCCTTCTGGGCAGAGAGCTCCTTCAATTGCTCAATTGTCGTCTGCATATCCTCTATCATCAGCTGAGTGGTATTCCGGTCCATAATAAGTAATGCTTCTGAATACATTAATATCAACTCCTTGGGATTGGTGCGGAATTTTACAATATCCTGGTAACAGTCCAGAAATTCCGGGAAAGCATTGACCAGCCGTACAATCTGCTCCGGGTCATCCGAGCTAAGAAAAGTCAGCCAGGCCTCCAACGGGTTACTTATATTGTGAACCACTGCATGAAATATGTCAAGAGATACATAGATGGTTTTGAACAGAGAAGTTACTTTGGCCCCGCTGTCATAGGTAATCTGCTGGCGGTGAATATAGTTTGGGAAAGCGTCCAGAAAGACCCGGGCGCTGTGCTCCATGATGATAATCATGCAGACAGGTTTTAAGTCTCGGAAGGAGAAATGCTTCCCCCGTTCGGCCTTGACCTGGTTGTACTGGCGCATAATCAGATCCGACTCATAGCAGCAGCTTCGCTCCCCGGAGAAATAGTAGCCCAGCTTCTGGATCTCCACATTGATAATAGAGCTGTCCGCAAGTTCTACCAGTAAATCCATGATGACCAGGGTGCCGGCCTCGGCGAGTTTGTTCCCTGTTTGCGGAAGTACCTGGCGGATTTTTACCTTCTGTGAGAGGAGAGCGGAGAGAAACCTTTCCAGACGCTCCGGATTCTTATCGGGATTCATGACATGTTTGAAAAAGGTATCGTAGGTGATGGCCAGTCCTCGTTTTCCCATAAGAAGGGCTAGAAGTTTTTCCTGGTGCTCCGGTTCGAACCCCAGATAGGCCTGGTAGCTGTCGTTGTCCCTTTGCAGAAGTGCCAGGGCTTTTTCTTCTGTGTAAGCTACACCTAAAATATCAGAGCATGTGTAGAGAGGTGTGGAATTGGATACCGAAGAGGTATCGAGAGATGCTTGGTTGTGTTTTGCCATAGACAAATCCTTTCTTTAAAATATGAAAATAAAAATTACGAGTAACAGTGTACTTGGAACGTCTGGCGAAGCGCCAAAGATATAAGACCAAGTAGAAAGTCGATATCGATAAAAGCAGGATAGCATGTTTTACGAAAAAATGCAATAAAAATTTAGCATTCCGTAAAGAACCCGCCAAGAGAAAATTTTCTATCAAAAACCTATTGACAGGCCACCACATAAATCATATAATTCCTATATAAACAGTAGGAAATTGAAAGCGAGGAATAATGTGATGTCAAATATTTATCAAACAGCCAATGAACTTATCGGGAATACGCCCCTTCTTCGGATGACGGCTTTAGAGCGGGAGCATCAGTTGAAGGCCACCGTACTGGCAAAGCTTGAGTACTTTAATCCGGCGGGGAGCGTGAAGGACCGGGCGGCAAAATATATGATTGAGGAAGCGGAAAAGAGAGGTCTCCTAAAGGACGGCTCCGTGATAATCGAGCCCACCTCCGGGAACACGGGAATCGGGCTGGCCTCCATCGCGGCGGTCAAGGGCTACCGCATGATCCTCACCATGCCGGAGACCATGAGTGTGGAGCGGCGGAACATTTTGAAGGCCTACGGGGCTGAGATCGTGCTAACGGAAGGAGCAAAAGGGATGAGAGGGGCCATTGCCAAAGCCCGGGAGCTGGCGGCTGAGATTCCCGGAAGCTTTATCCCCGGTCAGTTTGAAAATCCGGCCAACGCCAAGGCCCATTATGAGACCACCGGACCGGAGATCTGGAAGGACACGGACGGGAAGGTGGACATCTTTGTGGCAGGTGTAGGTACCGGAGGAACTATCACCGGAGTGGGGACTTATCTGAAGGAGAGGAATCCCGGCGTGAAGATTGTGGCGGTGGAACCTTCCGATTCCCCGGTACTGTCCGGCGGAGCCGGCGGACCCCACAAGATTCAGGGAATCGGGGCGGGATTCGTTCCGGAGCTTTTGAACACAGCCATTTATGATGAGATTATAACGGTGGAGGGAGAGGCTTCCTTCCGGACAGGAAAAGAAATTGCCAGAAGGGAAGGCATTCTGGTGGGAATTTCCTCGGGAGCCGCCATGTGGGCCGCTCTGGAGCTGGCAAAACGCCCTGAGAACCAGGGGAAGACGATCGTGGCCCTGCTTCCCGACAGCGGCGACCGCTATTATTCCACGCCTCTTTTTCAAGAGTAAAAGTCGGTGAGAGCGAACGGAAGTATACACAGGATAGTGACAGAAACACACATAAAAGGAGACCGGAGAATGACAGAGAAGAAAATCACCAGAGCAGAGAGAGACTTAAAATTTGAGACCAGACAGCTTCACGCAGGGCAGGAGAGGCCGGACCCGGTGACGGACGCGAGAGCCGTTCCTATCTATCAGACCTCCTCCTATGTGTTTCGGGGCAGCGCCCATGCGGCGGCCCGCTTTGACTTGTCTGACGCCGGAAATATTTACGGGCGGCTGACTAACCCCACCCAGGAGGTGTTCGAGCGGCGGATGGCGGACCTGGAAGGCGGCGTGGCCGCACTGGCCGTGGCTTCCGGGGCGGCTGCCCTTGCTTATACCTTCCAGAATCTGGCCCATGCCGGGGACCATATCGTGTCCGCAAAAAATATTTACGGCGGCACCTACAATTTCCTGGCCCACACCTTTCGGGACTATGGCGTGACCACCACCTTTGTGGATATTTTTAAGGAGGGGGAGCTGGAACATTCCATCCGGGAGAATACGAAAGCCATTTTTGTTGAAACACTGGGAAATCCCAGGTCGGAGGTAAGCGATATCGAGGGGGTGGCCAAGATCGCTCACGCTCACGGAATCCCCCTGGTGGTGGACAATACCTTCGGCACGCCCTATCTGATTCGTCCCATAGAATACGGGGCCGACATCGTAGTGCATTCCGCCACCAAATTCATCGGCGGCCATGGCACCACCATTGGCGGCGTGATCGTGGACAGCGGCCGCTTTGACTGGGAGAAGAGCGGCCATTTCCCCTCGCTGACAGAGCCGGACAAGAGCTATCACGGCGTCAGCTTCACCAAAGCTGTGGGTCCGGCAGCCTTTGTCACCAAAATCCGCGCAACGCTCCTGCGGGACACCGGCGCAACCCTGTCCCCCTTCCATGCGTTTTTCTTCCTCCAGGGGCTGGAGACCTTGTCTCTGCGGGTAGAGCGCCATGTGGAAAACGCTATGAAGGTTGTGGAGTATCTCAAAGGCCATCCCCAGGTGGAGGCCGTACATCACCCCTCAGTAACCACGGACCCGAAACAGCGGGAACTGTATCAAAAATATTTCCCCAGGGGCGGCGGTTCCATTTTCACCTTTGAGATCAAGGGCGACGCCAAACGGGCCATGGATTTTATCGACAATTTGGAGCTGTTCTCCCTCCTGGCAAATGTAGCGGATGTGAAATCCCTGGTGATTCATCCCGCCTCCACCACCCACTCTCAGCTGAGCGAGGAGGAACTGATTCAGCAGGGAATCGCTCCCAACACCATCCGCCTGTCCATCGGAACGGAGCACATTGACGACATCATTCAAGATTTGGAGGAGGCTTTCAAAGCCGTAGAATAAGATGAAAATTTCTACCAAAGGAAGATATGCCCTGCGCCTGATGCTGGACCTGGCCCTCCATGAAAACCAGGACCCGGTACCCTTAAAGGATGTGGCAGCCCGGCAGGACATATCCCTAAAATACCTGGAGCAAATCATATCCATCCTGCAGAAGGCCGGCTTTGTCAGAAGTCTCAGGGGGCCCCAGGGCGGCTATTATCTGGCCAAGGCCCCGGCAGATTACACCGTGGGCAGCATTCTCCGCCTCATCGAGGGAGATTTATGTCCCGTGGCCTGTCTGGAGGATACTCCCAACAAATGTCCGCGGAAAGAAACCTGCGTGACCCTGCGCTTGTGGACGGAGCTTGACGAAGCCATAAAGGGCGTGATCGATAAATACACCCTGGCGGACCTTTCGAACTGGGCCCGGGAGGGCGTGGGAGATTACATCATATAAAATTGCGGCGAAACGCTCTCAAACCCGTACCCGGGGGGACGAAAGGCGCCGGATATTTAGAAAAGAATGGATTTCCGGTAATGGGAGGGCGGCATGCCGTAATATTCACAGAACCGGCGGGAAAAGTGAAACTGGTCGCAGAATCCAAGGGCGTCGCTGATCTCCTTTATGGATGTATCGGGGGAGCGCAGCAGATTTACCGCGGCAAACATGACCTGTTCATTCACATACTGCCCAAGGGAGACCTTCATTTCCTGCCGGAACTTCTTTTGCAGCTGGCTGGGAGAAACAAAGAGCAGTTCCGCCAGTCTCTGTGCGGTCAGAGACAGGTGAGGACTGTTCTTTATGATTTGTATGGTGCGCTTTACCAGATCGCTGTATTCCTCAATGTCGCCCAGGGAAATGTTTTCCTGTAAAAGCGATTCCAAAACCGTTTGATAGAGGGAGGTCTTGATGGAAATGGAACTCAGGAGGTCTCCCCTGTGCCATTGGTCAATGATGGCGTCAATTTCCTTCTGCTTATCCGCAAGAGTAATACATTCGTTATAGCTGGAAAATAAATCGTAATTATTGTAGCCCAACAGATTGATGTGGGCGTATAATTTGCGCATGGAGCTGTCGCACCAGTAGGAAAATTCCAGATTGGACGGAATCAGATAAATGTTTCCGCCGGTCATTTTTATTGTTTTCTCGCAATATTTGATGTATGCCTCGCCGGTCTGTACATAGTAGACCCGTATAAAGGGCGAGATGACATTTCCCATTTTCCAGGCACTGTCCAGTATGGCGAAGGATACTTCTAATATGTTCATGTTGATTCTGTTCAATTCCTTCTTTAACAAAGGGTTTTCCAATACTTCCATCCTGAAATCTCCATATTTTATGTCAAATAATACATTCCTGTCCGAATGATTATATGCTAGATTTATGGAAAAGTCAAATGAGAACTGTTTATCAGGACAAAGGAGGAGGTAACATATGTTTGACAGAGAAGCTTATAACAAGAGAGTAGCCTGGTTCCAGGAAGCCCGCTTCGGCATGTTCATCCATTGGGGACTTTATGCCATTCCCGCAAGGGGTGAGTGGGTACGCTGCACCGAGCAAATGCCGGAGGAAGAGTATATGCCGTTTTTTGAAGAGTTCAATCCGGTGGATTACGACCCGAAGAAATGGGCAAGGGCGGCCAGAGAGGCTGGCATGAAATACGCGGTGCTGACGGCCAAGCATCATGATGGGTTCTGTCTGTTTGACAGCAAGCTGACGGATTATAAAGCTACGAACACCAAGGCGAAACGTGATCTGGTGGCGGAGTATCTGGAGGCCTTTCGGGCGGAGGGACTCAAGGTGGGGCTTTACTATTCTCTTATTGACTGGCATCATCCGGATTACCCCCACTACGGTCACCCGAACCATCCCCGGCGAGATTGTGAGGCGGAGAAAGAAGCGGAGGAAAAACGCGACTTTAACCGTTATCTTGACTATATGCATGGCCAGGTGAAGGAGTTGTGCGCTGGGTATGGGAAACTGGACGTGATGTGGTTTGATTTTTCTTATGGCAATATGACGGGTGAGACCTGGCGGGCCACGGAGCTTGTGAATATGATACGCGCTTATCAGCCGGATGTGATTATCGACAACAGGCTGGAGGTCAGCGGGGAGGGGTTCGGTTCCCTGGCTACGGACAACCCAAGTCCCTATTCGGGAGATTTTGTAAGTCCGGAGCAGATTATTCCGCCCCAGGGATTGAAGACCGAGTCAGGCAGGGACCTGGTATGGGAAGCCTGCATCACCATGAATGACCACTGGGGATACTGCGCAAAGGATAAGAATTTTAAGCCAGCCTCCATGATTATCAAAAAGCTGGTGGAATGCGTCAGCAAAAACGGAAATATGTTGCTCAATGTGGGACCGGACGCAAAAGGAAATATTCCCGAGGAATCTTTGGGGATATTAAAGGAAATCGGCAGATGGATGAACAAAAACGGAAATTCTATCTATGGCTGCAAGGGAAGCAGCCTGCCAAAACCGGAGAACGGCCGCGTCACCCAGAATGGAGATAAACTGTATTACCATATTATGGAAAATTCCATCGGCGGTGTTCCGTTGTATGGGATTTCCAGGGACCAGGTGAAGGCTGTCCGGCTTCTGTGCGACGGAAGTGAGCTTAAGGTATCCAATAGCTGGACGGTGAACAATTATCCTGACGTTGTGTTTGTGGATATCTCTGCCACCCCCTATCTGCCGGATGAGACGGATACGGTTGTGGAAGTTACATTGAAGGAGACGGAGGCATAATTTTTTCGTTTTTAGTTTGCAAGCAAAACATCCTTACGAATCTCGTCCCCATCTGAGTCCAATGCGGCGATATCAATCTCGGTCTGGCTGTCCCAATAACGTCTGATTTTGGAGAATTGGATCGGCCAGGCATTGCCGGTTATTGTTTTTTTTCGGATTTTCCTCAGTAACAAGTACTCTTTCAAACAAAGAGATAGTAGGTTATGGATGGCAACGTAGATGAACGCGCTAATTCGTTAAAACTGAACCTGTCGCTCTGGGACAAAAAGAGAAAAGGATTGTACCTATTATAGCTTAAGTGATAAAGAAGCCGACGCCTCTTCTTGTAAAGGGAGAGGATCGTCGGCTTCGTGCTGTTTGTGAATGAGTTGTGTGGAAGAACAAATTTATATAAAGTTTGGTGCCAAAGTAACATCTCAGTATGGGATACCATCATGGAAATCAAGGAACCGCAGATAAAGGCCCTGCCTTGTATTTTTTGCAAAGATTCGATATACTATGGGAAGAAAGTTATTGCAAATAGCGTAGATTAGCATAAAAAATGGGGCGAAAAAGACCAGGAGGAAAGAGCATGTACGAAGAATTTGAGCAGCATCATTTTATCGTGGATGGACACGAGGGGATATTGATCTGTCCCAAGGTACCAAGAGAGGACAGAAAATATATCTGGCGGACAGAGTTTTTGGGCGCTTTTGATTCTGTTGACAGAGAAATGCTAAAACGCGGGTGGTATCTGACCTATTATAAGATCAGCGACCAGTTTGGCGCGCCCTGCGCCATTGAAAAAATGCGCGGATTCCAGGCATATCTGGAAGAAGAATTTGCGCTGGCAGCCCGGGCGGTGTTGTTGGGCTTCAGCCGGGGCGGGCTGTATGCGGTGAATTATGCGGCGGCGTACCCGGAGAAAACAGCCAAGCTGTATCTGGACGCGCCGGTCCTGGATGTCTTCAGCTGGCCGGGAGGCTTCGGACGGGGCGAGGGGAGTGAGAAGGACTGGAACATCTGTCAGAAACTCTACGGAGTGAAAGAGGGGGAGATGGACGCGCCCGAAAACCCGCTGAACAAGATAAAAACGCTGATCCAAAACAGGATCCCGGTGCTGCTGGTTGCGGGAGACGCGGATACGGTGGTTCCCTTCCGGGAAAACTGCCAGCTTTTGTATGCGGAATATACCTATGCCGGCGTTCCCATAAAAATGATAGTCAAACCGGGGGTGGGGCATCATCCCCACAGTCTGGAGGAGCCTACGGAACTTGCCGACTGGATTGAGTTTGACGAAGAATATGGCTGTATCATCGAAGAAGGCGCCATGGACTGGCAGATATTCCAGCAGAAGGAAGACGGATTTGCGGAAATATCCCTGCGGGGACGGTGCGTGAACCTGTTTGATGAGAAACCGTATCACGCCTTTGCCCGGGTGGTAAACGAGGCGAACGGAATGCCCGTGGTGGACTGGATGAGATGTGAAACGAAAGACAACTGCTGGGAGATTACCATGCAGGTGCCAAGAGGCGGCTTGTACCGGATAGACACCTGCATGGATCTGGCGGAGAACTGCGGCGACTGGTCGGTCCGCGGGGACTGTGTACACCATGTGGGTGTGGGCGATGTTTTCGTGATCGCGGGGCAGAGTAACTCCGCCGGGTATGGCAAGGATTTTATCAGCGACATACCGGAAGAGGGCGTACATCTGCTGAAAAACAGCGGCCGTTGGGATCTTGCCGCACATCCCATGAACGATTCCACCCATACGATTCACCCGCAAAACCGGGATGGGGCCAATACAGGCCATGGGCCCTATTTAAGCTTTGCAAAATATCTGAAGCGTGAGTTGGGTTACCCCATTGGCCTGGTGCAGACGTCCCTGGGCGGAAGTCCTTTGAACGCATGGAGTGGGGAGGACGGAAGCTTATACCGCAATATGATAAAGGTTGCTGAGAAATTAAAGGGAGTAAAAGGGATTCTCTGGTATCAGGGCTGTTCCGATGTAGATGGGGAAGCCTGCAAAACTTATGGGGAAAGATTTGAAAAAATGGTGCGGGACATGCGCCGGGCTCTGAACTGTCCGGGACTGCCTTTCCTGACTTGCCAGCTGAACAAGGTGATGAACAGATGCGGGGAGGAAACCGACCGGGGCTGGGGCATGGTAAGGGAAGCCCAGCGGCGCGCGGGACAGAGGATACCCAATGTGTTTGTGATATCCACCGTGGGAGGCGGGATGTCGGATGGCATACACAACGCTGCGCCGTCTAATCTGATGATAGGGGAACGACTGGCCAGGTGCGCGCTGAGACATCTTTACGGCAGAAATGTGATGAGCGATTCCCCGGATCTGGTCCGGGCGGCGCAAGAGGCCGAGACAAGGGTGAGACTGGAATTCGCGAATGTTTACCGTAATCTGGAATGGGTGAGCGAGTGGGCGGAAGATAAAATCTTCTGTCTGGAGGGAGCGGGAAAGTGGTTTGTTCCGACTACTGCCAAAATCACCGGTGCCAATGTGGTAGAACTGGAATTTCAGGAAGAACTTCCCAATGGGTGTGTGGCGCACGGGGCATACCAGGCGGATTTGCCGTATCTGCCGGTGATTGACAGCGCCTCCAAGCTTCCCATGCTGTCCTTCTATGGCGTGCCGGTAGAGGAAGAATAATAGGAATATGCAATTAAAAATACAGTCCTTCTGTCCTAAAATATCCATATTTTGAGCAAAATAATACATTCCGGTCGGAAGGATTCTGTGCTAGATTAGCTTTGAGTGGACATGGTTAAAAAACAGGAGGAAAGGTTCAAATGGAACAGTTTACTTATGAAACGGAAGACAGAGCACTGGAACTGGAAACCTATGAATGGGACAATGTATGGTGGGAGCAGGCTCCGGATAATACGAAGCCCAGGGTTCTCTATATCGGCGATTCCATCTCATGTGGAATCCGCCGTATAGCTACGGACAAGGCCTGCGGAAAAATCCTTTTTGACGGGTTTGGGACTTCAAAGGCGGTGGATAATCCATATTTTGCAGAGTCCCTGCGATTGTTCGGAAAACAACAGCAAAAGCGGGAAATTATAATTTTCAACAATGGTCTCCATGGGTTTCACCTAAGTGATACCCAGCAGTACAAATTTCATTATAAGAAGCTGGTAAACTTTCTGATGGAAGAGTTCCAGGGAACACCCCTTGCCCTGGTGCTGACAACCAGTGTTGCCGGTCCACGTAATGAGCGGGTGATTGCCAGAAACGGCGTTGCGAAGCAGATAGCGGAAATTTATGGGCTTCCGGTCATTGATTTATATTCTGCTTCCGTAGAGTATGCCGGACTGCGCACCGATGACGGTGTCCATTATACCCAGGAGGGATATGAGAAATTGGCGGAAAAGCTTCTGGAATCCGTATACAAAATCCTTCCGAGGTTATAAAACAGGAACATAGAAAAGGAGAAAAAATATGAGTATACCTACACCAAAAAAGTACATTTCTGATTTTGAACAGTTAGGCTTTGGAATGTTTGTACACTGGGGCCTGTATTCCCAGCTTGGCAAAGGGGAGTGGATATGGAATA
>CALWLN010000009.1 GCA_944381535.1 uncultured Lachnospiraceae bacterium
CTCCAGGGTGATGACCCGGCCCTCCC
The DNA here is from genome assembly GCA_944381535.1 of uncultured Lachnospiraceae bacterium. GTDB lineage: Bacteria > Bacillota > Clostridia > Lachnospirales > Lachnospiraceae > 14-2. The sequence continues at coordinate 27 of CALWLN010000009.1, forward strand.
TGTCGTGTTCCTCCACGCCAATTCCGTAGGAGACGGACAGGGGTTCCTGCTTTGTGAAAATGGCGGTGCCGGAATACCCCTTCTTCTCGGCGTAGTTCCAATACTGATGGTAGCCGGGAAGGGGAAGGTCAATCTGCCCTGCCTGGAGTTTGGTTTCCTGAAGGCAGAAAATGTCGGCGTCGGCCTCGTTGAAGAAATCCATAAAGCCTTTTTGCATACAGGCCCGAAGGCCGTTGACGTTCCAGGAGATAAATTTCATAGAAATGTGTCCTTTCTTTTTTGGCGTAAGAGCCGTTTTTCTTATTGTATCATAGTCCGATTATCCACAGCAACACCTTTTCCCGCCAAACGTCATATAATACTGGGAGACCATATAGAAAATATGAGGAAAAATTATGGATAACGATCCTCGCAGAGCGCTCCTTCCGTCGGAGAACATTGTCCGTGCCAACAATGCCATCGTGGAGGAGGCCGTCTGCTTCAGCAACGCAACCGGTTACCTTGTGATTTCCTACCGTGCCCCGGGGGCCAGCCAGAATGCTTCCCTTACCCGGGTACGGCTGAACGTAGATAGAAATACCATTCTTTTAAATGCTCTTGGCCGCACCGTCAGTCTGTGCGGTATCCGCACCGGCATGCGGGTCAATGCGGTGTTCTCTTCCAGGATGACTAGAAGTATCCCGCCCCAGGCCAATGCGTTCCTGATTACCGTAAGGCGGTCCGAGCGGCAGGAAACCAATGTGATGGCGGGACGGATCGCTTCGGTGGACCTCCGCAATCATACTGTTACTGTGGGAAAACTAAACGATGTCAACGACCAGATCCGGTTTGTGGTCAACGAGAATACCATCATCACAGACCGTATGGGCCGGAATCTCAGTATCCGCCAGCTTCGCCCCGGCCAGCTGGTCCGGGTCACCTACGCTAATTTCCAGACCGCCAGTATCCCTCCTCAGACAGTGGCATTTCAAATAGAATTGATATAAGGGGTGTGGGTGTGGTATAATACTTTAACAACACGCAAAGGAGGAGGTACGAATATGCTGGAAAAAATGGATTTGAAGAAAAAAATGGAATCGGAAGAAGCGAAAAAGATCCTGGAGGAGGCGTCCGAGAAGCTGGGGCGCCTCCAGCGGGAGTGCAAAGATGAAGATATTCCGGTGCTGATTGTATTTGAGGGTATGGGGGCAGCCGGAAAAGGGGTACAGATCAACCGTCTCATCCAGGCGCTGGACCCCAGAGGCTTTCATGTATATACCAGCGACCGGTCCAACCGGGAGGAACGGCTGCGTCCCTTCCTGTGGCGGTACTGGACCAAGATACCGGAAAAAGGCCGGATCGTCATTTTCGACCGGAGCTGGTACCGGAGCGTCCAGGCTGATCGCTTCGACCGGGAGATGAGTGAGAAAAAAGAATCTGCCGGCAAGAAGATGGAGGTGGATTATTACGACATCCGTTCCTTTGAAAAGCAGCTTACCGACGACGGCATGGTGGTGATAAAGTTCTTTTTATATATCGATAAAAAGGAGCAGAAAAAACGGTTCGAAAAGCTGGAATCCTCCAAAGAAACTGCATGGCGCGTGACAAAGGAGGACTGGCTGCGGAACAGGGAATTTGACCGGTATCTTAAGATTAACGAGCAGATGCTGGAGGCCACCGATACAAAATACGCGCCCTGGACATTGGTGGAGGCTCAAGATAAAAACTACGCCGCCGTAAAAATCATTTCCACGGTCTGCGAGCGCCTTCAGTATGCCCTGTCTCAGAAGAAGCAGCGGGAGCAGTCCGGGGAGCGGGAGGCGGAAGCGGTGCCCAGGGAGGCCTTTCAAAATGATGTGCTGGCAGGAATCGATTTGACCAAAAGCCTGTCTAAGGAGGAATACAAGGAGCAGCTTGATAAGCTTCAGAAGAAGCTGGAGAAGCTTCACAATGAATTGTACCGTAAGAGGATTCCCCTTATCATCGGATTTGAGGGCTGGGACGCGGCCGGAAAGGGCGGCGCCATCCGAAGGCTCACCAGCCACCTGGACCCCAGAGGCTATCAGGTGAATCCCACGGCCTCGCCCAACGACATTGAGAAGAGACATCACTATCTGTGGCGGTTTTACAGGGACATGCCCAAGGCCGGCCACATCGCCATTTTTGACCGGACCTGGTATGGACGGGTGATGGTGGAGCGGATTGAGGGATTCTGTACCACCGAGGAATGGCAGCGGGCTTACGGGGAAATCAATGAGATGGAGAAGCACCTGACCAATGCGGGAGCCATTGTGCTGAAGTTCTGGCTCCACATCGACAAGGATGAGCAGGAGCGCCGGTTCAAGGAGCGGATGGCCGACCCGGCCAAGCAGTGGAAGATTACCGATGAGGACTGGCGGAACCGGGAGAAGTGGGACCAGTACGAGGAGGCTGTCAACGAAATGCTCATCAGAACCTCCACCACCTATGCGCCCTGGATCGTGGTGGAGGGAAATTCCAAGTATTATGCCCGTGTGAAGGTGCTGCGCACAGTGGTGGAAGCCATTGAGGCGCGGTTAAAAGAAATGAAAAGCTAAAAGAAAAGATTTTGTAGAAAAACAATAGAATCGGTGAAAATAAGAGGGAAGCGGATACCTGTAAAGCCGGCCGAAGGTTCATCCCTGTGGGATGGATAACGAGGGCTGGCAGGGAGCCGCTTCTCTTTTTCTGACTTTATCCTGTATTTATCCACTCGGGCGTTTCGCCAGGAGCTGGACAAAAAGACTTCCCTCTGAAGGTGCCTGCTAAAGCCTTGTTAAGAAGCCCCAAATCCTATTGCCAGGAGCCGGCTCATGGGTTATATTGATTTTACGAAAACGATTAAGTAACTGTTTTGGGAAAACGGCAGGAGGAAACGCGATGACATCAATGAAGGATATTTCGGCGGTTTGTGGGGTATCCGTGGCTACCGTCAGCAAAGCGTTAAGCAACCAGAGCGATATCGGGGAAGAGACAAAAGAGTATGTCAAAAAAACAGCCAGGGAGATGGGATATTTTCCCAACGCCTCGGCAAAGGCCTTAAAGACAAAGCGCACCTTTAACCTGGGCGTACTGTTTGTGGATGAGGCGGAGAGCGGTCTGACCCATGACTATTTTGCTCATGTGCTGGACAGCTTCAAGCGCGCCGCGGAGGCGAGGGGGTACGATATTACCTTTATCAACGGCTGCAAAACCCTGGAGAACCGGATGTCTTATCTTAAGCATGCCAGATACCGGGGGTTTGACGGGGTAGTCATCGCCTGCATTGATTTTGACGACCCGGAGGTGACGGAGCTTGTGGGAAGCAGGCTGCCGGTGGTAACCATTGACAGGGAATTCCCGGGCCGCCTTTCGGTCCTGTCCGACAACGAAAAAGGAATGCGGGACCTGCTGACCTTTGTCTGGCAGAAGGGACACAGGAGAATTGCCTACATACACGGCGCGGATTCGGCCGTTACCAGGAAAAGAGTGACCTCCTTTTATCAGACGGCAAAGGAGCTTCAGCTGGAAATACCGGAACTGTATGTGAAGGAGGCTGCCTATCGGGATACGGCGGCGGCCTATGAGAAAACGAAGGAGCTATTGGCCCTTGAAAATCCCCCTACCTGCATTTTATATCCCGATGACTTTGCAAGCTTCGGGGGGATCAACGCAATCAAGGAGCTGGGGCTTAGGATACCGGAGAATATTTCCGTGGCCGGATATGACGGCATACGGGTAGGAAGGCACATAGAGCCGCAGTTGACAACGCTGCGCCAGGACACCAGGCAGATTGGGGCAGAAGCTGCCGGGCGTCTCATCCATCTGATCGAGGAGCCGGAGCATGCGGCTATCTGGCAGGTGATCGTGCCGGGAGAAGTGTTTGAAGGAAAAACCGTAGGGCGTATAAGAGGATAGGCCCGAATTTTCCAAATGGAGAGGGAGGAATCTCATGAAAAGACGTGTATTACAGACAGCTTTGGCATTGACTATGACAACAGCTCTGCTGGCCGGGTGCGGCAGCGCGGGGAAACAGGCGGACACCGCCATTGAGGATACCGGGAAAGAGGCGGAAGCAGAGGAAGGTGAGAAAGCGGGGGAAGCAGAGAACGGCGAAAACGCGGGGGAGACAGAGAGTGAAGAAGGCAAGGTGGTAAACATCTATTGCTGGAACGACGAGTTTCAGAGCCGTTATGAGGCATATGCGGCGGATCTGGCCAAGGACCACGGGGTGGAGGTCAATTTTGTCATCGTGGCAAACGAAAATAACGCCTACCAGAACAATCTGGACGCAGCTCTTTTAAACCAGGAATCCGCAGGGGCGGATGACAGGGTAGATATATTTCTGGTGGAGGCGGATTACGCCACCAAATATACCAAGTCGGACTATACCCTGGATGTGGTGGGTGATGTGGGCCTGACGGAGACAGACCTGGAGGGGCAGTATCCCTATACCAGAGAAATTGTGACGGTGGACGGGGTGCAGAAGGGAACCACCTGGCAGGCCACGCCGGGCCTGTTTGCCTATCGTCGTTCCATCGCGAAAGAAGTGCTGGGAACGGACGATCCGGTCAAGGTGCAGGAGCAGCTTGGCAACTGGGAAAATTTTGACGCCATTGCGAAGAAAATGAAAGAA
>CALWLN010000010.1 GCA_944381535.1 uncultured Lachnospiraceae bacterium
GATGGACGGACGCCCCCAACGCCATCGCCACCTGCATCACCACCCGGTGCATGACGGCCCGCAGCGCCATATGGATGAGTGCAGTGTTCAATTTTCTAGGCGTACTGGTTATGACCAAGATCAACAGCTCCGTGGCTTCCACCATAAGCAACATGGTGGATTTCGGCGGAGACACCCGCCAGGCCCTCATTGCCCTCTGCGCCGCGCTCTTTTCTATCGTGGTGTACAGTGTAGGGGCTTCTATCTTCGGGATTCCCACCAGTGAGAGCCACAGTCTGATCGCCGGCCTTTCCGGCGCGGCCATCGCCATCCAGAACGGAATCGGCGGCATCAACATGGGTGAATGGGCCAAGGTTCTTTATGGGCTTGCGTTGAGCCTTCTTCTGGGCTTCGCCTCCGGATGGGTTATCTGCCGGGTCGTGACGCTCATCTGTCAGGGAATGGACCACCGCAAGACCAACCGCTTCTTCCAGGGCGCTCAGATCTTCGGCGCCGCCGCCATGAGCTTCATGCACGGCGCCCAGGACGGCCAGAAATTCATCGGCGTACTGTTTCTGGGCATGGCCTTCTGCAACGGCCAGACCAGCACCGGCAACATCGCCATTCCCCTGTGGATGATGCTGCTGTGCAGTGTAGTCATGGGCGTTGGCACCAGTGTGGGCGGAGAGAAGATCATCAAATCCGTGGGAATGGACATGGTCCGCCTGGAAAAATATCAGGGCTTTTCCGCAGACCTTGCGGCAGCTGCCTGCCTGCTGCTGTCCAGTCTCTTCGGAATTCCCGTGTCCACCACACATACAAAGACCACCGCCATCATGGGCGTGGGCGCAGTCAAGCGCCTTTCCGCCATCAATTTCGGCGTAGTAAAGGATATGGTTCTGACCTGGATCTGCACCTTCCCGGGCTGCGGCCTTATCAGCTTTGCCATGGCCAAGCTCTTCATGGCAATTTTCTAAAAAGGAGAAAAATTATGTCAAAAAAACAGGATGCTTTTTATTACGATTCTTTTATTTCCTGCGCGGACTCCGCCTGCCAGGCCGCCCATCTTCTGGAGGAATCCATGCAGAACTTCGACGCCGAGGCACTGTCCACTGCTCTGGATAATATCCATGCGGTAGAGCATGAGGCGGACCAGAAAAAGCACGAGGTCTTAAACGTTCTGGTAAAGGCCTTTATCACTCCAATCGAGCGGGAGGATATCATGCTCCTAAGCCAGAATATAGACGATCTCACGGATACGGTGGAGGATGTGCTGATCCGTATCTATTACAACAATATCCAGGAAATCCGTCCCGACTGCCTTGAACTGGTCAAGGTTGTGGTCCGCTCCTGTGAGGCTGTCCGGGAAATGATGAAGGAATTCGCTGATTTCAGGCGCTCCAGAACATTGCATGACCATATCGTGCGTATCAATTCCCTGGAAGAAGAAGCCGACGCCCTGTTTATTTCCAGCATGCGCGCCCTGCATACGGAATGTAAGGATGCCCTTGTTGTTCTGGCGTGGCGGGAGATTTATAACTATCTGGAAAAATGCGCAGATGCCTGCGAACACATTGCGGATGTGGTGGAAAGCGTTGTTATGAAGAATACTTGATTCCCGCGAGCAACGAGCCAAGTAGCCGCGCTCGTGCGGATATTTGGCGACTGCCGCGAGGGTCAAATCCCCCGCTGTAGGGCAGCGGGGGATTTGATTTACGGGGGCGCAAGCCCCCTTTTTTATACCTCTGTCAGCTGTCGTTTCAGCCCGGAATACCGGCGCTGCTGGTTTTCGTTCCGGATCATTTCCTGAAAAGTCCCCTCATTGCCCACCACCGTCACGCATTTTCTGGCCCGGGTCACCGCCGTGTACAGGAGGTTCCGGTTCATCAGAAGCCTGGGACCGCTCAGCAGCGGAATCACCACCGCCGGATACTCGCTCCCCTGGGATTTGTGAATGGTGATGGCGTAGGCCAACTCCAGCTCTTCCAGCTGCTTGAAGCTGTACTCCACCATCCGTCCCTCGTCAAACTCCACGGTCATAGTCTCGGAAAAGGTCTCAATGCAGCGAATCACGCCCATATCACCGTTGAATACACCCATCCCCCGGTCCACCGGTATACCATATTTACTGCGAACCTCCCACTCCAACTGGTAATTGTTCCGGATCTGCATGACCTTGTCCCCCTCCCGGAACAGGCCCTGGCCGTACTCCTTCTCGGCTTTATTCCGGTCCGGCGGATTCAGATACTGCTGCAAAATGGTGTTCAGCCGCTCTACCCCCAGAAGACCCTTCCGCATGGGGGTCAGCACCTGGATGTCATAGGGCTGGGCGTCCACATACTTTGGCAGCTTCTGGCGTATCAGCTGGATCACCACGCTGATGATCACGTCCGCCTCGTACCGTTTCAAAAAAAAGAAATCCCGGCTCTTATTGTCCAGAACCACCGGCTCTCCCCGGTTGATTTTATGGGCATTGACAACGATATCGCTCTGGCTGGCCTGCCGGAAAATCTTTGTGAGCCGCACCACATGAAAGACCTGGGAATCAATGATGTCTTTCAGCACGCTGCCCGGCCCCACGCTGGGCAGCTGATTCACATCCCCCACCAGGATCAGGCGGGTGCCCGCCACCACCGCCTTTAAAAGCGCGCACATCAGACTGATATCCACCATAGACATCTCGTCGATGATGATAAGGTCCGTCTCCAGAGGATTCTGCTCGTTGCGGTCAAACCCCGCATTCCCCTCCACACCGCCGTTTACCTCCAGCATGCGGTGGATGGTCCGGGCCTCGTAGCCCGTGGTCTCGCTCATGCGCTTGGCCGCCCGTCCGGTGGGCGCCGCCAGAAACATATCCATGCCCTCCAGCTCGAAATACTTGATAATGGTGTTGATGGTGGTGGTCTTTCCCGTTCCCGGTCCCCCGGTAATCACCAGAAGGCCGTTTTTGACCGCCTCCTTCACGGCCTCCGCCTGAAGGGCGTCCAGTTCCACGCCGGTGCTTTTCTCAATCTGCCGGATCCGCTGCTCAATCTCAATGTCCGGCACATCATAGGAGACATCAAGGCTCTTCAGCATGGCGGCCGTGTTGACCTCCATGTAATAGTAGACAGCGGAATAGATATATATCTGCCCCTCTGTCTCCTTCATCATGAGTTTTTTTTCCATGGTCAGATCCATGTAATGCTTCTCAATGTATGCGCCGTCAACACCGAGAAGTTCCACCGCCCTCCGGGTCAGTTCCTCTTTGGGAAGGCAAGTGTGCCCGTCCGCCGCTGCCTGCAACAGCACATACAAAATACCGCTTCGGATACGAAAATCTGAATCGGTACGTATTCCCACCCGCCCCGCAATCTCATCGGCAATCTTAAAGCCCACGCCCTGGATGTCATCCGCCAAGCGATAAGGATTCTCTTTTAAAATACGGTAAACCTCCTGGCCGTAGGTCTGATAAATTTTTACCGCTAAAGTCAGGGAGATTCCGTACTGCTGAAGGAAAATCATGGCTTCCCGAAGTTCCCGCTTCTCCTCCACCTGCTCCGCGATCTCCATGGCTTTCCGCTGGCTGATCCCCTTGATCTCCACCAGACGCTCCGGCTCCTCCTCGATAACGCGAAAGGTATCCTGTTTAAATCTGCGCACAATTCGAGAGGCCAGGGCAACCCCGATTCCCTTGATTGCGCCTGACCCCAGATAACGTTCGATAGACATGATATCTTCCGGTGCCTTGACCTTGAAGCTTTCCATTTTAAACTGCTGCCCATAGGAGGGATGACTTTGGTAGCTTCCCGTCATCTCAAGGGTCTCTCCCTCGCTGATGACATGAAAGACTCCCACACAGGTCACCTCCTCCTCCTGACAGACCAGATTTAAAACGGTGTAGCCGTTGTCCTCATTCCGGTATATAATATGTTCTACAAATCCTGTGAGTGTTTCCATTTCCATGTTTTCCATATCCATAGACCGCCGTACTGGCAGTCCGATTGTCATATCATAGCCTTTCGCCTGCTCATGTATGCATTGTCCATTCCGGAAAGACTAATCGTCTATCTTACCCGCCAAAAATTCCACGTATTTCCCGGTGCCAATAGCCACACAAGTCATAGGATCTTCCGCCGTCATGGTGTTGATACCGGTTCTGTCCTCAATCAGTTCCTCCAGACCGCGAAGCAGAGCGCCACCGCCAGTCAGAACAATTCCCCGGTCCGCCACATCCGCCGCAAGCTCGGGGGGCGTCTTCTCCAGCACGCTGTGAACCGCTTCCACTATCTGCAGAGTAGCTTCCCGCAGCGCCTCCTCGGTCTCCTCGGAGGACACGGATACAGTCTTGGGCAGACCCGTTACCAGGTTCCTTCCACGCACATCCATGGTCTCATTCTGTGCCAGCGGGAAACAGGTTCCAATCTTTATCTTAATATCTTCCGCTGTCCGCTCTCCGATCAGAAGATTATGCTTCTTTCTCATATAGCGGACGATAGCTTCGTCAAAATCGTCTCCGGCAATCTTGATAGAGGTGCTCACCACCGTGCCCCCTAAGGAGATCACAGCGATATCCGCGGTACCTCCGCCGATATCCACAATCATATTTCCGCAGGGCTTGCCGATATCAATGCCTGCGCCGATGGCCGCCGCAATGGGCTCCTCGATAATGGATACCTCACGGGCCCCCGCCTGATAGGTGGCATCCTCTACAGCCTTCTTCTCCACCTCGGTGGCTCCGCTGGGCACGCACACGCTGATACGGGGCTTACGGAAGCTCTTCTTGCCGAGAGCCTTCTGAATAAAATATTTAATCATTTTCTCGGTTACGGTATAGTCGGAGATAACTCCCTGCCGCAGGGGTCTTACCGCCACGATATTTCCCGGCGTCCTCCCCAACATCAATCTGGCTTCCTCGCCGATTGCCTTTATCTTATTTGTATCTCTGTCAAATGCCACGACGGAAGGCTCCTTCAATACGACGCCTTTCCCTTTGATGTACACCAGAATACTGGCAGTTCCCAAATCAATTCCTATATCTGTCGAAACCATTTTGTTTCCCCTTTCGTTTTCTCATTCCACCCTGTTTGATGGTTACTTACATTGTATAGGAAACGTCATAAACGTTTTTTTATGACGTTTCCTGCGCCGATTTTTGCTGCGTGCAAACGCAGATTTTCCTTACAAAAATCGTGCGCTCTACACTCTGTTTCGGTCGTTGCTAAACAAGCGCCACTGGCGCTTAGCAACCCCCGGAGGGCTATAGTAAACGGCAAATCTATTTGTCGTTTACTATATTTATAGCCACATACTTCGGATTTAAACATATTTTTGTAGATTCTATTATAGGAACCGCTTCACGAACCCTATAATTGAAATTCTATTATAGGCACCGCTTCGCGAACCCTATAATCCAAGTTCTATTATATACAATAACTGGAAAATTTCAAAGTCTTTTTTTCGAAAAGATAAAAAACATTGGATTTTTAAGAATTTCTAAAAAATTTGTTTCTGATTTTTATAGTTATTTTATATTTTTTTTGGAATTTTTCTTTTCTCGTCACACATGGGACACAAATAACGGCTATACTTATACATGTACTAGCTGATAAGCTAATATAATTTTTCATAACTCATGCTCCGGGGACCTTGGTCCCCGGGGTACTCCCCGAAAATTCCGTCGCTGCGCCTGGTGCAGGGGCGTTTTTTTATTTTGCGCATGGTGCCCCGCCGCAGGCGGAGAATCCTGCAAAGCAGGATTCTTTTTTATATACGCGCGCCTTTCGATCACAAATATTTCTTCACATACTGGCCGGTGTAGGAACCAGGAACTTCGGCCACTTCCTCCGGGGTACCCTGGGCAATGACCGTGCCGCCGCCGTCGCCTCCCTCCGGACCCATGTCAATGATATAGTCGGCGGTCTTGATGACGTCCAGGTTATGTTCAATTACCACCACGGTATTGCCCCCTTCCGCCAGACGCTGGAGAATCTCGGTCAGCTTATGGACGTCAGCAAAGTGGAGGCCGGTAGTGGGCTCATCCAGAATGTAGATGGTCCTACCGGTACTGCGGCGGCTCAGCTCGGTGGCCAGCTTGATCCGCTGGGCTTCTCCACCGGATAAGGTGGTGGAGGGCTGGCCTAATTTTATATAGGAAAGACCCACGTCATACAAGGTCTCTATTTTCCGGCGGATGGAGGGAACATTTTCAAAAAAGTCCAGCGCCTCCTCCACAGTCATGTCCAGAACGTCATAAATACTCTTGCCCTTATATTTTACCTCAAGGGTCTCCCGGTTATACCGTTTTCCCTGACAAACCTCGCAGGGCACATACACATCCGGCAAAAAATGCATTTCGATTTTCAGAATGCCGTCGCCGGCGCAGGCCTCGCAGCGTCCGCCCTTGACGTTAAAGCTGAAACGGCCTTTTTTGTAGCCCTTGGCTTTGGCGTCCGGAGTGGTGGCAAACAAATCCCGAATCTGGTCGAACACACCGGTATAGGTAGCCGGGTTGGAGCGTGGAGTACGGCCGATGGGGGACTGGTCAATGTCTATTACCTTGTCCAGCTGTTCTATTCCCTTCATGTCCCTGTGCTTGCCGGGAATCACCCGGGCCCGGTTTAAGTCCCTGGCCAGACGTTTGTATAAAATCTCGTTGGTCAAAGAGCTTTTGCCGGAGCCGGATACGCCGGTAATACAGGTCATAACGCCCAGGGGAAGCTTTACATCAATATTCTTCAGATTGTTCTCCGCAGCGCCCAGGATGGTCAGATAGCCGGTGGGCTTTCTCCGGGTCTTCGGCACCGGTATCTTGATTCTGCCGCTTAAGTAGGCTCCGGTGATGGACTCCGGGCAGTTCATGATATCCTCCGCCGTTCCCTGGGCAACCAGTTCCCCACCGTGGGAACCTGCGCCGGGGCCGATATCCACCACATGATCCGCAGCCCGCATGGTGTCCTCGTCATGCTCCACCACGATCAGCGTGTTGCCTAAATCTCTTAAATTTTTCAGCGTGCGGAGCAGTTTGTCATTGTCCCGCTGATGAAGGCCGATACTTGGCTCGTCCAGAATGTAGGCCACACCCACCAGACCGGAGCCGATCTGGGTGGCCAGACGGATCCGCTGGGCTTCCCCGCCGGAGAGGCTGGCGGTAGCCCGAGCCAAAGTCAGATAATCCAGTCCCACGTCTATCAGGAAGCCTACCCTGGCCTTGATTTCCTTTAACACCTGGGCTCCGATCAGCTGCTGCTGTTTGCTCAGCTGCAAATTTTCAAGGAATTTGTATAGCTTGCGGATGGACATGGAGGTGACTTCATGGATATTTTTCCCGGAAACAGTCACCGCCAGGGCTCCCTTTTTCAGTCTCTGACCGCCGCAGTCCTTACAGGGCGTGATCCGCATGAAGGCCTCGTACTCCTGTTTCATGGCCTCGGACCCCGTCTCCCGGTAACGGCGCTCCACATTTTTAATCAACCCTTCAAAGGCTACGTCATAGACGCCCTCTCCCCGCTGTCCCTTGTAAAAAACCTTCACCTGTTTTCCGCCGGTGCCGTGAATGATCACATCCTGAATTTTCCTGGGATAGTCCTCAAAGGGTGTATCCAAATCAAAATGATATTCCTTGCTAAGGGCATCCAGAACAGCGTAGGTAAAACTGTGGGGATCCGCGCAGGACTGCCAGCCCATGGCCTGGATGGCCCCCTGGGCAATGCTCAGGCGCTTGTCGGGAATCATCAGATCAATGTCAAACTCCATCTTATATCCCAATCCATAGCAGGTGGGACAGGCGCCAAATGGGTTGTTGAAGGAAAAACTTCGCGGCTCGATTTCATCGATGCTGATTCCGCAGTCCGGGCAGGAGAAGCTCTGGGAAAAATGAATGGGCTCCCCGCCGATGACGTCCACCGTCAAAAGCCCCTCCGCCAACTCCAGACAGGTCTCAATGGAATCTGTCAGGCGCTTCTGAATGCCGTCCTTCACTACCAGCCGGTCCACCACGATGTCAATGTTATGCTTTTTATTTTTATCCAGCGGAATTTCCTCTGTCAGCTCATACATACTGCCGTCCACCTGAACCCGGACATAACCGCTGCGCTTTGCCTGCTCAAAAATTTTCTGATGGGTACCCTTCCGGCCCCTCACCACCGGCGCCAGCAACTGAATCCTGGTCCCCTCCGGCATCTCCAGAATCTGGTCCACCATCTGGTCCACGCTCTGCTTCTTAATCTCCTTGCCGCACTGGGGGCAATGGGGGATTCCGATTCTGGCATAGAGCAGACGAAAATAATCGTATATCTCGGTAACGGTCCCCACAGTGGAACGAGGATTCCGGTTGGTGGATTTCTGGTCAATGGAAATGGCCGGGGAAAGACCTTCTATTTTCTCCACGTTGGGTTTCTCCATCTGGCCCAGGAACTGTCTGGCATAGGAGGACAGAGATTCCATGTAGCGGCGCTGCCCCTCCGCATAGATGGTATCGAAGGCCAGGGAAGATTTTCCGGAACCGCTCAAGCCCGTCAGAACGACAAACTCATTTCTCGGGATATCCACGTCCAGATTCTTCAGATTGTGCTCGTTGGCTCCGCGTATTTTAATGTATTGTTTTTCCTGATTCATAATGAAATCGTAACTCCTTCTGTATGGTATGCTGTATCTGTCAGTGGAACACGCAACGCTGGCCGTTTTCACAGGCTGCGTTACATATCCCGCAGCATTACCTTTAAGTCTATCATCTTGTCACGCAGCTCTGCGGCCGCCTCGAAGTTCAGATCCGCCGCCGCCTGCTGCATCTTCTTCTGCACCTCGGCGATCAGCTTCTCCAGTTCCTTGCGGCTCATGGATTCCGGATCCTTCTTGAACTCGTACTCCTCCTTGGCCACCTTCTTGGAAACGCTGATCAGATCCCGCACAGATTTCTCGATGGTCTTGGGTGTGATCCCGTGCTCCTTGTTGTAAGTCTCCTGAATGAGACGCCGCCGCTCGGTCTCCTGAATGGCCACCCGCATGGAATCTGTCACAGTATCTGCGTACATGATCACATGGCCGTCGGAATTCCGGGCTGCCCGGCCGATGGTCTGTATCAGGGAGGTCTCGGACCGCAGGAAGCCTTCCTTGTCCGCGTCCAGAATGGCCACCAGCGTGATCTCCGGGATATCCAGTCCTTCCCGCAGCAGATTGATTCCCACCAACACGTCAAATACATCCAGCCGCAGATCCCGGATGATTTCAGCCCGCTCCAGGGTATCGATATCCGAGTGGAGATATTTTACCCGAATCCCTACTTCCCGCATATAGTCCGTCAGATCCTCCGCCATCCGCTTGGTCAAAGTGGTGATCAGCACCTTATGTCCTGCTTTTGTCTCCTTATTGACCTCACCGATCAAATCATCGATCTGCCCTTCCACGGGGCGCACATCCACTCTGGGATCCAGCAGTCCTGTAGGCCGGATAATCTGCTCCGCCCGCAAAAGCTCGTGCTCCTTCTCGTACACATTAGGTGTGGCCGACACAAAGAGCATCTGGTTTATTTTACTCTCAAATTCTTCAAAATTCAAGGGCCGATTGTCCTTGGCCGAGGGCAGCCGGAACCCGTAGTCCACCAGCGTGGTCTTTCTGGACTGGTCCCCGGCAAACATCCCCCGTATCTGCGGAATGGTCATATGGGACTCGTCCACGATAATCAAAAATTCTTCCGGAAAATAGTCTAAAAGGGTCTTTGGCGGCACTCCAGGCGCGGAACCAGCCAGATGTCTGGAATAGTTCTCGATACCGCTGCAAAAGCCCGTCTCCTTGAGCATCTCAATATCGAAATTGGTGCGCTCCGCAATCCGCTGGGCCTCCAGAAGTTTGCCCTCACTCTTAAAATATTTTACCCTTTCCTCCAGTTCCTTCTCAATCTCCACAGCCGCCCGGTTGATGGCCTCCTGGGGCACCACATAATGGGAGGCCGGAAAAATACTGACGTGCTCCCGCCGGCTCTTAATCTCCCCGGTGAGAATGTCAATCTCTGTAATCCGATCAATTTCGTCCCCGAAAAATTCTACCCGAATACCTGTCTCTCCCCGGTCCGCCGGAAAAATTTCCACCACGTCCCCCCGCACCCGGAAGGTACCCCGGTGGAAATCCATGTCGTTTCGGGTATACTGAATGTCTATGAGCTTACGGATGACCTCATCCCGGTCCCGCTGCATACCGGGGCGCAGGGATACCATCATTTTCTCAAAGTTCTCCGGTTCGCCCAGTCCGTAAATGCAGGACACGCTAGAGACGATGACCACGTCCCTTCGCTCCACCAGGGCCGCCGTAGCGGAGAGGCGGAGCTTGTCGATTTCCTCGTTGATGGATGAGTCTTTGGCGATATAGGTGTCGGTGGAGGGGACGTAGGCCTCCGGCTGATAGTAGTCATAATAGGAGACAAAATACTCTACGGCGTTATCAGGGAACATTTCCTTGAACTCTCCGTACAACTGAGCAGCCAATGTTTTATTGTGTGCGATCACCAAAGTAGGTTTCTGTAACTGCTCGATCACGTTGGCCATCGTGAACGTCTTTCCGGAACCGGTGACACCCAGCAACGTCTCAAATTGATTGCCTTCCCTGAACCCTTTGACAAGCGCCTCGATTGCCTGGGGCTGGTCGCCTGTTGGCTGATACGGGGCCTTTAAAACGAATTTATCCATAGCAAAATCTCTCCTTTGTGACTTTTGATACGTTCAACATCAGCCACCTTCAAAAAAATTCATTCGTAACGAAAACCTTAAAATAATAGCCTTATAGGACCTCATTACGAATCCCGAAAGGCAAAAGTCACAAAACACTTTTTTGAGGACAAAATAGCACTAACGGGCAGAGCATCTCGAAAAACCTGCGGTTTTCCTCGGTCACTTCGCTCGTCAGATACATGCAATACCGACTGCCCATGCAAACATGGCAGCCGGCCTTGCATATATCTGTCTCTGCCCTTTTCGAACATTATAGCAAATATAATGATAAAAGTCTATAGAAAAAAGTACAAATGTTCGGGTGTGCATCTGTACTTTTTTGATTCTTTCCTTATATTGTTGTCATGCCGCCATTAAATATTCCTCGGCCGCCTCGTCTATTTCCTCCAGATCAGAGTAGTCGTAGTATTTTTCTTCCCGGCTTTCCGGAAGGACTTCCTCCATAAACGGTTCAATAGCGTATAAGCAATCTTCAATGATTTCAGCGGTGTCTCCATAAACATCTGCTGATATAATCTCCTTTGCATGGCCCAGCATATGCGATATTCCTTTGGCATTAAAATCATTCTTCAGAAGAATGGTCGTATATGTATTTCTCAACTGGTGGAAATGAATATCCGGAAGTTCCAAAGAAACAAGCAGTTCTTTAAAATGTTTGTGATGATAACTTTTACTTCTTGGATTCCCATAAGCAAATAAGGGGCTGTCGGGAAATAGATAGTTCCAAATAGGGAGCTGTCGGGAAATAACCGGTTTTAACCCAATCATGCTGTATTCTGTTGTTACCTACGCAAATACGCGCAGGGTAAGGGCTGTTGACCGTATCGTAGACTTATGCCAGAGAGATCTTGCTTTTATCTGGCTGACTAAAGGGCAGAAGCCTCAGCGGGATGTTTTTTACGACTTTAAAGGAAAAAAACTGACGAGAGAAGTTTTGGACGAAATGAATTACCAGTTCATGCGCCGTCTGGAAAAGGAAGGGCTAATCACGCTGAAAGAGCTTTATATCGATGGAACAAAGCTGGAAGCGAACGCAAACAGATATACGTTCGTCTGGCGGGGCAGCCTGAACTATCACCTTGCCAACTTGCTGGATACTATAGATGCCCTTTATTCAAAGTATAATACGTTTCTGCTCGAGATCGATCATTGCTCTCCGCTTGAGATCCTGAAGCCGCAAAAGAACCTGCTGCGGGTTGCGGAAGGAGAAGGGATCGGGTTCGTTTCCGGGAAGGGAAAACATAAGCCGGAAATCCAAAAGCTCTACGAGGAACTTGAAGAACGCGGAACCCGTCTGATGGAATATAAGGAATGCTTTGAGATCATAGGAAAGGAGCGGAACAGCTATTCCAAGACAGATCTAGAAGCCACTTTTACGCGGATGAAAGAAGACCACATGCTAAATGGGCAGTTAAAACCGGCCTATAACGTCCAAATCGCGGTAGAGAATTACTTTATTGTTCACGGATATGTGAGTAATGACCGGACGGACTATAATACGCTGATTCCCGTTCTAGAGAAGCACAGAAAAGCGTTTGGGGATCAACTGGAGGCAGTCACTGCCGACAGCGGTTACTGCAGCGAAAAGAACCTGCTGTATCTGAAAGGGAACGGGATCCGCAGCTTTATCAAACCGCAGGATCATGAGAAGCGGAAGACACGGGCATATAAAGAAGACATCGGGAAGTATTATAACATGACATACGCTGCCTTTGAAGATGAACACTACTATATCTGCCATGACGGGAGGGAGCCGCGTCATATCCGGACAGAAAGCAAAGAGCGGGACGGCTATACCCAGACAGTGGAAGTATACGGCTGTGCGGACTGCGGCGACTGTGAGCATAAAACCAAATGTCTTTATAAATACAATGCGGAAAAGAATCCGGACCGTAATAAAGTGATGAAGATCAACGAACGGTGGGAAGAACTGCGGGAGGAGTCCAACGCGAATATCCAGAGTGAAGAAGGGACCCTGAAACGACAGACCCGGTCAATACAGACAGAGGGACACTTTGGAGATATCAAAGAAAATGAAAACTTCCGGCGTTTTAATTACCGTTCAGCGGAAAAAGTATATAAAGAGTTCATGCTGTATGCCATAGGGCGGAATATCATGAAATATCAACGGTTTTTACATCAAGAGATTGAAAAATTTGAAGGGAAAAAGGAGCAGAAAGCGGTTTAGGCTATAGAGCGCTCTGAAAAAACCAGCCAAGGAGCTTTTGTGCCCTAAAATAGCGCTTATAAAAAGAAGAAGACAATCTCCAGCAGAATTCTGACTCTAAAAAAGTTCGCATTCTGTGGGATTGTCTCCTCCCTGCTTGTCAGGGGGCAAAAATCGGTATTAACCGACAGCCCCTTTTCCTGCCTTCCGGCGAGGACGGGTTCGGGCGGAGCCCGCTGCTTGGGTCAAGGGACTGGTCCCTTGCGGGTTCTCAGGGCAGAGTCCTGAGCCCTCGGAGAGCTTTTCGGCATCGATATCTGCAATTTTCAAGGTTCTTTTGAGCCTGTTTTTCTTGGCTCAGTTTTTCATAGATTATTTGACACTACCCTCCATCCCCTTTCCCCGCTCCACGGATTCCGGCACCTGGCGGAGCTTTCCCTTCTCCCGGTCGTACTCGTAAACACAGTCTGACAGCACATCTTCCCTGGGCACCTCCCACCGGTTCACCTCCCGTACCATCCTCCCCAAGTCCTGTGGTGGCAGGTTCACATCCTTTGGGACAATCAGAATCTCATGAATGGAGGAGGGCAGGACATAAAACCCTTCCGGGAACAGCAGGGATACTTTCTCCATCACACCCGGACATACCATGGAAGCAGCTCCGTAGATCCCGTTTTCATTGGACAGCACATACATCATTTCATAGGGGCTTCTTTTATACTGTTCCGGTTGATGAAAGATATTCTCTGCTGTCTTTCCATTGAGGGTTTCACTCCACACCGCATGCATATCCAGCAGTGTGGGAAGCTTTGTCTTTTGCATATTTCTGTACGCATCCTCCAGAAGCTGCTCCCTGCTGACACCCCACCGCTTCATCAGGCTGTTTGTGACATTCAGTCCCCAGCTCCCGTCCTCATACACCGGCTTGGAAAGCTCCGCGCGAATCATCACGGACAGATCCTCCACCTCCATATGAGGCACTTCCATCAGCATCTTCCAGTTTGCCCTGGTATTGACGAGCACAGCCCGCAGATAGGGCTTGAAATCGGAATAATCCTTCAGCTCTATTTTTTCAAATGCATTCTGTATATCCCGGCTGTCCGTTATCTTTTCCGCAATCAACTCCATGACGTCCTGTTTGCTTTCTCCATGGCAGATCATCTGATAATAGGGCTCCACAGAAATCGTAGGCGCCGCCCTTTTTTCCGGCATATGGAACGTGATCCCTATCTGGCATATGCCGTTAATCTTCTGCTGTTCTATCACCTGGCATTCCACATCCGCATACTTCGGCGGAAGATACTCTTTTATCTGTTCTGCGACACCTTCCGCAAAAACTCTTACATGATATCTGGTTTTCCTTACTGCGCTTTCTCCGGCTTTGGGCGGCGGCGGGTCGGGATGGCCAGGAGCTTGCGCACCCGTGTCTGCAGATGCTTTTCTATCGCGTCCAAATGTTCCTCCGGCAGGTTGAGGCTGGGGTGACGCTTAAACTGAAAACCTATCATACACCGGAGCTGCTCTTTCTGCTTACTCCCCATGACCTCTGCGCACACCTCCTCATAGGAGATATGATAGGGATTGAATCGGGTCCTGGCATATTCTTCCAGATGAGAGTAATCCTCCTTTCCCGCATAGCAAAACAGCGACAGGCCGTTATCAAAAATAGGTGCCGGCGCAATGATATTTCCGCTTCGGTTGTCCCGCAGGATGCCAAAGTTCCCAAAATGTCGGTCCTCATTGTAGATCAGCGCGTCAAACACCAGCATGCTGCGAATCTGCTCGGAAAACTCGCCGCCCAGGCTGTCATAATACTTTAAGCACGCGGCAATGCCTCCCGATCTTACGATACGTCCAATGGGGATATAGGCAGTATCAATATCCGTGAACAACGCACACTTGGACGCAGTAATGCCTTTCCATTTTTCCAGGTCGTAGTGTACGGCATTCAGTCCCATGGTTTCCGCGATCTGGGAAGCGTAATACTCGCAGTAGGGCTCCCGGCCCGTATTGGAAGCGCCGGTTGTGCCGCCTTTGTAAAGATAAATACCTTCGTTTTCCACAAAGCGCCATGCCTTCGGCAGCATGCCGCCCGTTGTCAGTTCCGGGGAAGTGGTAAACGCCTGGCGGCTCTGGCCTGCGCCGGTATAAGCCACCAGCGCCAGGATTTCCGAAAAGCGATTTTCATAGAGGTTATATTGCGAAAACTTCCCCTCAAACCCTTCCGGCACTACCCAATAACTGTCATTTAGGGACAAGCCCTTGCACACGTCAATGATTCCCTTGGTATCGTTATGGCTAAGACCCAGGGTTTTCAAAATCTCATCCACAAACGCGCGGTTTTTGGGAATCACCCGCCGCTCCAGCCAGTGGATGACGCCCTCTCCGGTACGCTCCATGTCCAAAGGCAGCAGATGGGCTTGCTCCTCATTGGTATACAAAATCTCGGCCACCAGGCCGGACAATCCCTGCTTTTCCATGGAAAAGCGCATCAGTTCCGTATCATAAATTCGTAAGCTGTAAAGATTACCCATAGGCTCCTCCTTATCCTTCAGCAGAAGGGAAACATCCTTTCCCAGCGCGGAGGTGATCTTCAGGATCATGTCCAGGGTCGGGTTCTGTGTGCCGCTCTCCAGGCGGCAGACGTTGGAACGCTGGGTCCCGATGAGCCGGGCCAGTTCCGCCTGGGATATCCCCTTTTCCAAACGTGCCTCCACCAACTGTGAAATGATCTTCTGGCGCTCCTTAAGCTCCTCCATACCTCCGCCTCCTCAAATTCCTTTTCTTTATGTTATCACAAAAGATAACATTATACAAGAGACGCAGACAAACTATTTGTTTCGAACGGAAGAACCTGTTACCGTTCCGGCTCTTTTGCTCCACGGATGGGAAGCCCCAGCCGCAGGCAGAGATAATCATTGACATCCTTCCCCCTGGACGGCAGCCGGTTCAAAACCGTGTAATCTTTTGGCAAAACAGTCATGATTGCCCTGGCCGCCGTAAGCGTCAAATCCTCCGCCCCCCGGTAAATGAAGCGCCGCTTACTTGCGGCGCTTACTGTAGCAGTCAGCCGGCAGTGTTTTCGACCACGGCATGAGCGGCTCCAGAATGGATTGTTCTATTG
>CALWLN010000011.1 GCA_944381535.1 uncultured Lachnospiraceae bacterium
ATGTGGGAGCCAATTCCTGGAGCAGTTTTAAGAATATTGAGGATAACCAGTGGCATATGGTTGTGGTACGTTCTACACCGGACAGCTTTGAATTATGGATAGATGGTGAGCGTGCGGATGCGCTGTATCTGAATCAGGATGTGTCAGAGATGACTTCGAATTACGCATGTCCGGCAGTGATTATGGAAGGATACAATGAAGGCACAATTAAGAATATCTGTGTTTGGAACAATGGAACGGATGAGAATCCGGTTATGCCGGCAGATCGCGTTGTACAAAAAATTGAAAGTCTTCCGGATACGGTGATATTGAAAGCTTCAGACGCAAGCAGTGTGCAGAAAGCAAAAGAAGCTTACGATGCACTTAGTGATAAGGAAAAGACATATGTGACGAACTATGACAAACTACAGCAGCTTCTGAAGACAGGCGGAAGCAGCGACAAGAACGCCAATGTCGAGGTAAGCGGAACTGTAAAAGGAGCCTTTTCAGAAGTTTTTCCGGATGCTGTGATTTCCCATAGAAAGGGCACGGAGGAGCAGTTTTATTTTGAGAGCGACATCGGCAGAAACGCTACCTATTATATTCAGTTCGTTTTGAATATGGCAAAGGACAGCAACTGCTTTGACGTGGTTCTGAGAAATCAACAGCATACCGTAGACGGCAAGAGCGTGACCGGAAATATTACTCTTCGAATGTTCAGAAACTCAGCGGTGGTTTTAGACAGCCGTCAAAATGAGGTGAGCGAATGGGTGAATTACGAAACCGATATTTACGAAGGAAGCCACGTGATTACGGTGGAAAGCAGCCCCTCTTCCCTGACACTGTGGATTGACGAGGTGAAATACGAGGTGCCGGATTACATGGGGCAGATTTCCGGCGAGCCAGATTGTATCCAGGCCGTTGCCGGATTCACCTTTGCAAATGCTATGGCGGAAGGAACTATCAGCGATATTCGCATATGGAGCAACCGGAATACCTATGCGGCAGGAGATGAGGTTCGCGTTGCTGTCTTTGAGCTTCCGCAGTTAAATGAGCTAAGTCTTGAGGATGCGGGAAAGGTCGAGAGTGTCCGGGAGTCCTATGAAGCGCTGTCAGAGGAGCATAAGAGGTATGTAACCAACATTGAAAAACTGGAAAGGCTGGAGCGTGCGATTGCCCTCCTGCAGGAAAAGGGAGACGCGGCATATTTGTTCTTGAAAGATGAGGTGCCGAAGGTTCAGGAGGATTATGTCAATCTGATTTCCACGGGGATGCTGAACATCCCGGCTGACTACAGTAATATGGTGGAGTATGACGCAGCGAAGTATGCGATTACCTATAAAGAGGCGGGAGAATATATCACGACGCCCTTTGAAGGAATTGATGGCATTAAGTCGGACGATACCTATCTGATCAAGTTCAATTATACACCTCATGAGTATTTTTTTGAGACCGAAAGCGCAGGATGGATGGGACTTCGTATTACCTTCTCGGGATATACCATCGGCGGAAACGGTGCTAAGACCTATAATAAAACACAGTTTGCATTCATGACGTACCAGTGCGCGAAGCTGTCCTGGGCAAATGGTAATATGGCGCCAACGGAATATCTGACTACCTTTGCGCCGGAAATCGGAAAAGAGTATCAAGTGACCATGCTCTGCGAGCAGGGGAAGATGAAGCTGTGGGTGAACGGAGAGCCGGTTGTATATTATGATGAGCTCCCGGCATATCCGTTTAGTCTGGAGTTTGAGAGCAGCAGGGTGCGCTGTGATGTGACAGACATTCAGCTGTATAATCTGAGCAACCCCACAAATCCTGAGCTTACGGAGGCTCCGATGGAAAGCTTTAAATTCATCGAAGATACCTTATATGATATGGAGGGAATTTCCGCACAGGACCGTGTAGACGCAAAATGGAAGACGTTTATAATCGCTTTGGTGTTATTTTTTGTAGTAGTAGCAATTACGGTCGTTGTATTCGTCTTTAACTTGAAAAAGAAAGCTTTCGTGAAGAAGACAAGAGGAGAGGGGGCAGTTCATCATGACAAAAAAGAAAATAGCTAAAATTGTAATTTGTGTGATTTGCGTTGCTGCTGTTCTTGGATATGGTGTATATGCTTTTTTCTCATGGACTGCTTACAGACAGGAAAAGGCTATGATGGCGGCAGGAAAGGTCTCAGAAAACCTTGAACTGTTCCACGACCAAGGTGATATTTATATGCAGCCGATTGCTCCTACGGAGAAAGATGACGTGACAATCCGCATGCGTTGCGGACGTTACAGTGTGACCAAGTCGCAGATTCAGGTGACCTCGGATGGGGGAACCACCTGGAAATGCTACGATATGAAGTATGAGAAACCGGACGATACGGGCTATTACGATATCTGGGTCGGAAAAATTCCGGCACAGAGTGAGCCATACTTCTATCGGTTCGCGGTGTCAAATGAATCAGGCGTGACAACATACCTGGGCGCAGAGGGAGAAAAGTCTTACCAGGTGGACAAGGGTGAAATGTTCTATGTGATACCGGGCTTTGACACACCAAAATGGTCCCAGGGGACCATGTGGTATTATGTTCATACCGGACAGTTCTTTAACGGGGATACCAGCAACGACCTGCAGCGGGAATATCTGGTAAAGGACAATGCCTATGGGAACGACAGCACAGCGATGTACCGCGGCAGCGGAGACCTGGCAGGGATACAGGAAAAGCTAGATTATATTCAGGAACTGGGTGTGACTTCTCTGGCATTAGGACCTTATTTTAGTGCATCTGAGACTGTGGGATTCGGTACCGACAATATGGCCGCAGTGGAGACTGCATTCGGTACAGAAGAAGAGTTAAAAGCATTGATTCAAAATGTGCATGACAGAGATATGAAAATTACAACAGACATGATAATCTCTTATGCCACTAACTACTCGAAATATTTTAATGCATACAGATTATTCCCGGAGGACGGAGCCTACCAGTCCCAGGACAGTCCGTATTACAGTATGTTCCTTTTCCCCCAGTGGCCCTACAATGCGGTAAAGATGTGGGGGTCCATGGGACTGAATGTGGAAGACGAGGAAGCAGCAAAACTCATCTATCAGAATGCGGATTCTATGGTGCTTCGGTATATGGGTGAGGATTACGGACTTGACGGCTACCGGTTTGATGCGGAGGAAAGTGTCGGTAACCTGGGATATGAATATGAACCTGAAAAGTATTTTGAAGATATAACTGCTTCGATTAAGAACATATCGGAGGATAAGCTGGTTTTGGCCGAAAACTGCACAGGGATTGCGGATCAATACAATACGTTGTTCGACTCCTCCTGGCAGAAGAACGG
>CALWLN010000012.1 GCA_944381535.1 uncultured Lachnospiraceae bacterium
CCCCTGACCCCGGAGGAACAGGAAGAACTGCGGAAGAAGGAGGAACGCAAGGACAGGCTTCACCAGAACTACTTGCGCCGCAAGGCAAATGGCAAGCAGAAGGAATGGGAAGAACGCTACAACGCCAGGCGCAAGGCAAAAATGGATGCGGCAAAGGCCGCGATCCGGGCCGAGGACATGGAGAAGGGCATTTTTACCACCGTTAGCCAGTTACCCAGGCAGGAGCCGCGCAAGGCCACCGTATCGGCTAGCGCCGCAATTTAACCATCACAGTGCAAAGGAGAATGAACATGAGCGAATTGACTTACATCCGCTACGGGGATTACTATATCCCCGACCTGAAACTTTCCGGGCAGCCGGAGGCCCCCATCGGCAAGTATGGCCGTATGCGGCAGCGATATTTGAAAGAATATCGTCCAGCCCTTTACAGCAGTCTGATACTCTCCGAAAAGCTCTATCTCCACCTGTTGGAGATTGACGAGGTAGCCAATGCGCGCATGGACATACTCATGCCGCAGCTTATGAAAGCCGCCGGTGTGACCGAGGAATTAAAGACCGCCGATCAGATGAAATGGGTGGGATTGGCAAATGCTTGCAGGGTGCAGGCAGAGGAAACTATTTTTGTTGAATTAGTATATGCTTGAAAAAGCGACAGGGTAAAAGCGAAATCTTTTATCCTGTTTTTCTATTTCACACATTCAACGGCTGAACGGAATTGTTTTCATCCCACTTTTTCTTTGAACTTCGGAGATAATGTATAAATGTTTCTACAGCAGGAAATGTCTTTGCATCTTTTTTGCGAATCATTGTGATGGAAGCATTTTCTATTTCTTGGAGCGCGAAGCTAACCAATTCCTTATCTTGCCTGGCTATATCTTCGGATAGGAAGCCTGCCGCCGCATTTTCCCGGATATGTTGAAAAATTGTAAATACCTGAGAAGTGTATTGGATCACATTTGGTGTACAATTTGCTTCACGAAACAGGCGCTTCAAGTATTTTGTCTGACTATAATAATCCGGAAGCATAACAAGCGGCACTTTACCAATTTGCCGAATAGAATGAATTCCCTCACGAGCCAACGGATTTTTTTGATTTACACAAAATAGCAGGCGCCTATGTCCAACTGTCACATAACGGTAACTCTCATCGGGAAGTGCTATGGAAACACATAGTGCAAAGTCTAATTCTCCGGTATCAATTTTCTGATAAAGCGATTCGGTAGAGTCTTCCGTTACCTCAAGAGTGATATTTGGGTGAGAAGCAAGGAAGTCTTTCCGTAACCTTGGGAACACTGCGCTTGTCCCCATCGGAGCCACACCGACACGCAGAATTGTTTTTTCCTCTGCAATGAGTTTTGAATTTTTTTGCAATTTATGATAGGAGCGAAGCATATATTCCGCTTCTCTGAGAAAATTCTCTCCTTGATCTGTTAGTGCAATACTGTTGGGACGGCGTTCAAACAGAGCGAAACCGCATTCTGTTTCCAGTTCACGGATTGATGCAGATATTCCCGGCTGAGAAATAGAAAGTTCACGGGCTGCTTTTGTCAAATTTTGGTATTTGCAGACAGTGACAAAATATTGTAATTGTTGGAGTGTCATAGTCTATTCCCTCCTGTCTTTTTATAAAACTTTAGCATAAATTTTTCTTATGCACAATAGATTATCTGTATTTTACGTTTTGATTTTTCTATGCTAAAGTGTACATATAGAGATAGAAGCTGCGCAGCATCATTTCTCACGAATACGACAAGGAGGTCAATCGAATCATGTCCAAGGAAGAACAAATCCAGAGGATGAAAGGAATGATGGCAAAATTCATCGCACACACAGGAAAAAAGCTGCCCGATGATGTGATTACCAAGCTCCGGGAGCTACGGGACAAAGAGGACAGCCCCTTAGCCAAGACCATTTACGATACCATGTTCCGCAATCAGGAGCTGGCGGTGAAGCTGAACCGTCCCTCCTGCCAAGACACCGGCGTACTCCAGTTCTGGGTGAAGTGCGGCACTGCCTTCCCTCTTATCAATGAATTGGAAGTCCTGCTGAAAGAGGCTGTTGTGCAGGCTACCTTTGACGCGCCTCTGCGCCACAACTCCGTGGAAACTTTTGACGAGTATAACACCGGGAAAAATGTAGGCAAGGGGACCCCTACCGTATGGTGGGACATTGTGCCTAACTCCGATCAATGTGAAATCTATACCTACATGGCCGGAGGCGGCTGTACGCTTCCTGGTCACGCAATGGTTCTTATGCCGGGGGAGGGGTATGAGGGAATAACCAAATTTGTGCTGGACCGCATGACCTCGTATGGCCTTAACGCATGTCCGCCGCTGTTGGTAGGCGTAGGTGTGGCTACCTCTGTGGAAACAGCGGCACTGCTATCAAAAAAAGCTCTTATGCGACCCATTGGTTCACATAATGGCAATGAACGGGCAGCAAAAATGGAAAAGCTGCTGGAGGACGGCATCAACGCTATTGGCCTTGGTCCCCAGGGCATGGGCGGCAAATACTCCGTCCTGGGCGTTCACATTGAGAACACTGCCCGGCATCCCTCCGCGATTGGTGTGGCGGTAAACGTGGGCTGCTGGAGCCACCGCAGAGGTCACATTATTTTCGACAAGGACTTAAACTACAAGATTCTTTCTCATTCGGAGGTGACACTGTAATGGTAGAAATCAGAGACGGTAAAAAAATCCTCATTACTCCCATCTCGGCGGAGGACTTAAAGGACATCCACATCGGCGACACTGTATATCTGACAGGCAGCCTGACCACCTGCCGGGACGTGGCTCACCGGCGTGTGGTGGAGGAGGGCCGGGAAATCCCTGTGGATGTGCGAGGCAACGCCATCCTCCACGCCGGCCCCATCATTCGCTCCCTGGAGGGTGACAGGTTTGAAATGGTTTCCGTCGGCCCCACCACCTCCATGCGTATGGAGAAATTCGAGTACGATTTTGTCAAAACCACCGGCGTCCGTGTGATCGTAGGCAAGGGCGGTATGCGCGAAAATACCGAGCGGGCCTGCAAGGAGCTGGGAGCTATTCATTGTGTATTCCCCGCCGGAAACGCCGTGGTCGCTGCCGTGGAGGTAGAGGAGATCGTCAAGGCAGAGTGGCGGGACTTGGGTATGCCCGAAACCCTGTGGAATTGCAAGGTAAAAGAATTCGGGCCACTGATCGTCTCCATCGACTGTGAGGGTCGGAACTACTTTGAGGAAAAAAAGGTGGAGTACACCAAAAAGAAGGATGAGCAGGTAGAACTGATTTCCAAACAGGTTGGCTTCATCAAGTAAACAACAGCTAAATATTTTGCACCTGTCTGCCTTTATGGGGACAGGATAATAAAAAAACTATAAGCGGAACAAATTACCGCGATATTGGGAGGTATCGTATTGTGAAAATCAGAATTAGCCCCTTGAGATTTCACCACCTTCCGAGAGGCGTTATCGGGTGTTATTAAATCCCCGGAAACCCTTGAAAATACGCCAATTTATCCATGCGAAGGCGTTATAGGCTGTTATCGAACATTACCGCATTTTTATGGCCTCACGGACGCTCGTGAGGGAAAAATTA
>CALWLN010000013.1 GCA_944381535.1 uncultured Lachnospiraceae bacterium
TTATAACAAATGCAACATCAGAATACAATACAATGCAGTATCTATGCAAGACGTCATCGGGTCATCCCACTGTCCTGCCCATATCTTCAGAGTCATCCCCTTATGAACTTATCAATCTTCCGCTGTCCGGCCTCCGGGTTCAGCCGCAGAATCCTGGCTTTGATTTTCCCATAGCTTTCCTCAGTATCCAAGTCGGGCAACGAAAACCCCCGTTTTTCCCAGAAATCCTCAACGGTTGTGAATACCGTGCTGCTCCAGCCGTAGCCCTGGCCATACTTATTCACTTTCTGCGCCTGTCCGCACATGGTTATGAACATTCTCATTTGAAGTTCCAGGATTGCACGCTCAAATTTTCCGTTGTCCTCACGGGAAAAGCCGCCCAGCCGCTTTATCTCATGAAACGCAACCTCGCCGCTGTCAGAAATAATATCATAAATCTCCTTTGCCATCCGACTCACGGTTCCGTTTTCGTATGCTTCATCGAAGATTTCGCCTTTTCTGCGGACTGCGTAAAAATACGGATACCACTCCTTTGTGATATAGCCGCTGGTGCCAAAGAAAAGCTTTGCGTAGGCGATATCGTCCCGCTCCTTAAGCACCCGCATGCGCCACTCCCAGGGGTCCGTCTCCGGGTCGCCGGTGTGCCATTTTACAGGGGAATCCACAGCTTCCTGTTCAGCCCAATCGTAGGGGATAACGGCATAGATTCCTTTTGCATTGCCTCCGCCCATGGAGAAGCCGCTGGCGGAAAGTTTGGTACAGAAGTCTGAAAAATTACGTATCATAGTTCACCCACCTTTTACACTGTTCAATCCTGGCACCTTGAGGGGTGTCGCCGTGCTCCGGGTCACAGGAATACTGCGTCAGAAGCTCACAGGGGATATCCGGACATTCGCCGCAATGCACGTACCCCCTATTCTGGCAGCATACCGCCACCGGACATTCGCCGTGGAAAGGATTTCCGTTGGTTTCTATACAACCACCGCAACCGCTGGTTTCCTTATATTCACACCCGGTGCAGTGGAGCCCACATCTTGAATCAATCATCATAACCTCCCTGTATTTTTCGCCTTCTGTAAACAACAATTTCCGGGTCTGCCCCTTCCTGGCCGTACTCACAGACGAGAAGATAATTTTCATCCGCCGTCAATCCATAGCAGCGGTCACTGTTCTCCTTGCAGATTTGATTGCCCAGATACATTCTCTTGTCGTCCCAAAATTTTATGACCTGCCCGCCCGGAAGCGTGTATGCAAGATTGACAAAGGAACCTACAAGAGCATTCAGGCTTGTAACCTCCTCCATATCTTGAATACCCAGGGCGTTAAATTCCGCAATCAACTCTTCCTTCAATCTGCAGGGCGCCTCAAACGCTTTCCCACAATTCACACATCCGTGGCGGGCACAGCACTCCGCAATCATGCATGTCCCCCCAAAAGGACGCCCCTTTGTTTCCGTACATCCGCCACAGGTTTCTTTTAATCCGCATCCGCCGCAATCCAGTCCGCATATTGACTTCATTCAGCATTACCTCCTTTTCCGCTCTTTATTTTATTGACTGCTTTATATTCTTTTTTCACTATAACATCATAAACATGACAACTGTCTGTCATGTTTCGTATAAATTCTTTATAGAGTCCAGTGTGGATTTCATTATCTCCACCATTCCGGGCGGGTCAAGGACTTTCACCTTGTCGCCGAAGCTTAAGAACCACTCCACAGCGCCTTTTTGTGTTGTAAAGCCCCACTGGGCGTACAGCTTGCCGTCCTCCTGTTGGCTAAAAGAGGTAGGACCGTATTCTTCCACAAGTCTGTATTTTACGGAAGGGTCATAGACTGCTGAAACCACATAGTCATCGGTCATATGCAGACCAAACTGCTTTTTCTCCTCCGGAATCTCTCTGGGGGCAAAGGTTTCATCGGTTATCCGAAGATCCCACAGGCGACGGAGCTTATACATCCGAAAGTCCTGCCGTTCTCTGCAAAAGCCGAACACATACCAGTCCGACCATTTGAAAACAATAAGATACGGCTCGATGACCTTATCGGCCTCCCCTTTGTTATAGCAGTAGTGAAAGACAATGCATTTCGATTCCCCAATGGCGTGCTTTATCCGGTCCAGTTTTGGGGCAAGGTCGTGCTTATAGCAAGAGGAGAGATCGATCACCATATTGTCGGCCAGCTTTATGGCGGAAGCGCCGCCGATTTTCTGCGCAAGCTTTTCCGCAGACGCTGCGTAAGAAACGCTGTCCAGGGACTTCAAGCCCGTAAAAATGGCCGCCAGTTCCTGCTCCGTGAACACGGTGGTGTCCAGGGAAAAGCCTTCCATAATGGAAATGCCGCCACCGGCGCCCTGGGTGGTGACGATTGGGATACCGGCCTTACAGATGTCCTCGATATCCCGGTTGATGGTACGCCGGGAAACCTCGAATTTTTCGGCCAGGTAGGGAGCCGTAACGGTCTTTTTCTGTTGTAAGGTTGTGATGATACCAATCAGGCGGTCTATTTTCATACTGAATCATCCTTGTATTTGGTTGCATTTGCGCAAGCCCCTCCGGTTGCTTCAATGCTCATTGGGTGTAACTACGGCCCTTTTCATGTATCCGCAGGTAAACGGGAAAAAATCAAATTTTTCCGTGCCGGTATGGACAAAGCCATGGGCTTCATACCATTTGCGAAGTATCTTGTTCTCCTCTACAATACCGATTTTCATGATTTTGCAATTCATTTTTCTGGCTTCCTCAAAAGAATGAGAAAGTAATTTCTCACCAATTCCCTGATGTCGGTATGACGGGAGAACTGCCAGATTGTTCAGCTCGCATTCCTGGTTCTCAAGCAATTCCAGAGAATAATAACCTACGATTTTACCGGCGTTAAAATAGGCATACATAGGTCTATGCTCCTTTTCATATTGCCGAAAAAGCTTTTCGGTACACATGGAAAAGGCCGTAAAGCCAGGTGCGTTTTGCTTGGTGAAACCGAACTCGTTTGCAACTGTCATGAAGGCTTCCCGAATCACACCGGCACATTCGGGTATATCGTCTCTGTTAATTTCCCGAATTATTTTCCTAACAATATACTTCATGGGTGTAAACCGGATTCCATCTATTTCCTGCTCCTCTGACACTGGCACAAAGCCCAGGTGCAGATAGAACGGTTTCCCGTAGGGAGAAGAATTCAGCGTTATCTCCTCCACTGCAGGATTCTCTCTTTTTATATCAGCCAGCAGATAATTGAAAACAGCCGTTGCTATACCCCTCCTGTGATATTCTTTTTTCGTGAATACAAGATTAATGTGCGTTTTACCGGAACGCATACCCATGATTGACACGATACGCGTTCCATCAAAAGCTGCATAGATTGGACATTCTCCCCGTTTACATTTTGCAATGAAACTCTCATTCTCTATGATGTCACGCTTGAAGGTTTCTGCTCCTTCCAGCTTATAGTCCGGCGCCTCAAACTGCATGAACACCTCCCATGCCAACGCAAAGGCCTCTTCCACCTCATTACTGGTTATTTTTCGTATCTCATACATCTTGCTCACCTCACAAATTCCGGTGCAACAGCAACAGGATATACTCTCAGTTATGTATCAATTCTCACCATTTCCGTGATTCCCCGATTCCTGTAAACAAAATCTTCCCGGACCATAAACCCCATTTTCTCCCAGAACAGATTTCCGTCCTCATTCCGTTGTGGGACATTCCAGTAAAACAATGGTTTTGCTTTGGCAGTTTAACTCCGCCATGATACCGTAAGGGATCACTCCAATGGGCTTTGCGTGACCAAAATTCACATTATAGAAAATGGGCAGTTCCCATAGGTGTTCCTCCTCTGCCACCACCTGCGTAATTGTGCTCTTGTATTCCTCATAGTAGGTCTCCCCTTGCGGTTTGCCGACAATGATACCTCGGATCACCTTCAAAATACCCTGCGCCGCAAGATTGCGAAATGTCCATGTGATAAAATCCGGGGACGGCTTGTCCTCACTGGTCTCAACAAAAAGGATGGCGTCCTTCCATTCCTCCAGGGACGGCCAAATGCTGGTGCCAATTGCCATCATAAATACATCGATACATCCGCCTAGCAAATGCCCCCGCACCGTCCCGGTTCCATTGATCACCTCATAGCCATGAACTTCCTTTTTCAAGGTATGGAGCATGTTTTGGTTGCTCTCCTGCCAGAGAATATCATCATCTGCCCATACCTCGCTGGACAGCAGGCTGTACCGCTCCCATTTTCCAAAGAGGACGTCCTCCACGGCCCGTTTCGTATAATCAAACATTTTCACGTACTCTCCGAATTCGCACATGACAGAGGGTCCGTAAAAGGAGACAAGCCCGGCCTTGTACATCATGAAATGGTTGATGGTGCTGTCGGAATAGCCCATAAAAATTTTCGGATTGTCTCTGATCATGGAAAAATCAATATAGGGCAAAATCCGTATGGTATCATCTCCGCCAATGGCGCAGAAAATCCCTGCGATGGTATTGTCGGCAAAGGCGTCCATCAGGTCTTTCGCCCTTAATTCGGGATGAGCCGCCACAAATTCGCTGCCCGCCAGCGCATGGGGCATACAGACGACCTCCAGGCCAAACTCATTTTCCAAACGTTCCTTGGCAATGTGATATTTATGAAGAAAGCACTCATCTCCTAAGCCGCCCCAGGAGAGGCTGACTACCGCTATTTTGTCACCTTTTTTCAATCGTTTTGGTTTTATCATGACGTTCCTCCTCCATCAATTTCTTACTTTTAGTGAAATACTCATAACCATCAGGCTATCCTGGTCATGGTCTCCCGGCACCAGGTAAACAGCAGAGCGAATACTTCGTCAAAATCAAAAGCCTCGTCCCTTCCCAACGAAATGGCCACATCCAGGACTTCCCTGTCCTTGCCGGACAGCGCTTCCAAAAGCGCCTGCTTCGTGTTGAGAAAGGCCCCGCTGTCCAGATAATGCATATTTTGCAGAATGAAAAAGACAGATTTACAGGTCGCCCCAATGCCTGCCACATTCTTCTCTCTGGAAGCATGAACATAGCGATGGCAGATTTCGTGATAAAGGTTATTAAGGCTCAGCTTCACAAAATTGCGCACGTCCTCCCCGGAATACGCAGGAACCAGTTCGGAAAGGGTTCCGAAGTAATCCCTGGTGGAATGAAGAACATGGCAGATTTCCAGAGGATTCCAATTTTTTAGTTCCTCTTTTCCGCAAATGAAGCCGCAGGATTTATCAAAGCCTTCCAGGGTACGGATGGCATTTCTGTATTCGTCGAGGTCCTTAACAGAAATGTCGTCTATGACAACCATGATATCAAGATCGCTGTCCTCGGTTGCTTCCCCTCTCAGATAGCTGCCCTGGAGGCCTACATAGATGCAATTTCTTTTATTTCGCCGTTTAGTTGTTGCTCAATACAGGATTCGATTTGTTGCTGGGACATCTTGCCTCTCCTTATTCTTGACTGTTATTGCCAAACGTTCTCTTTGGTCTCAATATATGCCATACATCAGTTCCGACGAAGCCGCATTTTCGGTACAACTGCTCCGGATTGGTTTTGTTATCTACTTTGCCTGAAACTGTCACGAAAACTGCTCTTTTTCGCAATCTCCACAAAAGTTCATTTACAATAAACTCCCCCAGCCCTTTCCTGCGATAAGATTCTGTCACTTGAATCCATTCCAGAACCCCTTCCCGCACCTCATAGTCATACTCTGCAATGCCAGAAGCGACAATCCGCCCTGTTTCCACATCTGCAACCGCAATCCATAAATCTCCGGCATAGACGGCATGGCCGGCATAACTGCGGATAAGTTCTTCTGTTACCGAAAGGTCCACATAGCAATCGTTTATATGATTCGCATATTCGCTCACCGTGGCACGGACAACAGAATACCCAGGTGGAAGTTCCGGTTTCTGCAGTTCACTCAAGTCATGCCGCAGTCGAAAATAGCGCTCATCATCATACGCTTCAAAGCGTCCGGTCTGATACTGTTCCTCGTGTATGATCAACATATCAGCAGGAACAGGTATGTTCTTTGTTTTCCAATAGGGCAAAGAAGCAGCCCGGCATGGATTTTCAATATAATCTCGAAGCTTTATCTGCTCCATTGTAAGCCCCCCGTATTCCGTTGTACTAAGGTTATTTTTTTAGTATAATGGATTTTCTGACAAAATTCAATAAAACGTTATGACTCCTTTTCAAGCCAGTAGCCTTTTCATAAGTTTTCTGGTAAAATACACTTAACAAAAAGCCATCTTTATGACCTGAGGCCAGTCAATGTTGTCTTAATAAGTGAAACCGTTTTGAAAGAAAAGGGGAGGAAATACATTATGGATGATCGAGATATCCTAATGGATTCTATGAACGATATACAGAACGACTATATCATCGAATACGCTGAAAAAGCAAAGACAGCAAAAAGCAAACCGGCACACCTTATCAGAACATGGTGCGTGGCTGCGGCGTGTCTGGCGGTAATACTTATCTGTGCCTCCACATTGTTTCACGCTTTTACTCTTTCGGGGGCGGAGGATCCAAAAACAGGCGTAAATTATTATTTCAGCAGTTATGATGAGTTGTGTGAGATATTGCCGGACGGCAGCATCATGGCAAACATTCCAAATAGGGAAAACGCGGAAATCGAAATTCGTGGTGTCTGTCCCGAAGGCACAAGGGATTTTTCGGATATTAATAACTTTTCCTATTTGGATATAGATGTATCTTATGATGATAATACCGGAGTAGCAATTTCTTGTATACTGAACTCGGAAAAGACATTACAGGAATACTGTGCAGGATGTCGGACGGCGAATTGAGGGAGACGCAAGCAGCAGATTATTTTTCCACATAGCAGAGATGTGACCGCGCTATCTGGGAGACGGCTGCGCGGTATCATCAATTGTAAGGCACTTTGAGGGATATCATTATAAATCACGGAGCCCATATGGACTCCGTGGCCAGTTTTAACTATGAATGGTTTCTTCCCCCTGGTCCAGTGACACCAGATAACACAGGCCAGTTGCTACGGTCGTTGCGTCCACGTCTTTCAGAAGGCCTGAAAGACGTTCCGTATTCCAGAACAGGTCCTGATAGTCAGAAAGTTCACTCCCTATGTCATGGTTTGGGATGCAGATATAGTTCCCGTAACAGTGTTTCCCCACGATCACATGGAAATACGTCCCGCGGCCAGTAATCTCCGCCTCATAACAAGTACCCGAATGGCTGATGAGCCGGATCCCACCCTGCCACTGCTCTTTCCGCCTGCCTCTTATAAGTGTGCATTGATATTCCATTGCCGCCCTCCTACATCAGGTTCTGGTTGCTGACAGCAGCCAGGATCACTTCTGCATCAATGGTTTTTTTCTCCATCTGTGAGCCGAGGGCAAGGGCGTCACTCATCAAGTTATCGATCAAACGCGGGTTGCCCTGGGAATGGCTGTGGATAGCGGAAAGCGCCGCTTTCCCCATAATGGCTTCACTTCCGCCAGCGCAGGCGATCTTATGAAGGACATATCTTGCCACTTCATCATCGGAGAGGCCGCAGAAGTTGTAATGAACCGTAACCCTCTGGCGCAGGGCTTCATGGACTGGCCTGCTCAAGGTATTGTTCAGGTGTGCCTCCCCGCAGAGGATCAGGGTAAAGCAGTTCACGGAGTCATACCCATAATTCATCAGCATCTTGATATCGTTCAGGATGCCGGTGGAGAGGTACTGCGCTTCATCCACTGCCAGAAGGAGAGGCTGGCGCTTCTCCTTGTAGAGATACCAGATCTGCTCCTGGATGGATTTGAACATCCCCGGTTTCCCACCCTTGTCACTGACACCCAGCGCGGCGCAGAACTGGCGGTAGAACTCCATGACACTGACGGTGGACAGGCAGATGTATTCCATGTGGTACAGGTTAGGGTTCAGGCTTTTTGCGAAACAGCGGAGGCAGAAGGATTTCCCCATGCCGGGACGGGCAGTAAAAAGCCCGATCCCCCGGGCATCCTTCAGATAATCCAGGCGCTGTGTCATCTCTGCCATGTCCCGGGAGAGGAAGCGGTCTTTTTCCTGTACCATCTGCTTGTCAAAGGGATTAAAAGAAAGCCCTCAATACGCAAGGGACATCAGGAACCACCTCCCATCCGTGAATAATCAAGGGAGGGCATATTGTTCCGTTTCGTCCGGCAGTTTTCATTCCGGTCCGTCTGGCGGATCGGGTAGTGTTCCCCTTCATAAAGGATGTATGCGGAAGACATATCATCCGGAAGGAAACGGATCTCCACCTTGGAGGCAATGAACTGCGTGGGTACATCATAATAAATACGGTCAATGGAGACCGTGGAATCCCGGTTGACCCTGCGGGCAACCCGGTTCATGAAGCATTCGTCCAGCCAGGACCGGGATTCTGGCATTTTTACCTGCATACAGGTGCGGCGGTACCGTTCCAGCGGGATCTCCCGGATTCCGGAGTGGAAGGATGTGTTATAGGTACGGATATAGTCCGCAAGGAGACGGTTGAATTCTTCCAGGGAATGGATGGCCTCCAGATCCAGCGTATAAAGCCATGTTTCTTTTAACGTCCTCCACTGGCGCTCGATCTTTTATACGAATGTTCGTATAAAAGATCTTATACGACGGATTTTTTTATCCGCACCTTTTCTGGAAAGTATTGATTTTACAGCTGATTTTTTGAAAAAGATGCGGATAAAAATGTTCTGCTACCTGATAATGGAGGTATCAAACATAAGGAGGTACCTCTATGGATACTTATCAAACTATAACACAGTCTGTGTTGAACTATCTGTCCGATCACCAGTATTGTTCTTCATTGATCAAAGCAAACGAACGATGTTTTGAAAAACTTCGTGTTTATCTGGAAGAAAAGAACATCAGCTATTCTCCGGAAGCAGCTCATGAATGGTATACACAGGCTAATAATCTTGCGCCTTCAGATATCAATCATGGGCGTGTTGCGCTTGAAAGACTGCGGGATGTTGCAGAAACCGGTTCTATACGGATCGAGCATGAAACAAAGCATCTGATGTCATATACGATTCTGTCTTCTTACATGAAGAACCGTCTTGAGACTTATCTTGATTCTAAAAAAGATACATTCTCTGAAGCAACAATAGATAATCATCGCCATTCATGTGCTAAGTTTCTGGCTTTTGCACAGAAAAGAGGCATTCAGCAGATCAGTGGGATCAGTGCAGCTCTGATTGCAGATTTTTATAATGATGCTATCTACTTTGGTATTACTAATAAGTCCCAGGTAAACAGTCACGTTTCAGCCATGATGCAATACTTCTATGAAAAAGGAGAAGTTTCATACAGTTGTAGTCTGATCATACATTATCTTTCTCACGGAAAGTCCCAAGGATGTTTTTGGAATGAGATATCCAATGATGCTCATTTAAAAATCAGTGAATACATGGAATCGTCTGAGACCATATGCATTGAAACCCTTCGCAGTTATAAGGACATTCTTGTGCAGCTTCACCGTAATAATGATTATTCAAAAAATGTAACCACTTTGAATAACCGGGCTGTTGACCTTCTGATCCTTTTTCTGGAGATGAATAGCTACGCCTATAACCCAGACATTGCCATGGTCTGGTTTGAAGAAACTCGTCCTCATTTCGGAAAGCAGGCTGATTCCTACCGCAGAGCATTATGCATGATTGCTGACTACCACCATACCTCATCAATCTCCATAGAATCCGTATATCGTGCTACTCCATCTCGTTTTTATCAGCTCCCTGCATGGTGTTTCGCGGCTGCAGATGGTTATGTCGAAACAAAGATCAAGGAAGGGTGGGCGCAATCTACTCTGGACATGATCCGCAGTAGCATTACGCGGTTCTGCTTTTTCCTGGATGCTGAAGGAATCCGTTCGTTCGGAGAGTTAAATGCTTCTCACATAAAGAAGTTTCATGTATATGACACCCATAAAACACCTCAGGGAAAAAATGCATACAATGCCAGAATACGGAAGTTCCTCATTTATCTTGGTGAACATGGATTTTTAACCAATCCCATGCTTTTTGTATCTCTTCCACGCACAAGTGCACCGAAGGAAACCATAGTAGTAGTGCTGACAGAGAACGAAATGGCGGAATTAACCGAACAGCTCAATAAAGATGACTCCAGGCTTACACTCAGAAAGAAAGCAATGCTGCTGCTTGGATTAAAAATGGGGTTAAGGGCATCTGACGTTGCAAATCTATCCGTCGAGGATGTCAACTGGGCGTCTGCATCCATAAAATTTATACAGAAAAAGACATCTGTCGAAGTAAATCTTCCTATGCCGACAGAAGTTGACAATGCTCTTTTCCGTTACATTATGGAGGAACGCGGCCCGAAAGCATCTTCAAAAGTATTTCTGAGCGAAAAGGCACCTAAAAAACCGATTGGCAGGTCAGTCTGTAATGCGGCTCTCAAAACGGCTCTCCCAGACAGAAAAGTGGAAGGTTCCGGGTTTCATGTCACACGTAAAACATATGCAACCCAGCTTCTGAAAAATGGCGTTGGAGCTGACATGGTAGCCGAAGCACTTGGTCAGCGTGGGACATCATCGCTCAATCGCTATCTTTCATTGGATACCGACAGAATGCGTATGTGTCCGCTGTCTCTTTCAGAGTGTGGTGGTGTAGGAGGATGGTCACATGAAAGATAAAACTGTACGTAAAAGTCTGCTTGCACCATATATAGATGGACTCCTTGAGGAAAAACATGCAAACGGCTATTCCTATGAAAGTGAAGAACTGGTTCTTAATCGTTTTGATACATACTGCATTAACAAAAAACTCGAAACTCCTGAAATAACCAGGGCATTTCTCGGTGACTGGATGGAACGTAGTGAAACAGAAGGTTCCTTCAATCACGGTAAAAGGATTTCCTGTGTAAGACAGCTTCTTTTATTTATGGCTACATGCGGAATCAATGTATATATCCCTCATGATTTTTGCCATTTCAAAAAGGCTCTGCCTCATATATTTGAAGAAGAGGAACTTATCAGCTTTTTTTCAGAAGTGGATTCTTACTTTCCACCTGACAACAGACCGGCCTATCAACACCGGCTTGCCAATGAGTATCGTCTTTTGTTCCGCTGGTACTTATGCTGTGGACTTCGTAATGCAGAAGCGGCAGGGATACTGACAGAAAATGTGGATCTTGAAACAGGAACGCTAACGATCATGGATTCAAAAGGAAACAAGGACCGGCTGGTTTATCTTCCTGATGATCTGCTTGAAAGTACAAGGCAGTATTATTCCTATCTGACGGATACCTTAGGAAAAGAATCAAAATGGTTTTTCCCTGGAATGGATCCGGAAAAATTTTTACCGAATACAACGGTTGACAGTGTTTTTACCCGTTTCTGGAATAAAACTCCATATGCGAACTGCAGCAATAAGCCGACCGTACATGATTTTCGCTTCTCCTATGTTGTTTCACGAATGAATCTATGGGCTGAGGCAGGTGTAGATCTGCAGGTCATGATGCCATATCTTAGCCGTTATCTTGGACATAAGAGTACAAATGAGACTTTTTACTACTATTATCTTGTAAAAGAAGCATATAAAGCAATCGAAAAGAAAGATACGATTGCGGATGATGTAATCCCGGAGGTTCCTTCCTATGAGTAAGAAACCGGAATTCGCAAAGCTGTTCTTTTCAAAAACAAAAGACTTCCTTGATATCTTTCTTAAAAGCCAGGAACAGCGGAGCGCAGATACGATAAAAGCCTACCGGATCTCACTGTCTTCCTTTTATAAATATGTAACTGAAGTAAAGAAAATGAAAGTGATGCATTTCTGCTTTTCGGACTGTACTTATGAGTTTGTGTTATCTTATTCGCAGTATCTCCATGAAACACAAAAACTTGCAAACAGTACGGTAAACCAACGGCTG
Organism: uncultured Lachnospiraceae bacterium; assembly: GCA_944381535.1. Taxonomy (GTDB): domain Bacteria; phylum Bacillota; class Clostridia; order Lachnospirales; family Lachnospiraceae; genus 14-2. Next base: position 11,896 of record CALWLN010000013.1, read on the forward strand.
GCTGCACTGAAATCATATCTGAAGTATGTTTCCGATGGTGACATCGGCCTGATGCAGATTTATATGGCTGTACAGAAAGTGCCGCTTCTCAAAACGCCAAAACTTCAAAGACCGGTCATAGAAAAAGAAGACTTAAAAGCTTTTTTGGCTGAGCCGGAAAATACAAAGATTGGAAGAAGAGACCGTGTTCTTCTTGCTCTGCTGTATGATACTGCTGTCAGAGTATCTGAGTTAACAGGCATTGTTCTGGGAGATATGACTTTGAATGTAAAAAATCCTTCTATAACCATCCGTGGGAAAGGCAAGAAAACCAGGTCGATCGTTTTGAATAAAAAGTGCGCAGATCTGGTAAAGGATTACGTCCTCCACTATCACGAACCTAATGCATTACCTGATACACCGTTGTTTTACACAATGATTCACGGTAAGATGAATCATATGTCGCAGAGAAATGTGGAACGTATCGTAAAAAAATATGGTGACAGTGTCCGCAAAGAACATCCCTCATTACCGGACAAAACATATCCACATATGCTGCGTCGCACAAGGGCAACCGGTTTATACCGTGATGGCGTACCGCTGGAATTGGTATCTGCGATATTAGGCCATGTCAGTTCAGAAACCACTAAAATTTATGCAATCCCTTCTGTCGAACAGATGAGAGAGGCACTTTCAAAAGGGCAGTTGGATGAAGCAGAAACCGAGAATATCTGGGAAGGCAAAGAGGCTGAAATCCGTAGGTTGTTTGGTCTGGAGTAGTTTTTTTATCCGCATCTTTTTCAAAAAATCAGCTGTAAAATCAATACTTTCCAGAAAAGATGCGGATAAAAAAATCCGTCGTATAAGATCTTGGCCTTACTGGCACCGTCCCGGACTTTCGTGTGCGGGAGCACCGTCCCGATCGAGCCGCAGATCAGGGAGAGCTGCTCATTGGAGTAGCCGCAGCCGTTATCGACGTAAAGCTTTATCGGGATCCCGTAAGCAGAAACGGCCTGCTTAAATACTTTCTGGAAGTTGTAGGCGTTATCATTGTAAAAAAGCCCTCCGCCCACCAGGAGACGGGAATGGTCGTCAATGATCATGATACAGTAAACGCGCCTGCGCTTTCCGCCCTCTGTGATGTACGGAAGGTAGCATGTGTCCGCCTGCCACATTTTCCCGAAGGCATCTTCCTCAAAAGCCTTACGGTCCTTCACATTGGGATTCCGCGCTGATTTCAGGTCGTGGTTCCGGATGAAACGCTGAACTGCGCAGACGTTGACCGTGGCGGGAATGAAAGAGTTCTCCACCAGCTGTTTATAGATCTGGGTGGCGTTGAGCCGTGGGAACGTTTCCTTAAGGCGGTAGATCTCCTCGATGGCAGTATCCGGCAGCACCCGTGTAGAGCCCTTATCCGAGCGTTCTTTCGGCATCAGAGCGTCAATCCCGCCTGCCTGGTAGAGGGAGACCCACTTGCTGATGGTCTTGGGGTTGTACTGGAATGTGGAGCCGTCCGGCAGTGTCAGCGGGTTCTCCGTGATCCGCCGGTAATAAGCATTCCTGGACGCATCCGGATAAAGCCCATGGATCACAGGGGCGATGATGGCGAGCCGGAACTGGGCGATTTTCGCAGCTTCAGACAGCGGTTGTTTTTGGTTTTCCATGAAACAAGAACCTCCTTTTCGTTTTTCTTTATTGTAGTTAAGGAAACAGGAGACCTCCATCCCCAGGGCGTGTGGCCGGGCAAAAACAGACTTCGGGATGGGGATACGCAGACCGGGGGATGCCGGGCTTCAGGTCATAGGCGGAGGATTCTGGTGGGACTGCAGGAAGGAATAGGCGGTTTTGGAGATAAAACTTCTGGAAAACAAGGAGAACTTCGGCAGTTGCGCGATCACCAGAAGGAAATCCAGCCCGGAAGCTTCGGAGTCTTCCAGTATCCCCAGCCATTCCTGTTTGTGCCGGGAAAAGAGCTGTCTCCATCTGTAAAACTGGTTCATGGTGATACAGAAGCGTTCACAGAGGCTCTCGAGGGAGGAACGATGGAGAAAAGCCTCAGCCAGGACCCGGAGGATAAAGAAAAGGCCATAGCTGGAATAGGGGATGATCATATCCGGGAGGACAGCATGGGTGTGCCCGCAGCCTTCACAAACCAACCGGAGGATCGTGATCTCCTGTGTGACAGGCTTCCCATGGATAAAATCGATGATGCGGCGGCCATAGTAAGCATGGACATGACAGTTGCCGGAGGAACCGCAGATGGGGCAGGTCTCCCTTTCGGGGCGGAAAGAATCCATGTAGGCCTCGAACAAAACTTTTGATGATTTTTTTATACGAATTAACTTGCAAAAAAGAGCGTTTTTCCTTATCATAATAGTGTTGAGGTGACTGTTATCAGCAGAGAAGCCAATCCATTAGGACATAGATCCTGCAAATGGCGCTGCCTGCGGCACTCACGGGTGAGAGAAAGAACGTACGGTGGAAGGTGTGTTCTTTCTCTTTTTTTGTCATAGTTGTCACAACAACTATAGCGGAAATCCCTGAAATACACAAGAAAACAGTGTGCCGTTTTTTCCGGTACACTGTAAGAGATAATTTTACTGAGATGCTATTATGATTCGTCGTTTTTGTGCAAGAGACAAGAACTTTATTTTGCGAGACGACATGCAGGAAGGCCGCTGAGTTATCCACCGGAAGACACAGAAATGATAACTGTTGCGGATACTGAGGTTTATTACACCTTTTATCATATTGATAATCCATACGGGGAAAAGGAAAAAGTAAATAAAGCCACTTTCGCCATTGACAGAAATTTGTATGAAGTCCAAAGTGTCACTCTGAGCAAAGAAAACCTCCTTAAGTATGTGGAAGATTTTCTGAGGAAATAAAATACGGCTATCATCTTAGAAATGCTAAAAAGACATGGTTAATATCAGGGTATTCGCTTGGCACCTCTCAAAGTAAACCAACTTTAATTGAGCAGGGTGATTAATTCCAGCAGATAGCCGGAAATCTGCTATTAAAATTTATCTGGTTGCAGAAGGGGCGAGATTTTTCGCCCTTCTGCAATACTTCAGATTACTCAAATCCAAGGTCACGAATATCCAAGCCGACATCTAAAGCTGTGATTTTTTCTAATTTCTTTCCTCTTCCTGCATCTGACTTCTGCCCAAATCCACCCGTTTCAAATATTCCTTCAAAAGAAATGCACAAAAATATGGGAAAGTATAAATCCCATCGCTGTATCCGATATTGCCTGCTGCAAACTTAATCCCACAATCAATATCCGGATACCTCTCGCTTTTAATCAGCGTCCGAAGGGATTTTGCCGTTCCACGCTTTGCCTTTACTTCCACCGGCAGTAGTGCTTCTCTTGTTCTCACAAAAAAATCTTCCTCCAATGTGGAATCTTCCTTTTTATAGTAATAAAGAGCATATCCGCATTTCGTCAGCGCCTCACCTACCATATTTTCGTACAGAGCACCTTTGTACACGCCAAGATTCTTATTAGCCCGCAAATCTTCCTGTGCTTCTTCATCCAACATAGCCACAAACAATCCTGTATCAAAGAAATAAATCTTGTACTTAGTGTCATCATAATTTCCCCGAAGCGGAAGTTCCGGGAAATTCAGACAATAGCAGATATTAATGATGCCTGCGTCTCTCAGCCATTCAATGCAGCCACGGTAATCTTTGAACCGGGCGCCTTTTGCAACCTTGGATATCTGGAATTTCTTGTTATCCTTTGCCAACTGAATCGGGATTTGTTCAAATACATTGAGAATTCTGGTCTGATCCATCCCATCCGCATATTTTCGGATATCCTCCTTGTAATCCTCCAAAAGCTGCCTCTGAATATCCAGCGTTCCTTCAAAGGTGTCTTTTTGGATATACTCCCGCACAACTGCCGGCATTCCGCCAAGGATACAATAATCCAGAAACATATCGCTGTACACTTTCATCAGCGTTTCAGAAAAAGGCCGTTCTGTCTCCATATGCCACAGCATTTCCTCAATCGCTGCACCGTCATACCCTTTTGCCCACAGAAATTCCTCGAAATCCATAGAATACATAATGTAATCAGCCTTATATCCAACACTATTGCTTTCAATACGCTTATAGGAAATCCCCAGAAGGGACCCGCTGCATATGACATCAAAGCGACCGTCAAGCTTAAAAAACTTTAAAGCAGTAGCAATCTCCGGGTATTCCTGAAGTTCATCAAAAAAAATAAGTGTTTCACCTGGTTCAAACCGCTTGGATGGATCCATACGTGAAATATTCCGGATAATATCGTCCGGTTTATACCCATTCTCTGTGATGAGTTTGTATTTAGGTTCTTCAACAAAATTGATATAAATAACACTCTGATAAGTGTCCATTGCAAAATGCAATATGGACTCCGTTTTCCCCACCTGCCTTGGACCCTTAACAATCAACGGCTTCCGATCCGGATTCTTTTTCCAGGAATTCAGATATGTGTCTATCTTTCGTCTCAAATATACCTCAGCCATGCGCATCGCTCCTCTCTGCTTCTATATTGTACCAAAAAATGAGCGACTTATGCAAGTAATATTACAAAAACATGAGCGACTTATGCAAATAAAATTACAAAAACATGAGCGACTTTTTGTAATTTCCAACAAAATCCAGGTTCGCTAATCCACCAAATTCTACTCGCCTATCATGACCAGCATTTCCTACTTGATACGCAGAATTCTATCCGCAACACGCAATGTAGATTTTTTATGGGTAATCAACAGAATACATTTCCCCTCCCGCTTCAGTTCCAGAATCGTCTTCAACAGTTCCGATTCCGAGTCGGCATCCAAAGCCGCGGTAGGTTCATCAAACACAAATATGGGCGCATTCTTAATCAACGCCCGGGCAATCGAAACCTTTTGCCTCTGGCCGCCCGACAACTGTTCTCCATGCTCTCCAACGTTCTGCTGAAAAAATGCCTCCCCATATGTAAGCGCCGCTCTGTCCGCCGCATGAAATATTTCCTGTTCCGAAGCGTTCCGCTTTCCCAGCCGTATATTCTCATATACGGTTCCGCGAAATACATCGCCCTGCTCTGGTGAAAAAGCAATATGCTCCCGCAGTTCAGGCAACGAGATATCACTGATACTGCTTTTTTCCGGAAAGCTATCGTGCGGAATGACGCCGCCCCCTGCCGTTTCATCCGGAAAGGACAGCACATCGCTGACCCGTGCATAGGATAATTCGTGTTCGCTGTAGTAAATAAAGGAGCTGGCAAAATTCTGCGTATACATAATAAAGCACCGGCATAACTGATGAATAAATAAGACAAGGGATACGCTCATATAGCCGCAAACGGCCATCACACAGGCCAGCGGCGTCAGAAGATACACACAGCAATTGGCCAGAGTATCCGATGTCAGCACTTTTAACGTTTTCAGCCGTACCGCCCTGTATTCCTTTCCGTACAGACGGTCTGCCCCTTCGCCTATCCGTTTCCCCATCATTTCTTTGGCGGAATACTGCCGGATACTCATTTTCCCATGAATCGCATTGATACAGTCAGTGGTATACACTTCTTTGGCTCGCAGAATTTCCTCCTGGGCATGCTTCATTCCCCGCACAAACATAAAATTCGATACAATCACGGCCACCCCCAGCACAAGCATGATCCCTCCGATCCATGGATTGGACAGCAGAACCGCCGTCATATATCCCGTCCCAACCAGCAGAGGATAAATCACGCCAAAAATATCATAAGAAACGATCTGGGCACTTTGCTCAATATCCGTGGTATATCGTGTCAGCAGCTCTCCGGATTTCAGCTTTCGCAAATTTTGGAAGGATGCGCAAAGCAGGCTGCCGCAATAATCATACCGCAATTCTTTTTCCGTTAAAGCGAGAAACAGCGAAAACATATACAGTCCAAGATTATCTATGCACGAAAGCAGCAACAGAACCGGCAGTGTCATCAGAAGCATTTTAAAAATGCTTTGCAGGGATGACTGATTTTGCGTTACGAGTGTCACGTAGCTTTGCAGCCTGTTTGCAAAATAGATATTTGTAGCCATACTGAAGCATGCCGACAGGAAAAGCCCCAAGAGCCATATCCCCTGATTTTTCCGAATGTATTTCACCATATCGCGCAGCGAGTGCATATCATATTTCCCCTTTCCTTCGATTTGACAGCTTTTCCCGGTAAAGCTGCCTGTACAGTCCACAGCTTTGCAGTAACTCTTTATGTGAACCAAATCCCACTGCTTCCCCGTTATCCAGCACGAGAATCTTATCGAAACGATAAATTTCCTCCAGATCATGCAAAATAACCTCAGCACCGTATTAAAGGCTGTTGATATTGAAATGGACTGTAATGCAGGCATGGATATATATGACGGCGCCATATGTGCTGAGAACGCTTCCAAAATTTTAAGTAGTGCAGTCGCCAACATCAACAAATTCCTTGCAACACCGTTACAGGTCCGTATCGAACTTGTTGATAACCCAATGATTCAATGTGCTCAGCAGGATGAATCCTTCTAAATTGGCAGATAACACGCTTTCCCGCTTTGATTCCTTATCGTTAAGCGGGAAAGCGTTAAGGCCTTTTGCCTATAAAATTTTTCTTGCAATTTTTATCCATTTTTGCTATTCTGAATATACATTTCGGAGAAACGTAGTTCGATACCATCCTTCTCCGCAATCTATCGCCTAAAGTACCTATGGCGGTTCAAGGCTGGTTCAGCCTATGTATCAAAAATCATATTAACAATCGAATAGGCGCAGGAAATGGTTTCCATCCCCCGTGTCCAGTAAACGCCCTTCGCAAAGCTGGCCTGCAAGTACAAAATATCTCTTGAACTGCAAATGCGGGAAATGGTATAATGAAGAAAAGTTCCCAGGGATAAAACCATATTCCCGCCTGGATGGGAGGGATTTTTATCTCAAGGAACAGTAACAAGAAAAAGGATGCGCCTGTCAAGCGGCAAATGCAGAAACCCCATATTTTCTGTGATTTTGTAAACGGGGTGCTATTCCAGGGACAGCTGCGCCTGGAGCCGGAGATGTTGACAAGACTGCCAGAGGGCACGGTGCTGGAACTGAAAGGAAAAGAAGAGGACGTTCTGAGACTGGAGCGTGTGCGGGATGTGATATTTGAAGCGGCATTACCGCATAAAAAACGACTGATTTTCCGTGTCATTCTGGGAGAAGAAAATCAGAGTTTTGTGGATTACGGCATGGTCATCCGGGAAATGGGGTATGAAGCGGGCGGCTATGGAGAGCAGTTAAGACTGAGAAAATTGAAGCGCAGAGAAGAAA
>CALWLN010000014.1 GCA_944381535.1 uncultured Lachnospiraceae bacterium
CCCACATGAGATAAAATTTCATCTTCTCATTGTTTTTTGCCTTCAGAAATCCGTCGTTTAAGCAATTCTCCAGAAAAGGCCTTCCGTCGTACCAGTACCAATCGTAGATAAATACGTTTACGCCATGATCCAGCGCAGCCTCAATCTCCATCTCCATCACATAGGGGTCCGCCTCATTCACGTATCCCCAGAGAGGCTTTCTGGGCCACTGATGACCCGGATACTTCTGCACGGAATTCTTTACAGACTGCCACTCCCCCATTCCCTCCGGCCAGAACATCCTGGTTCTGCTTTCGTCTCCCGTGTAGGCCGGCCAGATATAGACCGCCACATCATAGTTTGCCATACTTGTCATTCCTCCTTAAAAACTGATTTTCTGCCGATTTTATTATAGAAAATCATATTCCAGAATCCCGCAACTACGGTCTTACGGAATAAGGAAGCGGAATCCTTTGTTCCACATGCTCCACAGCGGAATTGAAAGCGGAACTCCTGTCGAACTCTATCAGAAGCGTTCCCTCGTCATCCGCATTTTCCCCGGACGCCTCATACGAAAGGACTCCCTGGTATAAAAAATAATCCCCTTTCCCCTCTTCTCCATCATAATCCGTACAAGCTTTCAATACGTACCGGCCATCCAGGGTCCCGCCGGCTTCCGTTGTCAGCCGGTTTGCCAGCCCCCCGCCTGTGAGCTCTGCCTCGCTGTCTTTATTTTCCAGCGTTCTTCCACTCTGAAACGTGCGAAGAAACGTGGCGTTGTCCCCACAGCGAAAGGCAAGCTTTATATTGTTATACTCAAAAACGTTCTTTCCATAATGCAGCTTATCCCCGATCTGACTATACTCAGCCACTTTAAAAGTCGCCGTCCACACGCTATCCGCCGAGGAAACATCCGAATAGCTGTATGTCACATAAGGCAGCGACCAATACTCGCGCTTTTCTCCTCCGATCGAGCAAACAGCGTGATACGCCGTTGGACTTGTCCATGTAAGATTTCTGTTTTTTCCGCTTGTCCGCAATGTCTGCAAATTGAATTTTTCCAGTATTTCCGGCGTGACTTCCACCTCACGAAATTCAACCGGAAATACCTGCCGGGCGGCGGAAATACTCACCACACAGGCAAACACCAGAACTGCCAATACAGATACAAGTTTCTTTTTTCTCATGTAAAATCCCTCCCACCTTTTCTTCTTACTATAACTGCAAATACGTTTACATGATCCTCAGTGACCTCACCGCCCGCGCACTGATTCTATCCGCCTCCGTCACGCGTCCGCACAACAGCGGCGAAGCCGCATCATACTGCCCGCAGGCTTTCCTCACGCTGGCCGGGTTGCTGTTGGCGTAACAATAGAGGCAGCCGTTTTTGCAGGTGTCGTAGGCTCCGATTTCCACGCTCTCCACGCACCCGCATTCCGGCCTCTGGTCCTTATCCTTCCCCGCCTTGATTTTATAACCGGTAATCTCCTCGATAAGCGCCTTGTCAACGCAGCAATTATGTGCAATTCCACAGGCCGCCAGATCCATCGTCTCAGCACAGCTTCCCACCGTCATTCCGTTTTCCCCGGCAGTTTCGCTTAATTTCGAGGCAAATTCCATCAGAGCCCGCCCGATCAACTCGTAAGCCCCAAGGTTCTTAAGGGTCCTCCTGTTTTTGGCATAGGCGTCCACAAAGCTGATGACACACTTTTCCGTATACCCCTTAAGAGCCTCCGCAATCTGGGTAAAAGCACGCAGATGATATTCCGGCGTATAAATTCTGTTAAACAAAATCGGGTCGTAACGCCAGATCACCCGGTTCCTGCCAAGCTTACCGGAGAGCTTTTGAAACACCGGTATCAAGGTTTCTTTTTTGTGGGGCAGCCCCGGCTCCATGTCCTTCCCGTATCCGGTCAGTGTAAACTGGAAATAATACCTGTACGCCGCCAATTCCTCCAGGCGACCCATCATGGGCTCCGGGTTTTTCGTCCAAAAGACAATGCCGTCCACCACCTGGGGTAATAAGTCAATTTTACTCACTTGATGAGGATTCATGGGATTGCGCACGTATACAAAGCCCTCTTTTATGCGATTGAAAAACCATTCCGAATAATAATTAGGAATGTCTGTCCTTCGGCTTGCGCTTACGATCATAACACTTAACCCCCACTGAAAGAAACATACAATATATGCTTATTATACTGTAGTACTCTAAAAATTTAAAGAGAATCTTATTGAAATAAGAAAAAAAGAAGAACGCTGTTATGTGTACATAACAAAGTTCTTCTCTTTTACTCCCCCAGGCAGCGAGCCATACAGCCGCACCTGGGCGGATATTTCATTTTTCAAGCCTATTTCTGCACGATGTTTATAATCCTTCCGGGTACATAGATCTCCTTCACAATGGTTCCGGTAAGCTTATCGGCAATGGCCTCTTTTCCGGCGGCAATGGCTGTATCCTTATCCACATCCACCGGCAGCGTCACGGTACCCTTTGTCTTACCGTTAATCTGAACCGCTAATTCCACGGTATTCTCCACCGTCTTTGCCTCGTCGTACTCCGGCCAAGTCTGGGCGTACACCCGTCCCGAATATCCGCAAATACTCCACAGTTCCTCCGTAATGTGGGGGGCCACCGGGTTTAAAAGCACCAGGAAGGTTTCGTACTCCTTGCGGGTGACGCTTCCCTTCTTGGCAAAATCATTCAGGAGAGCCATCATAGCCGCAATGGCCGTATTGTACTTTAAGTTCTCGTAATCATTGCTAACCTTCTTGATGGTCTGGTGCATCTTCGTCTCAAGGTCCGGGCTGTAGGCGTCACCCTCCACCAGAATATCCTGTAGCTTCCACACACGCTCCAGGAACCGGCGGCAGCCCTTGACGCCGTTCTCCGACCAGGAGGCGCTCAAATCGAAAGCTCCGATGAACATCTCGTAAGTTCTTAAGGTGTCTGCGCCGTAATCCATAACGATATCGTCTGGGTTCACCACATTGCCCCGGGATTTTGACATCTTCTCCCCGTTTTCTCCCAGAATCATCCCATGGGAGGTACGCTTCTGGTAGGGTTCCGGGGTGGGCACAACGCCCTGGTCGTACAGGAACCGGTGCCAGAACCGGGAATAGAGAAGGTGCAGGGTGGTATGCTCCATACCGCCGTTGTACCAGTCCACCGGCAGCCAGTATTTCAAGGCCTCGGGACTTGCCAGAGCCTTGTCGTTGTGGGGGTCAGTGTACCGCAGGAAATACCAGGAAGAACCGGCCCATTGAGGCATGGTATCCGTCTCCCGCTTGGCCGGTCCGCCACAGCAGGGACAGGTGGTGTTCACCCAGTCCGTCATAGCCGCCAGAGGAGACTCGCCGTTGTCGGTAGGCATGTAGCTTTCCACCTCCGGAAGCTCTAAGGGAAGCTCTCTCTCGGGAAGGGGCACGTAGCCGCATTTCTCACAGAACACAATGGGAATGGGTTCTCCCCAGTAACGCTGGCGGGAAAATACCCAGTCTCTCAACTTATAATTGGTCTTGCCGGTGCCAATCTTCTTCTCCTCCAGAAAGGCGATGATTTTCTTCTTGGCCTCCGCAACCTCCAGACCGTTTAAGAAATCGGAATTCACAAGGGTTCCGGTGGCCACATCAGTGAAAGCTTCCTTCTGCACGTCCTCTCCGCCGGCTACCACCTCGATAATGGGCAGGCCGAATTTCTTAGCAAACTCCCAGTCTCTGGTGTCGTGGGCCGGAACGGCCATGATGGCGCCTGTTCCGTAGCTCATCAGAACATAGTCGGACACCCAGATGGGAATCTCCTTGTTGTTTACCGGATTAATAGCCTTCAGTCCGTCAATCTCCACGCCAGTCTTTTCCTTGGCAAGCTCGGAACGCTCGAAGTCGGACTTTCTGGCTGCCTGCTCCTGGTAGGCGTTGATCTCGGCAATATTTTTAATGTCATCCTTATATTTCTCCAAAATGGGATGTTCCGGGGATACCACCATGTAGGTCGCTCCGAACAGCGTGTCCGGCCGGGTGGTATATACGGTGAGCTTATCATCCTTTCCCGCAATGGCAAAGTCCACCTCCGCTCCCTGGCTCTTGCCGATCCAGTTCCGCTGGGATACTTTTACCCGTTCGATAAAATCTACATGGTCCAGGCCCTCCAGCAGCTTTTCCGCATATTCGGTGATCTTCAACATCCACTGGCTCTTGACCTTGCGGACCACCGGGGAACCGCAGCGCTCACAGACGCCGTTTACCACTTCCTCATTGGCAAGGCCCACTTTACAGGAGGTACACCAGTTGATGGGCATCTCGCTCTTGTAGGCAAGGCCCGCCTTAAATAATTTCAGGAAGATCCACTGGGTCCACTTGTAATATTCCGGATCCGTGGTGTTCACTTCTCTGTCCCAGTCAAAGGAATAGCCCAGGGAGTGAAGCTGACTCTTGAACCGCTTCACATTGTTGGCCGTGACAATCTTGGGATGAATTTTATTCTTAATGGCGTAGTTCTCCGTGGGCAGACCGAAAGCGTCCCAGCCCATGGGATACAGTACATTGTAACCCTGCATTCTGCGTTTTCTGGCCACAATGTCCAGCGCCGTATAAGGTCTCGGATGACCCACGTGAAGTCCCTGCCCGGAGGGGTACGGGAATTCCACCAATGCATAATATTTGGGTTTGGAATAATCGTCAGTGGCCGCAAAGGCTTTCTCATCGTCCCAGACCTTCTGCCATTTCTGTTCAATCTCTCTGTGGTTGTAAGGTGCCGACATGTATAATTCCTCCTAATTCAGCGGATACGCTGATTGATCCATAACGTAATTACTTAAAAAGTTTATCACACATGAAGAAAATGTCAACCCCGCGGCGGGCAGAAAACAGGATAAACTTATAAACTGTTATTCGAACCAGCACCGATTGGTGCTGGTTCGAATCATATGAAGAAATGCCTTATTTTATAGTAGATTTTTCCTTTGACTCCAATACTTTTTTGACGTTTTCCATA
>CALWLN010000015.1 GCA_944381535.1 uncultured Lachnospiraceae bacterium
TTTCTTCTCTGCGCTTCAATTTTCTCAGTCTTAACTGCTCTCCATAGCCGCCCGCTTCATACCCCATTTCCCGGATGACCATGCCGTAATCCACAAAACTCTGATTTTCTTCTCCCAGAATGACACGAAAAATCAGTCGTTTTTTATGCGGTAATGCCGCTTCAAATATCACATCCCGCACACGCTCTAGTCTCAGAACGTCCTCTTCTTTTCCTTTCAGTTCCAGTACCGTGCCCTCTGGCAGTCTTGTCAACATCTCCGGCTCCAGGCGTTGCTGTCCCTGGAATAGCACCCCGTTTACAAAATCGCAGAAAATATGGGGTTTCTGCATTTGACGCTTGACCGGCGCGTCCTTTTTCTTGTTACTGTTCCTTGAGATAAAAATCCCTCCCATCCAGGCGGGAATATGGTTTTATCCCTGGGAATTTTTCTTCATTATACCATTTCCCACATTTGCAGTTCAAGAGATATTTTGTACTTGCAGGCCAGTTTTGCGAAGGGCATTTACTGGACACGGGGGATGGAAACCATTTCCTGCGCCTATTCGATTGTTAATATGATTTTGATACACAGGCTGAACCAGCCATGAACCGCCATACACATTTTCCGGCGATAGATTGCGGAGAAAGATGGTATCGAACTACGTTTCTCCGAAATGTATATTCAGAATAACAAAAATCGAAAGAAATTACAAGAGAAAAATGCTGTTTCGCTGCTATGTTTTCTGCAGTTCTTATCCCGCCAGATTTCCAGCAGGACAAGAACTGCTTTCCGACAGGCTGCTTACCCCAGCTTATGAAACCGGATACAGTTTGGGGTGTCAATCTTGATGGGCTTGCCAACCATCAGAAAATAACCCTTCTCGTAATTCATCTTGAACAAGGTCATGGCGTTGGTATCATGATTCAGACTTACGAAATGCTTTCCATCTGGAAAAAGCCCCAGTGACTTGGGATAGTCCCCGCTGATTGCGGAGTTGCAAACCTCCGTAAGCATTCCGGTCTCCTTGTCAATTTCAAACACTTTCACCGTATTAGTCCCTGCGTTGGAACAGAACAAATACCTTCCATCCGCCGTTATTTCCAGCCCGCAGGCCCCGCTGTTTTTCAGATTTTTGCTGTCCACGGTAGGCACACTCTGCACATATTCAAATACCGGTCCCTTGGACGTACACTGGTAGCTGTACACCTCTACCGTATTCTTGAGCTCACAAAGCACGAAGGCAAACCTGCCATCCTCAGAAAACCGGATTTTTATAGGGGCCGAATCAATGGGACACCGCAGAATATCCGCGATTTTCAGCTTTCCTTTCTCATAATCCACCTGGTAGATCTTCACATGGTCCAGCCCGCCGTCCACGGCGCAGAGGTAATTCTGCTTCACCGGCGTCAGCATGACGCAATTTACATGGGGACTGGAATTGCGCTCCGCAATATTTCCTCCCATGCCCTGGTGAAAAATTCCATCCGCAATGCCCTGGATACTGCCATCCTCATTCAGTCTCATCATCGTCACCCGGCCGTCGTGATAGCCGCCCACAAAGAGATACCGGTTCTTGTCATCCACAGCTACATAGCAACCGCGCATGCCTCCGATCCAGGCCTCATTGATGGGCTCCAGGTCTCCGTCCGGGAGAATCCGAAAGGCCTCCACCCCTTCGTCGGCGATGGAGTACAAAAACTGTCCGTCCCTGGAAATGGTCAGATGGGAAGGATTGTTGATGGGAATCACCTTCCGCTCCGTCATTGCTCCCTTCTCCACATCCACATCATACAGGTGGATTCCCACGCTGGTTCCGTGTGTATAGGTTCCTACATAAGCCACGTATCTCTCACTGCTCATCTTCCTGTTCCTCCTCTGTCTTACGGAGTAGTTCTCCTTATCCTGGAACCTATTGTAGCATATTTCCGGCGGATGTACAAGAGCCGGTGTCCTCAGCCGCAGATCACCCGGCTCTTGGAAGCTTCCGCCTCAGCTGCAGATCACCGTCAGCTCTCGAAAGCCGCCCGCTTTAAGCTTCAGCGCCGTGAGGTTCTGCTCCCTGTGGATCACCGAAAATTCTGTCTCCTGGCCATCCACCTGGATCCGGCTGACCTTCCCGTATATAAGAAGCCGCTTCACCTCTACATTTCCGGACGCAACAACGGAAAACGTATTCTCGTTCTCTCGCTTACACTGAAAGACACAGGAATCCTTCTCATTCGCGTAATAGGTGAATTCACAATCCTCCTCCGGCGGGGTGATCAGCAGCCCCCTGGTCTTGGACTGGCCGCTGAAAGGCATGGCCCAGCGCATCTTCTTATGCATTCTCACAGGCGCCACGACTCCGGCCTTAAAGTAAGCGGGACAATCCAAAAGGGATACCGGAAGAGCCTTCTCTTCCCCTCCCTCTATCCGTGCGCCGCTCCACAGCTCGTACCAGCTCCCCCTGGGAAAATACACCTGCTTGGTCCTGGCTCCCTGCTCCAGCACCGGAGCCACCAGCAGCGCATCGCAGAACAGATACTGAGTCCCGTTGTCCAGGCAGGACTCCTCCTCTGGGAAGGCCAGCGCCATGGCCTTCATCATGGGAAGTCCCAGGAGGCTGGAGGAAACCGCTGCGCTGTAGAGCAGCTCCACAAAGTTCTCCCGCAGCCAGTAATACCTGACGTATACCTCCTCCGCCTGCTTTCCAAAATCCCACGGGCACCGGGTCCTGGCTCCATGGGCGCGCATCAGAGGCTGAAAGGCGGAAAATTCCACCCCCCGGATAAAGGTCTCCTCGTCCGGCGTGCCCTCATAGCCCGCCATATCGCCGCTCCAGATGGAGAATCCGCACAGGCCGATGGACAGGCCCCCGCGGAGCTGCTGACGCAGACCATACAGGGTCGCCGGCTGGTCCCCGGAATA
>CALWLN010000016.1 GCA_944381535.1 uncultured Lachnospiraceae bacterium
GTGCCGATAACATTTATTCGTGTAAAAATCAATGAAATATTTTTTTGATATTAACATAAAAACGCGCGAATGATGATGTTGACTTGCAGATTTATACATGATACTATTTTTGCATAAGACATATTTCTTATAAATTTTTGGAAGAAAGGGTGGTTCACATGAAATATACAATTACACTTGCGCAAACAAAATTAAGGAGGGTATCCATATTCTAGCCCTCCGAATAACAAGGAGGATTGTATGTCTTTAAATTTAAACTGGATCGACCCCGGGAAGTATTCCTTTCACAGCTTTCTTCTTCTGGAACGATTCCAAATCCGTCTCATGCTGAATTTGGGAGGATGGAGAAATGATAAGGAGAAATGGACGGAGTGCATAGGAATCGCGCTGAAGGCGAATCCCGCCGTCCAATGGTATTTGGCGCATCGTTGTCCGGAGTGCGCGCTGCTTGTGGAAGAGCTGGTGAGAAACGCGCCTTCCGTAACAGACGGCCACAAAATCCGGGAGGCCGAAAAATATGCGTTACTGAGCGTGGAAGATTTTACAATTTATACAACGCCGGAGGAAATGGCTGAACATTGTGATTTTATCCGGGGTTGGAGTAAAGAACGTTTATTTGAACTTGCGGATTTGTCGGGGAAAGTCGTTCTGGATGTGGGCGCCGGCTCCGGGCGTTTAACCTTTGCGGCCGCTGAAAAGGCCAAGTGGGTTTACGCGATGGAACCTGTCGGTACGCTCCGAGAGTTTATGCGCGATAAGATTAAAAAAGAAGGAATCCGAAATATCCGTGTTCTAGACGGCTTTGCGGAAGAAATTCCTTTTCCCGACGATACCTTTGACGTGGTGATGTCCGGTCATGTGGTCGGAGATAATTATGACGGTGAAATCGCTGAATTGACCAGGGTCTGTAGGGCGGGAGGCTGGTTGCTCGACTGCCCGGGTGATTCGGAACGAAATATAATGCCAAGCGATGAATATAGGAAACGTGGTTGGGAAGAACTCCACTACATCGGCAGTTTTGGAAAGGATGTCTTCTGTTATCGTAAATTAGTAAGTAAGTAAAAACGGCATAACACATGTTCACGCCCGGCAGGTTTTCGACCTGCCGGGTATTTTTACTGTTTACTCCGTAAACAGTAACCCGCTTTGCGATGTTTATGGCGGTGAAGCGATCAAAAGTTATGGATAATCGCTCAATCCTGTGGTAGAATCAAAAAAGAGAAATGATTACGCAGGGAGGAATATCTATGATACAGCCGGATAAAGTAAAAGCGGCGGCAAAGAAAAAGGAAAATGAAAATTTCAGATTTCGAAGTTTCTTGAAAGGCCATGCCGATGAGAAAAAGCTGGACAGGCAGTTTTTACGTCTGCACAAAGAACTGTTTGCCGGTTATGACTGCAGTAAATGCAGAAACTGCTGTAAAATGTATAAAGGAAGCATACCGGAAGAAGATTTCAAAAAAGACGCAGAGCATTTGGGAATCACCACGGAACAGTTCGTAGATTTCTTTTTAGAGCAGGACAAAGAAGGCGGTTATCAGACAAAGCACAAGCCCTGCGATTTCCTTCAGGAAGACGGAAATTGTAAGCTGGGCGACTGTAAACCGGAATCCTGCAAAAATTATCCCTACACAAATCAGCCGGAGCGGCTGTGGAGCCTGCTGAGTGTACTGGACACTGTGGCAGTATGCCCGGTGTCCTATGAAATATATGAAAGACTGAAGGATGAGTACGGATTTCGGAGAGGCAGATAGGAGGAGGGACAAGGACAGATGGAATGGGAGAAGCTGCTCTGCGCAGACAGAATCAGACCTAATTATAGTAAGCCCGGGGGAAGCGGGGACATGCGCACCGAGTATGAGAAGGACTACCACCGGATCATCGGGAGCGCGTCTTTCCGGCGGCTGCAGGATAAGACCCAGGTATTTCCCTTAGACAACAGTGATTTTATCCGCACCCGTCTGACTCACTCCCTGGAGGTGTCCTCTTTCTGTAAATCCTTAGGGCAGAACATCAGCCAGAAGATTTTGAATGAAAAGAAGGACGAGAGCTTTTTGCCGGAATATCAGGGCTATATCTGCGATATTCTCCAGTGCGCGGGGCTCCTTCATGACATTGGAAATCCGCCCTTCGGACATTTCGGGGAGACAGCCATACAGGACTGGTTCCGGGAGCATCTGCCGGAAATTCCGTTTCCGGAGGCGGGGGGCGGACCGAAATCTGTTTCTGACGGGGAGGGGAAGGCGTCGAATCCCGTTTCCCCGGAAAAGGCAGGAACCGGGCGGACGTTGGATAAAGTACTGGAACCCCAGATGCTGGAGGATTTTTATCACTTTGAGGGCAATACTCAGGCGTTCCGGCTGGTGACGAAGCTTCACTATCTGGTGGACACCAACGGAATGAATCTCACCAAGGCGTTGCTTGGAACCATCATCAAATATCCCGGTTCCTCCTTGGAAATAAGAAAGACAGGCCATATTAAATACAAGAAGATGGGCTATTTTTACGGGGACAGAGAAGTGTTTTGGGAGGTCCAGAAGAGTTTGGGAACCAACGGGAACCGTCACCCCCTGGCTTTCGTGCTGGAGGCTGCGGACGATATTGCCTACAAGACGGCGGATATCGAGGACGCTGTGAAAAAGGGCTGTATTTCCTATTACCGGCTGTTGGAGGAACTGAAGCTGTACGGAGAGCATATCCCGGAGGAAAAGCGCAGAGATTACGGGAAGTATACGGAATCGCTGGAGCATAAGTATGAGCGGGCCAGGAAACGGGGGCTGCAGCAAGCGGAGATGAATGCGGTACAGAACTGGTGCGTTTCCGTGCAGGGGTGGATGATCAACGACGCTACCTCGTGCTTTGTGGATCACTATGAGGAGATTATGGATGGAAGCTATGGCAGCCGCGGCGAGGATCTGTTTCATGGAACCACTGGGCACTATCTGATGGAAGCTCTGGGAGATATTGCCTTTCGGTACGCCTTTTGCTCCAAGGCCATTTTGAAGCTGGAGATTGCGGCCCAGTCTATTTTTGATTTTCTGCTGGAAAAATTTGTGGATGCTGCGGTGAACTATGATACGGACAGGAAGCTGACGGCGGTGCAGGAGAAGATGATGGCCCTGGTGTCGGACAACTACAAGGCGGTGTACCGGCATTTTTCCGAAGGGAAAAGCCCTGTGGAGAAATTGTATCTCAGGCTGCTTCTGGTGACGGATACGGTGTGCGGCATGACGGACAGCTACGCCAAGCGGCTGTATCAGGAATTGAAGGGGATTGACTAATGCAGATGAATTTAGTAACGATAGAGGGATTTTCCAAGGCTTATACGGACCGACTGTTGTTTGAGGAGGCCTCCTTCCACATCCAGGAGGGGGAGAAAATCGGCGTCATTGGCGCCAACGGCATGGGAAAAAGCACTTTGCTGAAGCTGATAGCCGGAATCGAGGAACCCGATTCCGGTGAGGTGATCATGGGAAATCATATTAAGATTGCGTATCTGCCCCAGACGCCGGTGTTTGAAGCGGGGAGTACGGTGCTCTCGGGGGCCCTGGAGGGACTGGATGGGCAGGATATGACAATCGTCAGTGATGCCAGGGCCATGTTGAACCGTCTGGGACTGCCGGATTTTGACCGGTCGGTGGAGCAGCTCTCCGGCGGGCAGAGAAAGCGGATAGCCTTGGTAAATACCCTGCTTCGGGACAGAGATATTCTGGTGCTGGACGAGCCTACCAATCATCTGGACAACGAAATGGCCCGCTGGCTGGAGGATTATCTTATCTCCTATCGGGGCGCGGTGGTGATGGTGACCCATGACCGGTATTTTCTGGACCGGGTGGCAAGCCGCATTGTGGAGGTGGACCACGGTAAAATCTACAGCTATCCCGGCTCCTATGCGGACTATGTGGGCCTGAAAATGCAGCGCCAGGATATGGAGCAGGCCTCCGAGCGGAAGCGGAAGAGCATTTTGAAGAAGGAGCTGGCCTGGCTAGCTCGGGGAGCCAGAGCCCGCTCCACCAAGCAGAAGGCCCATATTCAGCGGATTGAGGATATGCTAAGCCAGGAAGGACCCCTGGAGGAGGCACGGGTGGAACTGTCCTCGGTAGCCTCCCGCATGGGACGGAAAACCATTGAGCTTACGGATATTTCCAAAGCCTATGACGGGCAGACGCTGATTTCGGATTTTTCGTATATTTTCTTAAAGCAGGACCGTATCGGCATTGTGGGACCCAACGGCTGCGGCAAGAGCACCCTTGTAAAAATCATTATGGGCCAGGTGCAGCCGGACCGTGGAACCATTGAGATTGGAGAGACCATCAAAATCGGTTATTTTGCCCAGGACAACGTTCATATGGACGAGGATATGAGGGCTATCGATTATGTGCGCCAGGTGGGGGAATACATTCAGACCAATGAAGGGAAGATAACGGCTTCGGCTTTGATGGAGCGGTTTTTATTTGACGGAACAATGCAGTGGTCAAAGATTGGCAAGCTGTCCGGCGGGGAGCGCAGACGGCTGTATCTTCTGCGGATTCTTATACAGGCTCCAAACGTGCTGATTTTTGACGAGCCCACCAACGATCTGGACATCCAGACGCTGAACATTCTGGAGGATTATCTGGACGCTTTTGACGGCATTGTGATTGCGGTATCTCATGACCGGTATTTTCTGGACCGGATCGTGAACCGGATTTTTGCCTTTGAGGGGGAGGGGCAGATTCAGCAGTATGAAGGCGGGTATGCGGATTACTTAAAAGCCCGGGCTCTGCGGTATCCGGAAAAGTATACCGAAGACGGAGGCCTGAAGCAGTCCCTGCTGGGGATAAAGGGAGGCGTCTCAGGTTCGAAGCTGGGAAGCTGTGTGCCGGATGGGCAGACACCGGAAGTGGGAAGCGGAAAGAAGAAGCCCAACCTTACGCCCCGGAAGCTGAAATTCACCTACAGGGAACAGCGTGAATTTGAGACCATTGACGAGGATATTGCGGAGCTGGAGAAAGCGTTGGAAAGGGTGGAAGGTCAGATTGGGTTAAACGCCACCAACAGCGTGAAATTAAAGGAGCTTATGGAAGAGCAGGAGCAGCTGGAAGCCCGGTTGGAGGAGAAGATGGAGCGCTGGGTGTATCTGAATGATCTGGCGGAGCGGATTGAGAAAGGAAATATGAGATGACAAGCAGCATCAAAACCTCTTTTAAGGCTCTAATATCCAGAAACTGATATTTGTGCGGTTATGAGTGTATGTAATATACAGGCGGCCGTCGCTGAACTGTATGCAGGGATAAGAGAATTCATCTTCCCCACTGCCGTTTTCCAGATCCAGAAGTTTGGTCCAGGAGGCGCCGTTGTCCTTGGAAAGTGCCAGAGAAATGGGATAACGATTTCCCCAGTTTTTTCCCACAGGATTGTAAACCAGATAGACATAGCCATTTGGAATTTTGACGGCGTCAATGCCGCTGTTATTATTGGGAAGAGAGGTTTTTTTGGGGCGGTTCCAGGTCTGCCCATAATTGGTGGATTCGGTACGGTATATTTTTCCCTCGCTGCTCCTCAGCAACGCATGGATATGCCCTGGGGAACTTTCCCAGAAGGTCGGTTGAATGACACCGCGATTTTTGCGCAATCTGGAATGATCCAACTTCTTATCGTACCAGGTCAGGGGTTCTTCGCCGTCGTGAAAGATATTTACTTTGGGGCTGGCAGTCCATGTCATTCCGTTGTCCTTGGAAATATCGGAAAACATGGTCCAGAGAAAGGCTTCGTCGGAGGAAGGGGCGAGCAGCCAGCCGTTTGACAGTAGAATCGCTTTGTTGCGCACCGGACCACGGCCGCCGATATCTCCGGGAACCAGTTCCTTTGCATGGGACCAGGAATGGCAGTTATCTTCGGATATCATATACATAGTATACCATTGGCTGATGGGCGTTCCCTGTTTATAAAATAAAATGACTTTCTCCTCCGGGGTCTTAAGAAGTACAGGATTCCAGTGGGGAAGGCCATTGTCCTCTGTTAATTGTTCTTTGGGAGACCAGATACCATTGGCAGAACGCCGGGCACCCCAGATGCATACATCATTATCGCCCTCTCTGGTTCCTTCAAACCAGACTGCAAATACACTGCCGTCGCCGAGAGGGAGACAGTGGCTGGCATGGCAGTTGCGGTTGGTTAAGTCGGCTGGAAGAATAAATTCCTGAGCAATTGTTTTCATAAATCCTCCTTAGTTTCTTTTATAATTATATTTTTACCACTTTTGGAGAAAAAGTCAATGATTAGAAACATTGATGTTTCATAAAGAGAAGGCTGCCGGTGACTAGCCGGAGCCTCCGGTCTTGGTGGCATGCGTATGCGTTACATAAGGATTGCGGCTTTACAGAGCCAAGGGCTTATTATATAATAGAGGGAGTCGATATAGAATCGGAAAGAGAGAACAGCTCTTAAGGTGCCAAGGTGTATCGAAGCAGGTGAAGGAGGTAGGAAATGGACTATTCATTATTATGTAAACCAAGAAAAAGGGTTTCCCGCTCCATCAGCGCGGAGAATCCGGACGGAAGCAAAAATGGAGGCGGAAGAGCCACAGAGGGTACTGGAGCGGAATGCGCCAAAAATCTTGGCCCAGGCTGGAAGATTTCACCCAGTATTCGGATTGGGGCCGGACAGGAAGCCTGTATTGCGGACATTGATGGGGAGGGGATGATTACCTCAATCTGGCTGACCCATACCAGTCTGCCCAGGTTCCTGATTCTTCGTATATTCTGGGAGAATGAGGAGATTCCTGCGGTGGAGGTTCCGGTGGGGGATTTCTTTGCCAATGCCTGGGGCAAATATTATCAGAACAATTCTCTGATGATTCAGGTGAATCCCGGATACGGCCTCAACTGCTGCTGGAGTATGCCCTTCCATAAGCATTGCAGAATCACATTGGAAAATCTGCATTGCGATGAGGTAACCCTCTACTATCAGGTGAACTATGAACTTGGTGAGGTGGACAAGGACAGCCTGTATTTTCATGCCTATTATCACAGAAGCAATCCCCTTGGCTATAAGGAGACCCACAAGCTTCTGCCGAAGATTGAGGGCAGCGGTCACTATGTAGGCTGCAGCGTTTTCTGGCAGGTGAACAGCAACCAGTGGTGGGGAGAGGGAGAAATGAAATTCTACCTGGATGACGATGAGTATCCTACGATCTGCGGGACAGGAACAGAAGATTATTTTCAGGGAGCGTGGAATTTCGAGAATCCAAAGACGCACAGATATGAGAGTTATTCTTCCCCTTATGCGGGATTCCAGGCTTTCCTGCCGGACGGAGTCTACCAGGCCAACACCAGATTTCAGATGTACCGCTTCCATCTTGCGGACCCCATCTGTTTTAAGAAAAATCTGTGGATAGAGTTGCAGGCCCTGGGCTGGAGGACCGAAAACGGAGAATATCTTCCGCTCCGGGATGACATCAGCAGCGTGTGTTACTGGTATCAGGATGCGCCGGCTGGGGTACTGCGGCTTACGGATGGGAAGGAACAATTGGAGATTATATAAAAAGGAGGCCATATGGCCTCCTTTTTGGCTCTTGCAATGCCTGCCGCCAGAGATTACAAAGTACCTCCGCCGGCTTGTTAAGACCACTATTTTGAATTATCCATCTGTTTTCTTTTTCATACGCCTGCATCTGCGCAGGAGCACCACCCCAACCGCCGTCACCAGCAGCTCCGTCACCGGAAAGGCAGCCCACAGTCCCGTCAGCTGAAATAATCCCGACAGCAGGAAGGACATGGGAAGAATGACCAGAAAGCCCCGCAGCAGAGAAATGATGTTTGCGGGGCTTGCGTTGTCTGTGGAGGTAAAGTAAACAGACATTACAATGTTAAGCCCTGCAAAAATCCCTCCGGTAAAATAAATCCGAAGCCCGGGCACGGCAATGGCCGTAAGCGCTGCGTTTCCACCGCTGTTAAAGGCTGCGGTAATCCATTCCGCGCCAAAAAAGACGCAGCAGTAGATAAGGGCGGAGAGGCCGATTAATGTGGTCACCGCATACCGGAAGATCTTTCGTACCCGGTCAGCGGCCCCGCAGCCGTAATACTTGCTGAGTAAGGGCTGTATACCCTGGGCGATTCCGGTGTAAATGGCAATCACCACCAGCGACAGGTTGGCAATCACCCCATAAGCCGCAACTCCGGAGTTGCCCGCAAGGCCCAGAAGAATCATGTTGAAAACAATCATCACGATACCGGAGGACACTTCCGTCACCAGAGAGGGCACCCCCGTCGCAAAGATATACCCAAACATCCGGGAAGACGGTTCAAGCTTTACCATATGAAAATGATTGCGCTTCTTTAAAAAGAAGGGGGACAGCACTCCCAGGCTGATAACGGGGGCCAGGCCGGTCGCCAGCACTGCGCCGAAAATGCCCATGCCCATTGGGAAAATGAAAACATAGTCCAAAACAACATTGGACAGGCTTCCCGTCACCATGGCCGCCATGGAAAGCTGGGGCGCCCCGTCGTTTCGCGCAAAGCACAGCATGTAGTCGTTAAGCAGAAACATGGGGGAGAATAACAGCAGTACTTTAAGGTAAGTCTCACACATGTCAAACACCGTCGTATCCGCGCCCAGGAGCCGTGCCAGGGGCGCGGAAAAAAACAGCCCTAATGTCACAAAGAATATGGCGAAGCAAAGGACCAGCACCAGCGAGTGGGTGAATACTAAGTTGCTTTTTTTCTCCTGTCTCTGGCTGCGCAGCATGGAATACCGGGTGGCTCCTCCCATACCCAGCATAAGCCCGGTACCATGGATAAAGCTGTACACCGGAATAGCAAGATTCAAAGCGGCCAGCCCGTTGCTTCCCAGGCCGTTGGCCACAAAATAAGTGTCTGCCAGAATGTAGCAGGACAGGGCGATCATGCCCAGCACATTCAGGGACGCGTACCAGATAAATTCTTTGAAACAGTGATTTTGTAAGTGACTTTTGCCCATAGGATGCTCCTTTCCGCAAAAAAAGCACCGGTTCCTCCTGTCTTCTAAGGCCTATCGACAGGAGGTCCGGTGCCTGAACTCTCTACCCGGCGGTAGAGAGACGCACATTTCTTATATTTTTGTTGACTGCTTTGCTTTCTGGATTTTACCACAGGACGGGGCAGAGTGTCAAGGGTGGATTTTTTCTGGCACCTTCCGGTAGGCTATAGTAAACGGCAAATTTATTTGTCGTATTGATTTTCAGGGAATAAAAAATGTGCTAAAATGAAATAAAGCCTTCGCGCAAAGAGGCAGAAGAAAGATGGGTTACATCAGAAGGAGGAGATAAAATGGCCCAGGCGCAAATTGATTTTTTTTCAAGTGCTTTAATGAGAACGGTGAGTATGAAAGTGATCATCCCAACGGATAAACAGGTGTCTCCGGGAGAGAGGGCTCTTAAGAAGCCAACGTATCAGACATTATATTTGTTACATGGTGTTTTGGGCAATGATACGGACTGGCTTAGCGGAACCAGAGTGCAGATGTGGGCGGAGGACCATAATCTGGCAGTGGTTATGCCCAGTGGAGAAAATAAATTTTATGTGGACAATGAGGCCTCCGGGGACAGGTTCAGTACATTTCTGGGGAAGGAACTGGTGGAGTTTACCCGGGATACCTTCCCGCTTTCCCGCAAACGGGAAGACACGTTTATCGGAGGGCTGTCTATGGGCGGATACGGAGCCTTGGTAAACGGGTTGAAATACCATGATGTATTTGGCAGAATCTGTGCTTTTTCATCCGCTCTGATATTGGACAGGTTTCGGAACGCAGACGATTCGTCGGAAAATCTCATTGAGAGGAGAAGCTTTTATGAGTCGTCCATGGGTCCCCTTGAAAAAGTACCCGGGAGCGATAAGGATTACTATTATCTGGCGGAAAAGGCAGCCGGGCAGAAAGAAAAGCCCTTCATCTATATGGCCTGCGGGAAAGAAGATTCCCTGGTGGACGACAACAGAAAATACCGGGACTTCCTGCAGAAACAGGGATATGATGTTACCTATGAGGAGTGGCCGGGAAATCATGACTGGATCTTCTGGGATCAATGCATTCACAGAGTGATGAGCTGGCTTCCGGTGGGAGACCCTGCCCGGGGAGTGGGTTCGGGCAATGTGCAGCCATGAAGCAGAGTGTGCGCCGGCCGATGCGCCATAATCAACGCGCCGCCTCAGATGGAAAATAACTGAGGCGGCGCGTTTCCGGTTTTACCACCGGACCTGCCAGCGTGATAAGTATTCGCTTTCCTGCGCCGCCTCAGTGCGCACTGTCCCATCGTAGCTTGAAGCAGCCGCCTTCTCGGCCAGCAGCGCGTCAAATTCCGCAGTGTCAAAGGGAAGCCGGACGGTCTCATTTCCCTTCCACTGGGAGAGATAGGCGGCGTTGGAGAGGGTCAACTCGTTGATTCCTTCAAATCCCGGTGCCAGCAGTTCCGTATCAGAAAGAATCGCCTCCGCAAAGTTCTGTAAAATTCCTCTGTGGGCGCTTTCCTCCGAGGTGGTGTACTCGGTGTATTCGCTTTCAATCTGGCAAAACCCCTGGGTGGAGTTTTTGCAGACCTGGCGCTCATCCTCAAGAAGCCGCCAGTGCTTTAAGATTCCGTTTTCCAGCACCAGCTTTCCAAGGGTCCCGCTGATTTCCAGCCGGTTGGTGCCTGGGGCCTCCCCGGTGGAGGTAACAAACAGGCCGGTGGCGCCGTTTTCGTAGCGGGTGTAAATGGTGGCGTCGTCCTCCACTTCGATGGAGTGATATTTTGCGGTGTCCAGAAAGGCGGTGACAGAGATCGGCATTCCGCAGATCCACTGCCACAGATCCAGGTTGTGGGGCGCCTGGTTCAGCAGTACGCCGCCGCCCTCTCCTTTCCAGGTGGCCCGCCAGGAACCGGAATCGTAATAGGCCTGGGTCCGGTACCAGTTTGTGACAATCCAGACCGACCGCTTCAAATCCCCCAGTTCCCCGCTCTGCACAATCTGGCGGGCCTTTTGATAAAGGCCGTTGGTGCGCTGGTTGAACATGATCCCGAATTTTTTTTCGCTTTTTTTCGCAGCGTCGTTAAGTCTTTCCGCCGCGGACACGCAGATGTCCACAGGCTTTTCTACCAGCACGTGTTTGCCCAGCGCAAACGCGGCAATTCCGATTTCGGCGTGCATGGGGTGGGGCACGGAAATGATAACCGCGTCTATGGATGTATCTGCCAATAATTTCTGAAAATTATCGTAACAGGTAAGGTCAGGGTAATCCCTGTGGACCGCCTCCAGCTTATTGTGGTCAATGTCACATGCCGCGGTAATCCTAAGCCCCCGGACCTCATGATGATAGAGGCATTGAAGATGAGCAGAGCCCATGTTTCCGATGCCGATAATTCCAATTCTGACCTCGTTCATGCAAAAGCATCTCCTTTTTGTCAAGCATTTTCATTACGGATGCTGTCTGTATCCTTAAGCATTTCCGGAATAGGTGCTGCTGGTATCGGCAAACACGCTCTTCCCTGTGGTTTTACGCCTGGATGTGGCTACGCGTTTCATAAGCTCTTCATAATATAAGTCCTCGTCAAAGGGAAGGGTGACAGGTTTACCCAGCCAGGAGGACAGGTGCATGGCGTTGGAAAGGGTAAGGCCGCGAATGCCCTCGGATCCGTGGGCCACCAGAGGCTCGCCCCGAAGGATCGCGCCGCCCCAGGCATTGATGACGCCGATATGCTCCTCGTCTTTGCCGTCGGAGATAATTTCTACCTCGTGGGCCGGAACCGTTCCAAAGAGCTCCTTGTTTTCCCTGGAAAATTCCTGCTCGGTTTTCTCGTATTCCAGAACAGACAGGTTCTTATTTTCCGCTACGATTTTTGCCTTGTCCAGCTGTATTTCAAAACGGTTGGAACCGTGAGCATCGCCGGTGGAGGTAATGAAGACGCCGGTAGCGCCGTTTTCATATTCCATGTAGGTGGTGACGTCATCTTCCACTTCGATATCGTGCCAGAGGCCGTAGTGCAGGTGGGATTCCACCTTTTTGGGCAGACCGCAGATCCACTGCAATAAGTCAAGCTGGTGGGGGCACTGGTTGAGCAGTACGCCGCCGCCCTCGCCGGACCAGGTGGCACGCCAGTCGCCGGAATCGTAATAAGCCTGGGGGCGGTACCAATTTGTGATCAGCCAGTTAATGCGGCGAATCTGTCCGTATGCGCCGGACTGTACAAGTTCATGCATTTTCCGGTAGATCCAGTTGGTGCGCTGGTTGAACATTAAGCCGAATACCACATTGGGGTGCTTTTCCGCTTCCTCGTTCATCTCCCGCACCTGCTTGGTGTACACGCCGGCGGGCTTTTCCACCATCACGTGAATGTCCTTTTGCATGCAGAGGATGGCGTATTTCGGATGGTCGTAATGGGGGACGCAGACCATGCAGGCTTCAATCAGGCCGCTGTCCAGCATCGCCTCGGCAGTGTCAAAATATGCAATATCCGAAGGATAGTGGGATTTTGCCCAGGCGATGCGCTCCGGGTTGGTATCCGCCATGGCGGTAACAGTAAATTCGGGGCATTTGCCCTCAAAAAAGTGACGGGCGTGGCCGGAGCCCATGTTTCCGATACCGATGATGCCAACTTTTATTTTCTTCTCCATAAGAATCACCTCAAAATTGTTTTCATTCGCGCTCGAAAGCAAGTCTGTTTTGTTTCAGGAAGGCTTTTGAAGGTAGACGGTTCCGACTCAACAGGACTTGTGAGAACCGGCCCGTTTTTTTCTACTCAAAGCCCATGGAATGCAGATAATCATAGCTGCGCTTCAGACAGTCAAAAGGATTCTCGCCGTTGCAGTCGTCCTGCTCCACCAGCATATATTCGGTTCCCGCATCCTCCGCTTTCTCGAAAATCCGGTCGAAATTCAGGTTGCCCTCGCCGATAACTGCCATTTTCCTGCCATAGGCATAATCCTTAAGATGAATGCAGGGCACTCTGCCCTTCAATTGCTCCAGCCACCAGGCCGGATCTCCGCCGCCTGCCTGTATCCAGAAGGTGTCCAGGGTGAAGCCCATTTCCGACGGGGCGAAATCCTCCGAGAGAGCTTGAAGAATCAGTTTGCCGTTCAATCTCTGAAATTCCTGGTCGTGGTTATGGTACATAAAATAGTTCCCCTGTTCAGCCAGCGCCGCAGCCACCGGTTTGTAAATCCGGATGAAATCCTCATAGGACTGATTTTCCTCATCCTGCCGGAAGGGAAAATATCCGAGCCCCACGTATTTACATCCGAATATCTGGTGCTCCTTAGCAACTTTCTTCGGATTCTCTGTGAGGCGGTCGGCGGGGGTGTGGGTGATGACGCAGGCAAGCCCGGTTTTGTCAAGCTGCTCCTTTAACCACTGGGGCTCATAGTCACAGGTACCTGAAATCTGCACGGCCCGGTAACCGATGTCCGCCACCCGCTCCAGGGACTCGGCGAAGGAGGGAAGGTCCTGGCAGAACTGGCGGATTGTGAAAAATTGCGCTCCTATTTTCATGTTGAAATCCTCCTGTAGGAATGGTGTTTATAGCAGTGCCTTAAGGGCGTCGGCCGCTGCGGCAAAGGCTACCGTGGCGGAAGGATAGCTATACGGTTTCTGCTGCGCGGCGGCATCCGTCCCATGCTCCAGCTTATCAAAACCTTCAAATATGGTAAGGTGAGGTTCCAGGCTGACGTTCTGTCCTCCCTGGGTGGAGTAGCTTTCCAAAATCCGGGCTACATTGCCTGCGCCTTTTCCGGCAGGTACAACGCTTCCGTCAGAAAGGGCGTCCTTGATATGCAGATATTCCACATAGCCTTTTAGCTGCTCCCAGGCTTCCCAGGTGTCCTGTCCGCACTGGATGAAATTGGCGGGGTCGAACACGGCCCGAAGTTCCGGCAGCGCCTTGTGGATTTCCAGGCAGCGGCTGGCAACATCGCCGTAGATCTCTTTTTCATTTTCGTGGCAGAGTGTGATGCCACATCCCTTAGCCAGGTCGCGGAAAATCCCCAGGCGGTGGATTACCTCCTGCCTGTAGTCCTCCGGATTTTTACCGGCGGGGATGAAGAAGGAAAACAGTCGGATATGCTCCGCCCCCAGAGTATGGGCAATCTCAAGGGTTCGCCGAAACAACTCAATGTGGGTGTCAAAATCGTCCTTCTCAATGTCGATTTTCCCGATGGGGGAGCCGATGGACCACACCCGAAAACCGGCGTCATCCAGCTTTTTTTTCACTTCTTTGGCCTTTGCGTCTGAAATGGAGGACACATTTACTTTGTCCACGTTTCGGATTTCAAGGCCGTTAAGACCGTTTTGGCGCAGAGCGTCAATCTGTCCGTCTATCATGGGGCTGGCTTCGTCCGCAAATGCGTAAATATTCATCGCTTAAAAATACCTCCTGTAGAATGTTGTTCACCCGCCGGTTCCACGGGGACACTGGTGGGCAATGTAATCATAAGTTCATTATAAAATGAGAATTACAGCAATCAAATTGTTTATATTGACTACCTGGATTGTAAATGTTATCATAGCAGGGGGTGATTGAATGAGTAATTATCTGCATTATAGTGACAGCGATTTCACCATGAGTTATCAGTGTGACAAGATTCCTAATCCGGACAATTTTAAAATGCACACCCATGCGGAGTATGAATTTTATTATTTTGTAAATGGCAAGGGTGTTTTTAAGATAGAGGGGAGCCGTTATCCCCTGGAAAGCGGGGACATTCTGATTATGGCCCCTACGGAATCCCATTACATTGACTTGAGCGCGGATTATCCCTACACCAGGCTTACCATTCACTTTTCCCCCGGCATTTTTGAGGGAATCGATAAAACGGGGGAGCTTTTGCGGCCATTTACCCAGCGGGAGGGAGGCAGTTTCAATCTGTACCGGGCCGATGATTTTGCCACCGATGCCTACAAAGTTTTTATTAAGAATATACTTACCGAAACGGGAAATCGGCGGCTTCAGACCATCGCAAATCTGCTGCCCCTTTTAAATGAAATTTCCATTGCCTTTCGCACGAAAATCACCGGAGATGTGAACGATTCCCTGGATCATCGGATCGTAAGCTTTATCAACCGCAATTTGTCCGGAAACCTTACGCTGGATGGAATCTGCCGGGAATTTTATATCAGCAAGCCCCAGCTTTGCCGGATGTTCAAGGCGGCCACCGGTTCTACCGTGTGGGACTATATCACCGAGAAGCGGCTGGTCAACGCAAGGGGGCAGATTCAGGCCGGCGTTCCGCCCACCAGAGTCTACGAGGAATGGGGCTTTCGGGACTATTCCGTCTTTTACCGGGCTTTTCGCAAGAAGTACGGCGTTTCGCCCGGACAGATGCTGCCGTAAAAATCGTGAAACAGGAAGGGAGAACACGTATGGCTAAGCAAAAAGAAATCAAAACCAACGCAATGCGCATTTTAGACAAGCATAAAATAGATTACCAGGTTATTCAATACGAGTGCGACGAGTTCATCGACGGCATTCACACTGCCGAAAAGACCGGCGCGCCTGTGGAGCAGTCCTTCAAGACCCTGGTTCTCATAGGGAAAAGCGGCCAGCACTATGTGCTGGTGCTGCCCATCGCCTATGAGGTTCATTTGAAGAATGCCGCCCGGCTGCTGGGAGAAAAGTCTGTGGAAATGATTCATGTGAAGGATATCACCGCCGTCACCGGATACGTCCGCGGGGGCTGCAGCCCCCTTGGTATGAAAAAGCAGTTTCCCACCTGGATTCACGAGAGCGCAGAAAAATATGACAGGATTTATATCAGCGGCGGACGTATCGGAACGACACTGTGTCTGAACCCCCAGGATCTGGCAAAGGTAACCGGGGCTTCCTTTGGCGCTTTTTGTATGGAGGATGAGGCCGGGGGAATGTAGAAAATCCCGGTTATCCTCCTTAGGAGAAGGTGAGTTTTTCAAAAACAGTGAGCAGCCAGGTCAACATTTTCTTGTTGGTCTCAAAAATATTCCGGTATTTTTCCTGTTCCGAAAACCAGGCGACACAAATGAGCTGATTGCACAAAATGACATAGGGAACGGCCTTCCACTCTTCGTCGGTCAGTTTTGCCACGCTGTCATAGCCATAGATAATATTCCTGTAAATTTCAATCCATTTCTTCTGCTTTTCGCTGTCACTTTCGTCAAAGCTCTCGCTTAAAATCGCCGTTGCGGCATAGCAGGGATCGAAAATACGAACATTTTTTTCCGAAAGCTCAAAGTCGAGAAAGCCCCATTTGCCATCGGAAAGGAGAATATTGCCCGGATTCGGGTCACGATGGATGATCTGCTTTGGAAGCTTATCATAGAGCTGTCCGAAGGCTTCCATATATTCTTTACAGGCAGCATCCGGTAATTCCATGCATTCCTTCGCCTTTGGCAGCGCCCAGTTCCGGCAGGTTTCATAAATATTCACATCATTCACAATGGCATCGGCATTTTTGAGCGCTAAGCTGAGCTGGCCGATAATCTCACCTACAAACCTGGCTTTGGATTTGGAATCACCGGCGTACATATCGCCGGACTTTACGGGTAAACCCTCCAGGCGCTTTGTCAGGCAAAAATATAAATCTCCATCCTCCACAATTTCTCTGCCATTTGCGGTCTTTACGGGTGTTGCGGAAGATAACCCTACATTTTCCAGGGATTTTGAAATCTGAATGTGATTTTTGAGTTTTCCTAAGTTGGCGGAAAGCTTCAGAACATAGCCGTTGCCGATGTAAAAGGCGGCTGATCTCATAAATGGCATGCAGCAGCTTTCTGCGGGAGATATACTGCATAACGGGCACGCCTACCGCCCTCAAAAAAAGTCTGTAGTAGTGGAACAGGGAAAAATTCGCATGGGCCGCAAGTTCCTGCGCGGTTATCTCCGTTTTTAAATTTTCTTCGATGTAATCAAGACTGCTCTGTATGAGTGCTCTGTTATCCACCATCCGTACCTCTCTTCTTTGATTTTCGTGGCCACATCCATATAATATCACAAATAGAACGAAAAACATTTCCTGTATTGTGATTATAGGACTTCCCTTTTTCCTGGAAAGGTATTATACTAAGGGCAGGGCGATGAAGCCAACAAAGACATTCATTTTAATGAAGGACGGGGATGAAGGATGAACAAACACGATATAAGACGAAACCTGCCAATGATGACGGGAAGACTGGGAAGCTGCGGTTATGACCGTTGGTGCCATTCCTTTACCGCTTTCCACAAGACCACGGGAAGAAAGAAACTCTTTTTTGTGGAATACTGTGTTGTGAACCCGGAATTAGGTGGAAAAGAACCCATCATGGGGGAAAAGGAATACCAGAGGCCGGCTTATCTGATGGTGAAGGCAGGGGCCTTTGGCAAGGATGGGTTTGCGCTGAAACGCTACTACGGCATCGAGGAGATGGAGGTGGCGGGTACCTTCTTAAAGCTCACAGCTGGAGAATGCTTTTTGTCGGAAAATAACATCTGGGGACGGATTCAGGGGGAGCACAGCATGCTGTGGTCCTTGCGGATGGACAAGAAGGTGGCTTTTAACGTGGGCTACAGCGCCAGCAGGGCCATACGGGAGATCAATCCCTTTGACATGTACTGGCATGCGGAGGGTATGCGTACCAACTACGAGGGCATGGTGACCCTGGACGGGGAGATTTACGAGGTCGCCCCGGATACCTGCAACGGCTATGCGGATAAAAAATGGGGCCGGGATTATACCTGTCCCTGGTTCTGGCTCCACGGAAGTCAGATGAAGAGCACGAAAACAGGGGAGATTCTGAAAAATTCCGCCTTTGCCATTGGCGGCGGCAATCCGGTGGTGATGGGAATTCCCCTTCGCGGCAAGCCCTTTGCGGATGTCTATTATGAGGGAAGGAGCCGGGAGATCAACTACTCCGCCCCCTGGACTTTTGCGAAAATGAAATACGCCTGCGGTCTGAAGCCCGGTAAGGTGCTGTGGCACATGAAGGCCATGAATCTGACCACCGCCATGGAGGTAAAAATTGTCTGCTCGGAAGATGAGCTTATGGAGATGGAGTACCAGACCCCCATGGGCGCCTGGAACCGGGACCTGATGATCGGCGGCGGAACCGGAAAGGGTGAGATCATATTATATGAAAGATTCGGACGGCAGTTAAGGCTCATCGACCGGATTTTGGTGAAGGACGCAGGCTGCGAATATACAGGAAAGAGGTAGGGGATATGCTGCGGTTCACAGGCCGGCTTCGGGAAAGATTGCCGGTCGTGGCGTGAACCGTAGCGTTTTATTCCGTTGAGGAAAGAAACATGCAGATAATTATTGTAGGCTGTGGAAATGTGGGTAGCACACTGACGGAACAGTTGAGCAGAGAGGGGCATAATATTACCGTCATCGACCGTGATGGGGAGAAAATGGAGGCCGTTGCCACTCAATATGACGTGCTGGGAATCGTGGGAAACGGCGCCAGCTTCAGCGTGCAGAACGAGGCGGGTATTGAACAGGCGGATTTGCTGATAGCAGTCACCCAATCGGACGAGCTGAACCTTCTTTGTTGTCTGATTGCCAAGAAAGCGGGAAACTGTCATACCATCGCCAGAGTGCGTAATCCCGTCTATGTCAAGGAGCTTCCTTATATCAGGGATGAACTGGGACTGTCCATGATCATCAACCCGGAACATGCGGCGGCCCTGGAAATCTCAAGGCTTTTGAAATTTCCGTCGGCCATCGAGGTGGACACTTTTGCCAAGGGCCGGGTGGAGCTTTTGAAATGCAAGGTGGAGGCGGGGTCCCCCCTGTGCAACCTTCCTCTTACGGATATTTCCTCAAAGCTCCGCTGCGACGTGCTGGTCTGCGCGGTAGAGCGGGGGGAAGAGGTCTATATTCCCGGAGGAAATTTTGAACTGAAGGAAAATGACATCATTTCCCTGGTGGCATCCGCTCAGAAGGCCAATGAATTTTTCAAAAAGGTGGGCATGGCCACCAACCGGATCCGCAGCGTCATGATTGTGGGCGGCGGGGAGACCAGCTTCTATCTGGCCAAAATGCTTCTGCCCATGGGGATGGACGTTACAATCATCGAGAAGGATAAGGAGCGCTGCAACGAATTAAGCGAGCTCCTGCCCAGGGCGCTGATCATTCACGGAGACGGGACCGAGCGGAACCTTCTACAGGAGGAGGGGCTGGAGAATATGCAGGCCTTTGTGGCCTGGACCAACCTGGATGAGGAAAATGTCATGCTGAGCCTGTACGCAAAGCATGTGTCCAAAGCAAAGACGGTGACAAAGGTACACCGCATCGCCTATGATGAGATTATTGCAAGTCTGAATCTGGGGAGCGTGATGTATCCCAAATATATTACGGCGGAGTACATTCTCCAGTATGTGCGCGCCATGCAGAACTCCATCGGCAGCAATGTGGAGACCTTGTACCAGATTATCGAGGACAAGGTGGAGGCCCTGGAATTTTATGTGGGCAAGCAGTCCCCGGTAGCCGGTATACCCTTAAAGGACCTGGAACTGAAGGATGATCTTCTGATCTGCTGTATTAACCGCAGAGGGCAGATCATCACCCCCGGCGGTCAGGACACCATGGAGCCGGGAGATACGGTAGTGGTGGTGACTACCAATACCGGTTTCAATGACCTGAAGGATATTTTAAAATAGGGAGTTTTGAAGTGTGATATGAACTGTTCGATTATTCGATATATCATTTGCAGGGTTTTGGAGTTTCAGGCGTTATTTTTGCTGCTGTCCGCTGTGGTGGCGCTGATTTACCGGGAACAGGCGGGCTGGGCTTACGTTGCTGTGGCGGTGGGGTGTTTTCTGGTGGGCTGGCTTGGGAAGAAGTTAAAGCCCAGGAAAAATCAATTTTTTGCCCGGGAGGGTTTTGTGACCGTATCCTTAAGCTGGATCATATTGAGCCTTACGGGGGCATTGCCCTTCTGGCTGTCCGGGGAGATTCCGGAGTATACGGACGCCCTTTTTGAGACCATCTCGGGGCTCACTACCACCGGCTCCAGCATTCTTCCTAATGTGGAAGCGCTGTCCTGCTGCAATCTGTTTTGGCGCAGCTTTACCCACTGGATTGGCGGTATGGGGGTGCTGGTGCTGATACTGGCAATCCTTCCGTTGGCTGGCGGAAATAATATGCACATTATGCGCGCGGAGAGCCCGGGACCTACGGTGGAGAAGCTGGTTCCCCGTGTACGCCATACGGCCCGTATTCTGTATGGAATTTACATGGTTATGACGGTGATTTTGATTCTGCTGCTTCTTGTCAGCGGCATGAACTGGTTTGAAGCCACCACGCTGGCCTTTGGCACGGCGGGGACCGGAGGTTTCGGAGTTTTAAACAGCAGTATTGCCTCCTATAACCTTTCGTCCCAGGTGCTGATCACCGTATTTATGATTTTGTTCGGAATCAACTTTAATGTGTACTACCTGTTTCTGATTCGGAAGGGGAAGGAAGCCCTTAAGTTTGAGGAAATGCGGTATTATCTTCTCATCATTGCGGTGGCCATTGGTCTTATCACCTGGAATGTCCGGGGGATGTTTGACAGTATCTGGGAGGCTTTTCATCACGCGTCCTTTCAGGTGGCGTCCATCATCACCACCACGGGCTACGCCACCACGGATTTTACGCTGTGGCCGGTATTTTCCCAGACGATCCTGGTGCTTTTGATGTTTATCGGAGCCTGTGCGGGCAGCACCGGCGGCGGAATCAAGGTATCCCGGATCGTAATTTTGTTTAAGCTTATCAAGAATGAGATTTCCCATATGCTGCACCCCAAGCGGGTCAACCAGGTCCGCTTCGGCGGCCATGTGGTTCCCAAGGAGACTTGGCGGGCGATACAGGTATTTTTGTTTTCCTATATCGTGATATTTTTCACCTCCCTGCTGGCCATCTCTCTGTGCAATCTGGACTTTACCACCAATTTCACGGCGGTGGCCACCACCCTCAACAATGTGGGGCCGGGCCTGGGGCTGGTGGGGCCCTTGGGAAATTTTGATGTGTTTGCCAATCCGGCAAAATGGGTGCTGATGTTTGATATGCTGGCCGGACGGCTGGAGATTTTCCCCATGCTGGTACTGCTGGCTTCGCCGGCCTGGAGAAGGGGGTAGCTTATGCGGAGAATGGAATTTAAGATGGAGCGCACCGGTCTCCTGCAGGTGGGAGATGTTTTGCCGGTGACGGAGGGAAAGCTTCCCACCTCCTATTATTATACCCTGGGAAAAGCCTACGCCATGTCGGCCAACTACAGCTTCAGCGAGCGGTTAAGCGCTGCGGAGGGAACGGTGGTCAGCATAGACGAGACGCCGAAGGGATTTTTTGTGACGGTGGAATTTGACGAATGATGACAGGATAGGATTGGCGTATCCGAGACATGGCTTTTATAAAAAAAGGCCCCTTAAGCTGTGGAGAAGGCTTACAGCTTAAGGGGTTTTGTGTTTGATAGGAAAGGGTTCTTACCGGACAGCTTAAATGACAGGGAGGCTTAAAAAGTTGCCATGCGTTTCAAAGGGCTGCCCGGGCAGCGCAAATCTCTACATAGGCTGGGAACTGCCGGGGTCCTGTGCCGCAAACTGGTCCGGGGCAGCGTAATATTTCAAAGACAGAAATCTGGCGAAGTCTTTGAGGAACATGGTATTCAGCTCGGGACTGTAACCGATGATGGCCCGGGGACACAGGGAGGATAAGGTCTGTAAGTGTTCCTGGACAAAATTCTCCCTCTTCACAGCCACATTCTGCCTGGAGCCGTCCGCAAAGGCCAGAACCAGGGAATGGGTCTTACCAACGGTGATAAAGTAGCGCTTATGGGTGGTGGTATGCTGGTAAGCCCACACCAGCTTAGAGGTTTCCCCGAAGGCTGTGGTGGCGCCGTTCTGTCCGCAGATAAAGTCATAGTTATATTGCAGGCCATGGACGACGGGGACATTGGCTAAAAAGGATTCCACTTTCTCAAGGGCGGCCTGGGAGTTGGGGCTTCCCGCAAGATAACGCTTAATGCTCTTCTGATATCTGCCGGTGAGGCTCCACACCAGGAGGAGAAGGGCAAGGGCCAGAAGGAGGACACCCAGAACCAAAAAGATGATCATGCCAGCCGTGTCTGTGGTTCCGATTTTGTCAACCTCCAGGTAGTAGGGTAGAAATGTGGCCTGCTCCTCAGCGCTTAAGGAAGCCATGTCCAGGTAGTCGTAATACAGAGCGAGAATGTCGCTTGGCATGGCGTGAATGGTGCCGGTGACCCGGTATTGGGAAGATAGAACGGCATCTTCACTGCCCGCCCCGTCTACGTAATCGTAGCAAGCTTCCATGAGGGCTTCGGCCCGGTCCATATCCTTCTCCATGACCCGCATACCCATGTAATAATATTCGCCGCCGTCAATGATGTATTCCCTGGCTTTTATATCATTTTTATCATTGACTTCGTCGCAGTAGTAGTCATAGATAAACTCCAGGTTGCCGCTGACATAGAGGCCCTCAATATCGCCGGAATAGTCAACTTCCCATAAATCCTGGGGTCCCTGAATGACCAGAAACAGCGCAGGCAGCGATTGCCAGAACATAATTCCGCTGATAACCAGCAGAAACAGAATGAGCAGCAGATTGATTTTCAGACTTTTCATTTTTAATTTTTTCATCTCATGTTCTCCTCCGGTAGAAAGATTTTGCTGATAAGCGAACGTCCTTTTACAGACAGTATTATAGCTTGTCTGACAGGAGAATGCAACAAAAACAGACAGGCGTCCCGCCCACCGGAGCTTGGGGACGGACGCCTGTACGGAATATTTTATTGTAAGTTTCCGTCATATGGTATGGACATGGGAAAGACGTTACCCTAAAGTTTACATCAGAATTGATGGAAAGAAGGAGACATATGGCGAAATACACAATCGGTACTGTCATCTATG
The DNA here is from genome assembly GCA_944381535.1 of uncultured Lachnospiraceae bacterium. Classification (GTDB taxonomy): domain Bacteria; phylum Bacillota; class Clostridia; order Lachnospirales; family Lachnospiraceae; genus 14-2. The sequence continues at coordinate 22,841 of CALWLN010000016.1, forward strand.
AAAACCGCATACGCAAGAAAATTACCCAGGAGGAGTTAAGCTACGGTATCTGCACGCCGGCCACTCTGTCCAAAATTGAGAACGGTATGCAGATGCCCCGCCGGAAAATATTTGAGGCTCTGATGCAGCGGCTGGGGCTGCAGACCCAGTACTATTTTCTGCCCCTCAGCAGCGAGGATATGGAGCGCAGCAATTTGGAATATCAGATTACCAGGAAACTTTCATTGAGGGAATATGATTTTGCCGATTTGCTGGACCGATACAAAAGCTGTGGCCCAAAGATGGATCATATGGAGAAGCAGTTTTATACCTATGCGTCGGCGCTGTTACTGTTGGGCAGCAGGTCGCAGATGGAAAGAGGAACGGAACTGCTGCTTTCGGCAATCCTCTATACCATACCGGAATTTTCGGTTCAAAATGTAAAAAAATGCGCGCTGCTCACCTTCCTTGAAATCACGATCATCAATAATATCGCCATCAACTACAGGAAGCTGGGGCATATGGAAGAAGCAAAAAAAATGCTGTTATATTTAAAGGAGTATCTTGAATCCAAGGATATCGACCTGGAGGAAAAAGCCAAAATCTATCCGATGATTCTGTTCAATCTCAGTAACTGGTTTGGTCGGGAAGGGAGAAACGAACTCGTTTACGAACTATGCAATATGGGGATAGATTTCTGTATAAAACACGGAAAATTGACTATGTTTCCGATGCTGATTTTCAATAAAGCGTACAGCCTGGCGAAAATGAACCGTCTGGATGAAGCAATCCCTTATTTCCGCCAGGCATGTACTATATTTGAAGCTTTAAAAGATAATGAAAGAGCGAACCTGTGCAGAAAAGAAATCCAGGAATCCTTTTCTGTGAAACTGTAAACTCCGGGTAACAGTTCAGATGCCTGAAATGTTACAACTCAGGAAGATACCCGTACATCATCCAAAATATAACAGAAAGCGTCAGTGGCCTCCTGGCTATTGGCTCCTCCGGCTATGGAAAATGACATGGCCAATGCAGTGATTCCGAATACGATTGCGATAACGCCGGCAGTAATTTTTTTCTTCATAATGAAAACCCCCATCTGTGTGTATTTGTGAAATTTCTGTGTACAATTGTAGTATATTGGGGAAAAAGGGCTTTTGCCATGCAGTTGCTGGAATAAAAAACTTTCGAGAAATGATATGGTAAAGGGAGCTATATGGTGGTATAATATACCAATTTTTGAAAGGCGGTTTGACAGCTACTGCTCACAGGCCAGCTTCTCAATTTCACGGGGTGGGGAAATATACAACTAGCAAAGCCGTTTTCGCAGGAAATTTGAACTTTTTTGGGCTTTTGACTGGAACGTAGCCCTGGATGGCACATTTGTTATAAGCAGACCATGGAAAGACGCCGGCACTTGGCGAACCGACCGTTTTCGGGCGGCGAGCCTAGTACCGTTGCGTCTTGATTTGAGCGAAAGCGTGTCTGCGGTAACAAATGTGCCATCCAGGGCGACCTCCAGACAAAACCTAAAAATCCTTCTGATTCTGCAAACAAACTTTTTACTTTCCCCACCTCATGAACAGTAACGTTTGACAAGACAGGGAAAAACCAATAAAATAGGAGTAAAAAGAACTGTGAAACTGGAAAGGACGGTGATTCCCGTGTATAACCCTCAGTTGGAAACCTTTCTGTGTGTGGTGGAGTCGGGAAGCTTTAATAAGGCCGCCGAGAAGCTGTATATCTCCCCGCCAGCGGTCATCAAACAGATCAATCTGCTGGAGGAGAGCCTGGACTTGCAGCTTTTTGTCCGCACCCACCGGGGGCTGGTTCTGACCGAAGCCGGAAAATCTCTGTATCAGGACGCAAAGTATATTATCCAATACTGTAAGGACTCCGTGACACGGGCGAAAAACGCCATGCAGGAGAGCGAGAATATCATCCGCATCGGTACCTCGCCCATGACCCCTGCCCAGGTGCTGGTGGATTTATGGCCCAGGCTGCAGGAGGATTGTCCCAACACGAAGTTCCAGCTCATCCCATTTGAGAACACGCCGGAGAACGCCAGGGAAATCCTGGGTAACCTGGGACAGAACATTGACGTTGTAGCCGGCATTTTCGACGAGACCATGCTGAATCTCCGCCAATGCGCGGGGCTGGAGCTGTCACGGGAGCCCATTTGCTGCGCGGTTTCCATTCATCACCGGCTGGCCCGGAAGGAAGCGCTTACGGTCCAGGATCTGTACGGCGAAAATCTGATGCTGATGCGCCGGAACTGGAGCCATTATGTGGATTTGCTGCGGGACGATATCTGGAAGAATCATCCGCAGATTCATATCGTGGACTTTGACTTTTATGACGTGGCGGCCTTTAACCAATGTGAAAACAATAACTGTGTGCTGATGGCGGTGGAGAACTGGCGCTATGTACACCCGCTGCTGAAAATCCTGCCGGTGGACTGGGGTTACACCATTCCCTTCGGCCTGCTCCATTCCCCAAAACCTTCCGCCACAGTGAAACAATTTCTGGGGGCGGTGGAAAAAGCGTCAAAAGCATAAATCGGGCGGACACTGTAAACCTTTTGGTATATACAACATAACGAATCGAGACTTCCTATGAGGCCTCGATTTTTTTATACTATGAATCAGAAGATGCGAAGCGGCTTCTGATTCAACTCAGGAAAATGCGAAGCATTTTCTTGAGTCTCCACAAGGAAGATGCAAAGCAGCTTCTGATTCAACGAAGGAAAGGCTGGTGAAAACGTGAAAAAAATAATCATTGCCACTTGCGTCCTTTGCCTGTTCCTCTGTCTTGCCGGCTGCGGTGCGGGACAGGAAAGCGAAGACAACGGAAACGCGGAAACATCGGAGAATATCCGGCAGGAAACGGAAGGAGAGAGTTCCGTGCGGGAGAATCAGAACACAGACGAACCCTATACGGCAGATACAAAGATATCGGAGGTGACAGGTGACCCGGTCTTTGGGGAATACGGCAGGCTGATTTTTCCGGTGGACACCGGATACTACAGCGGAGACACCCTGGGGGACCTTCGGCTGACCTGGTACAACAACATCGACCCGAATAAGACGGTGGAAATCGCCAATTACTTAAGAGACCATGCCCGGGCGGGCGATACGGTATTTTACGATATTTATACGGAGGAAGAGAAGGCGGAGGACCCGGAAAAGGAGGACACAGGCCTGTTCTTCTTCAAGGGAGACCCGGGGGCGCAGTTTGCTGTGTGCAATGCGGGAGGCGGGTTTGCCTATGTGGGCGCCATGCAGGACAGCTTTCCGCATGCGCTGGAGCTCTCGAAAATGGGTTACAACGCCTTTGCCCTCATCTATCGCCCCGGCGCCCAGACAGCCTGCGAGGATTTGGCCCGGGCCATCAGCTTCATCTTTGAACACGCAGAGGAGCTGGAGGTGGACACGGACTGCTATTCTCTCTGGGGAGGCTCTGCGGGAGGAAGGATGGCGGCGTGGCTTGGCTCCTACGGACCGGCAGCTTTCGGCGGGGATGACCTGCCCCGGCCCGGCGCGGTTATCATGCAGTACACGGGTCATTCCGATTACACCGAAAACGATCCGCCCACCTATGCCTGTGTGGGGGAGAACGACGGTATCGCGAACTGGCGGACTATGGAAGCGCGACTGGAACGGCTGCGTGCTTTGGGGATTCCAACAGAATTTCACCACTATCCGGGGTTAAGGCATGGCTTCGGGCTGGGTACCGGCACCGCCGCGGAAGGGTGGATTGACGACGCAGTGGCCTTTTGGGAAGCACAGATGTAAAACGATCGTAAACGAGGAAAGGAAGTACTTTTATGAACAACTTTATTTTTCAGAACGCAACAAAGGTTTATTTTGGAGAAGGGTGCGTGAAGGAGTACCTCTCCTGCCTGACAGGGCCCTATGAAACGGTGATGCTGGCCTACGGCGGCGGCTCCATCAAGCGCAGCGGAATCTACCAGGAGGTCATCGGTATTTTGCGGGCCGCTGGGAAAAGGATTGTGGAGTTTCCCGGTATCATGGCAAATCCCACCTATGAGAAGGTGCAGGAGGGCGCAAAGCTGGCCCGGGAACAGGGCGCGGACATGATTCTGGGCGTGGGCGGCGGCTCCGTGATGGACTGCTGTAAGGCGGTGTCCCTGGCTGCCCGGTATGAAGGCGATGTCTGGGAGGATTTCTGGGCAAGGCTGGGCGTCATTGAGGTGGAGCCCCTGCTTCTGGGCGTCGTCGTCACCGTGGCGGGTACCGGCAGCGAGTGCAACGGCGGCGCGGTGATCACCAACCAGGAGAAAAAAGTCAAAACCGGCCGGGATTACCCCAAACTGAATCCGAAATTCGCGCTGATGGATCCCACCTACACCTACAGCGTGCCGGCCAGACAGATGGTGTCCGGCGGGTTTGACATTTTAAGCCATATTATGGAGACTTATTTCAGCGAGCCCAACGAGGACAACGTCTCCGATGACATCATGGAGGCGCTGATGAAGAGCGTTATCCGCAACCTGCGGGCCGCCATTCGAAATCCAAAGGACTACACTGCCCGCAGCAATCTGATGTGGGACGCCACCATGGCGGAGAACCGCGTCATCAAGATGGGCAAAAAATGCGATTTCCAGTGCCACAACATGGAGCACCAGCTTGGCGCATATACCGACTGTAACCACGGCCAGGGGCTGGCGGTGCTGCACCCGGTTTACTACCGGCATATTTACAGGGAGGGGCTCCCTAAGTTCGTCCGTTTTGCCGAAAATGTCTGGGAGATTTCCCGTGACGGCAGAAACGATGAGGAAATGGCCAGGGCCGGAGTGGAGGCTTTGGCGAACTTTATCAAAGAGATCGGCCTGCCGACCACCCTCCGGGAGCTTGGCGTTACCGATAAGGAAAAATTGCGGGAAATCGCTGATTCCTGCGGTATTTCGGCGGGAAGCTACAAGAAAATGACCCATGAGGAAATTTTAGAAATCTTTAACGAGTGCTTTGAATGAAACACCCTTCGGGCAAGGTGAATTCGCCGATAGGCGAAGAGAAGGTCCCCTGGGGGATATACCTGGATGTCCAAAAAGCAGGACGGTAATAATGAAAGGAGACTTTGCTATGAAAAAATTAATCGCGGTTTTGATGGGACTTATGATGGTATTTGGCCTTGTGGCCTGCGGAGACACTGGTACGTCCGAATCGGACACCACCGGAGCGGAGAATTCGCAGAACGCCGCTTCGGAAGAATCTTCCACAGACGGAGAGTCGGAAGATGCTTCGGAAGATTCCTCTGGTGAAACAGAGGACGCTTCGGAGGAAGCTGCCGGTGAAACAGAGGACGCTTCGGAGGAAGCCACAGGAGAAGCAGGGAACGGTGAGACTGCCGAAGGCGGAAAAACGCTGGTAGTGTACTATTCGGCAACCGGAAATACCGAGACTGCCGCCAACTACATCGCTCAGGCCACCGGCGACGATCTGTTCGAGCTGGAGCCGGTGGAACCTTACACCGAGGAAGACTTAAATTACAGCGATGACAGCAGCCGGGTGGTCTATGAGCATGACAATCCCGATGAGCGGAATGTGGAGCTTGTGGCGGATACGGTGGACAACTGGGAGGAATATGACACGGTATTCATCGGCTATCCTATCTGGTGGGGCATTGCGGCCTGGCCGGTGGACGATTTTATTGAGGCGAACGACTTTACCGGTAAGACGGTGATTCCCTTTGCCACTTCCGCCAGCTCCGGGTTGGGAGAAAGCGGAACGCTGCTGGAGGAAATGGCCGGTACCGGTAACTGGCTGGAGGGCCAGAGATTCTCCTCACGGGTCAGCGAAGAGGATGTGCGGACCTGGCTGGACGGGCTGAACCTGTAAGGAGCTGTTCAAGTCATGGAAGAGCAGTCTGAAAAATATTTGTTTGAGGCCATGCCGGTGCCGAAGGCGGTGGCGACCCTGGGATATTCCCGTGGCGGCTTACGGCATTGTCAAACGGATCGACCAGCTGCCGCTGAACGTTTCCATGGGCCTGTGCCAGGGCTTTATGCCTCTGGTGGGATATAATTTCGCCGCTGGAAATTACCGAAGGATGCGCCGTGTCTCGGTATTTTCCTGGAAAACGGCTCTGGTGATGTCCGCCTGCTTTGTGGCTTGCTTTGCCGTATTTGCGCCGCAGATTCTGCATTTGTTCATCCCCGAGGCGCAGACCAGTGCTTTGGGAGCCCAGTTTTTGCGGATTGCCTGCCTGGCCGTGCCGCTGACCTCGGTGAATTTTCTCATCAGCTATACCCTTCAGGCCATGGGCAAGGGAGCGCAGTCCGCTGTCCTCACCTTCAGCCGGCAGGGGCTGCTTAATATTCCGCTGCTCATTCTGATGAATGTCACCATCGGATTGTACGGGATGATCTGGACCCAGCTGGCGGTGGAGGTCATCATGCTCCCCGTCTCGCTGGGAATGTATGCCCACACGTTTAAGGGATTAAAGGAAAATTAAGGAGGAAATCGAGATTATGAAACATCGTATTTTAGGAAAGGACCTTACGGTTTCCGATCTGGGGCTGGGGTGTATGGGTATGAGCCATGCCTATGGAGCGCCAGCCGACAAAAAGGAAATGACAAAGCTTCTGGCCCAGGCCGTTGATATGGGATATACCTTTTTTGATACGGCGGAGCTTTACGGGACACCGGAGCATCCCCACGATAACGAGGAGCTGCTGGGAACGGCACTGAAGCCTTACAGAAATCGGATCGTACTGGCCACAAAATTCGGAATCCGATTTGATATGTCAAGCCCGGATGTCAACAAACCGGTCATCCCCGATTCCCGGCCGGAAGTGATCCGCTCTTCCGTGGAAGGCTCTTTAAAACGCCTTGGAACCGATCACATCGACCTGTATTATCAGCACCGGGGGGACCCCGGGGTCCCTGTAGAGGAAGTGGCCGGTGTGATGGCGGAGCTGATAAAAGAAGGAAAGATCACCCATTGGGGGCTTTCCGAAGCCACGGAGGATACCATCCGTCGGGCCCATGCAGTCTGTCCGGTGACGGCCATTCAGAACCGCTATTCCATGATGGCCCGCTGGTATGGGGCGCTGTTCCCGGTACTGGAGGAGCTGAACATCGGCTTTGTGGCCTTTTCACCACTGGCCAACGGCTTTCTGACTGCCAGATACGGCAAAGACGCCAAGTTTGAGGCCGAAGGCGATTACCGGACCGCAATGCCGCAGTTTAAGGCGGAGGCCATCGACAAGAACCGGCAGCTTATAAATCTGCTGCAGCAGACCGCGGCGGAGAAGAACGCCACCCCGGCGCAGATATCCCTGGCGTGGATGTTGCGCAAAAAGCCCTATCTCGTTCCGATTCCCGGCACAAGAAAGCCGGAGCGGCTCCGTGAAAACGCGGGCGCTGCGGATATTGTACTGACTCAGAGTGAAATCCAAATGCTGGACGAAGCCCTGGAGCAGATGGAAATGTCCCAGGTGTTCGGCGGCTCAAAAGTCATTCAGAAGTAATTGCGGGATTGTCAGCTTTGATTCTCTGTATCAGGGCTGACAATTTCTTTTTCTCTTCCTTTTGGCAGATAAAATGATAGACAACGGCAGCTTCCGGGTCTGATACGGGGATTACGATCCGGTTTTGAGGCTTACCGCTCCATCGCATCGTCAGATCCGAGACGAAGGAGGGGAGTGCCGAAGCCTGCACCAGTTCCTCAAAATCTGCCTGCTCGTTCTGGACGAGAGCCCGGGTCAAGGGCATTTTTTGCTCACAGACGTCTCTCCAGAATCCGATCTGTGAGAGCAGAAGGATGCTCTCGCCGTCAATATCCTTGAAATAGAGGCTCCGGGAAGCGGACAGCGGGTGGGCGGGGGGCAGGGAAAAATAAAGCTGTTCTTTTTCGAAGGGAAAACAGTACAGGTCGTCCGGTTCCTCTGTGGGATATGGGAGGACGATGAACTGATAGGTACCGTCCTTTACGCCGTCAAGAAGCGCCTGGAAATCCCGCATCTCAGAGGAGATGGACATCTGGGGATACAGTCTGGAAACCAGGGATACCAGTTCCCATAAGGGGGCGGGAGCGCAGGAGCCGATGGAGATGGTGCGCTGGCTCCGGTCAAAGGCTTATAGTACATTCCGCAACGGGCATTGTACTTTTTTTTAAATCGCCTTACAATCAATATTGAAAAAGATGGTTACTGGTCACGGAATGAACAGTAACAAGAGATGATACGGAAAGGATGAATCAGAATGAAAAAATTTGTTGCGCTTTCCATGGCGCTGCTGCTTGCTTTCGGTCTGACAGCCTGTGGAGATACGGAAAGTCAGAGCCAGAACACCCCTGTTACGTCACAGGGCAGCGATCAGACCCAGGGGGACGATACCCAGGAGAGTAATACCAATGCTTCCGCAGCTGGCAAATATGATCGCGGAGGAGACGGGCGGGGACTTGTTCTCCATTCAGACCAGTGTGGACTATCCGGCAGATATCAACGACGTGATTGATTATGCAGCGGAAGAACAGGACACCAATGCCCGGCCGGAACTGACCACACACATTGAAAATCTGGAGGACTATGATACCATTTTTGTGGGCTATCCCAACTGGTGGTACGATATGCCCATGGTCATGTACAGCTTTTTCGACGAGTACGATTTCTCCAGGAAAACCATCATACCCTTTAATTCCCATAACGGAAGCCGCTTTTCCGATACGATTAATACCATTTAGGAGCTGGAGCCCGAGGCCACCGTCATCACGGACGGGTTTACGGTGCGCTACAGTGACGTTGCAAACGCGGCCGGAGATGTGGCCCAGTGGCTGGATGAGCTTGAATTTTAGCGGGGAGGCGCCGGATGCAGTACAGAACGCTCTATAACGGTGTGGAAATGCCGGTGATTGGGTACGGCACCTTTCAGATCACGGACGCCGCACAGTGTCAGCAATGTGTTGAGGAGGCCTTGGAAGCAGGCTACCGCTTGTTTGATACGGCGGCGTCCTACTCCAATGAGGAGGCGGTGGGAGCTGCCGTGCGGGGCTCCGGTATTCCCCGGAAAGAGATTTTTCTCACCACCAAACTGTGGGTACAGGACGCGGGATATGATGCAGCCTTGAAAGCTTTTGATGTTTCCTTGAATAAGCTGAAGGCGGATTACCTGGACCTGTATCTGATTCATCAGCCCTTCGGCGACTACTACGGTGGGTGGAGGGCTATGGAGCGGCTTTATGAGGAAGGCGCTGTCCGGGCAATCGGCGTAAGCAACTTCTCCCCGGAACGTCTGGTGGACCTTTGCATGAACCACCCCCTTCGGCCAATGGTCAATCAAGTGGAAATCCACCCCTTCTATCAGCAAAGGGAAGCAATTCGGATCATGCAGGAGTATGGTATCGTACCCCAGGCCTGGGGGCCTCTTTCAGAAGCGCAGAAGGATATTTTTCATCACAGGACGCTTTTGAAAATAGCCCGGAAGTACGGGAAAACGACGGCGCAGGTGATTCTTCGCTGGCATTTGCAGCGCGGTGTGGCGGTTATCCCCAAAACGGTCCATAAGGAGCGGATGACGGAAAACCTAAAGGTCTGGGATTTCGCTCTGACGGAACGGGAAATGACGGACATTGCCGCGCTGGATATCGGCCACAGCGAAATCATCGACCATCGTTATTATTATACCGCAAGGCAGCTCAACAGCGTGAAAATTCATGAGTGAGAGCGGCCACGGACCATGGATACCCCTATGAGCATTACCACCGGGAAGATCAGGGCGACACCAAGACCGGCCTTGAGATTTCCGCCGGTCTGGTTAGCGATCATTCCCACGACGGTAGGTCCGGAGGTACAGCCCAGATCACCGGCCAATGCCATAAGGGCATACATGGCGGTGCCGCCGCCCGGCAGATTCAAGGCGGCAATGCTGAAGGTCCCGGGCCAGAAAATGCCCACGGAAAATCCGCACAGGGCGCACCCCACCAGTCCCAGCACGGGATTTTGGGTCAGAACCGTGAGGAGATAGCAGAAAATGCACAAAACGGAGCTGCCAATCATCATTTTTTTCAGGGGAATATGGTCGGAGTATTTTCCGTACAGGGCTCTTGCGGCGCCCATGCACAGGGCAAAGGTGCAGGGGCCAGCCAGATCGCCGACGGTTTTGGAGACCTTCAGGGCGGATTCCGCAAAGGCGGAGGCCCACTGGCTCATGGCCTGCTCCGAAGCTCCGGCGCAAATCATCAGAACGATCACCAGCCAGAATAATTTCTGGCTCAACAGCTTTTTGAAAGACATTTTTTCGTGGCCGCCGGAAACGGGGAAAATGGGGACGGCTGCAAAATAAAATATATTAAACAGCGGAACCACCGCCCAGATACAGGCCATGATTTTCCAGTTCTCAATGCCGAATACGGCAAAAAACAGGGTGGAAAGAAGCACCACCAGCACATGTCCCCAGCAGTAAAAGGAATGCAGCAGGCTCATGGCTGCCTCCTTCTTGGCGGTGGGACAGGCCTCCACAATGGGGCTGATCAGGACCTCGGTAATTCCGCCGCCGATGGCGTACAGAACCACTGCGGCCAGCAGACCCGCATAGGCATTTCCAAACAGATCCGGAAATACCGCCAGTCCGATCAGACCGACAGCGGCGCAGACATGGGCCAGAATAATGGAAAAGCGGTAGCCGATCCGGTCGATAAACCTGGCGGACAGCAGATCCACCAGAAGCTGAATCAGAAAGTTTATGGTGGTGATCAGGGTGATCTTGTCCAGGGTCAGATTGTAATCCGATGCGAAGGTCAGAAAAAGCAGCGGCGCAAAGTTGTTGACAATGGCCTGGGTGATGTAACCGATATAGCTGGCGTATATGGTGTGGTTGTAATTGTCTCGAATTCTGTTTTTCATTGGTCTCTTCCTTCTGTCTCCTTGTTTGCAGTATGCTTCTAATATAAACGCAACGGAATGGAAATGCAATATGAAAATTTAATATTTTTATGTAACAGTTCAGACAGCTAGGTAATGAAAAGACAGACCGTGCAAATTTATTTGCTAAGGGCTGTCTTTTTATTGCCGTTGATTGGCTGAACGCCAATCAGCCACAGACAGGAGCTGCACAGCAGCGAATAGCCTTCGGAGAAGGCGGTCTGTGGCTTGCTGTCTGAACTGTTACATTATAGTAATTTTTGCAGCCTTGAAAAATCAACCGCCGGAGGCTATAATAGCTGTAATAATTTAGAAAGAGGAGCGCTGATCATGAAAACATATCTCTTACCGTCAACCGGAAATTTTTACAAGGCAAATCTCCACTGCCACACAACGTATTCCGATGGAAGGCTCACCCCACAGCAGGTGAAAGAACTGTATATGAAGAAAGGATATTCCGTGGTGGCTTATACCGATCATGATATTTTGATTCCCCATGATGAGTTGAACGATGAGAATTTTCTTGCCCTTCACGGATTTGAGATGGAGATAGAGGAAAACCAGCCAGGTGTATCCTGGGCTGCGCAGAAGTGCTGTCACATCTGCTTTATCGGAATTGAGCCGGAGAACCTCACCCAGCCCTGCTGGCACAGAAGCAAATACCTGGGCGGAAACGCCGTCAAGTACAGGAACCAGGTGAAGTTCGATGAGAGCGAACCGGATTATGAGCGCAGCTACAGCGGGGAGGCCATCAGTGAGATCATGGGGAAGGCCAGAGCAAAAGGATTCTTTGTCACCTACAATCATCCGGTATGGTCCAGGGAGGATTACCGTGATTACACCGCCTATACCGGTATGCACGCCATGGAGATCATGAATGGCGGCTGCCTGAATGAAGGCTTTGAGGACTATAACCCCCAGGTATATGACGATATGCTGCGTGCCGGCAAAAGGATTTTCTGTATCGGAACGGATGATAACCACAACGTCCACCCCGAAACCTCCAGATACAGTGATTCCGGCATTGCGTTTACCATGGTGAAAGCGGATAAGCTTGATTACCGGTCTATTACCAATGCGCTTGTGGAGGGGCATTTTTATGCTTCGGAAGGGCCCGAGATCACGGAACTTTGGATGGAGGATGGCAGGGTACATCTGAAATGCTCTCCTGCGGACCGGGTGCTTTGCGTCTATGAGGTCAGAAAAGGGGACAGAGTGTTCAGCCAGGACGGGGTTCCGGTGACAGAGGCCTCCTTTGAGGTCAGCCCGGAGTTTGGCTACTTCCGCATTACGGTGATTGATAATGCGGGCAGACATGCATGTACCAATGCCTACTTCCTTTCTTAAAATTTTTATGAAACCTCTTGACTATCATCCGAAATCGGATTATAATAATGCCCGAACTCGGATAAAAGCGTCGGAGAAATATTTAGCAGAATAAGCCAAGATGTCATCGGAGGACAGATCATCGCAATGATTGATAGTCGGAGAAGATGTCGGGTGCGCCCGGTTATGAAAAAATAACCGGGCATTTTTTTATTCTGAAAATGTACGATGTAAAAAAGGGGTGAGGTTGAAAATGAGGAACAGCGAAAAACGTATAAACACGAAAATTTTCGAGAAAGTGGTATTTACAATTCAGCAATACTATTTGGGACGAGATATTCATTATATGTTTTTGCATGGCGGCTGTTATTGGTTCGCTGCGACGCTAAGAAAATATATTCCGGGTTCAGATATTGTGTTCAATCGAAAAATACAGCACTGTGCCTGCCTCTTCAATCATGGGATCTATGATATCCGGGGCAGGATCATGAATGAAGGATTTTGCATTGCCACCGCAAAGGACATCGATTATATGCGGAAGCACTTTGTTCCCGGTTTTGATACGGAGGCAATTGAAAATTACCTGGCTATTGTTATGAACGAGAGATAATAGGAGGAAGATGTTGTATGTGGCAAGAAAAAAGCAATATTGGAACAAAAGCAGCTCAGAGCATTATAGGTACAAAGCTGCCCTGCAAGGTAAAGCTTCTGTCTGATTATGTGACAGTCTATACAGGGGCAGGATTTGAATATGTCTCCATAGGTTCTGTGTCGGATGTGGATAAACCTGAAATCGCGGAAGTAAAAGAAGGCAAAGAATCAAGATTATGGGGAAGCCTTAAGTCCGGTTCGGGATGGATCCCGCTGGACCAGGTAGAGGTGATTCAAAATGATTTTTAGCAGGATATTATGAAAGGCTGTCCGCCCTTGCTGCCGGCAAGGGCGGATTTTTTGACATTTAGGGAATATTTCCTTTAAAATATTGTCTTAATGGATAGAGGGCCTTCCACATTACCGTAGAAAGGGGGATGAGCATGGAGGATTTAGAGATCATAGACTTATACCTGCAGCGCAGCGAAATGGCCATTTCGGAAACAGCAAAGAAATATGGGACTTTCTGCCACAGGATAGCAAAGAATATTTTACAGATTGACGCGGACGCCGAGGAATGTGTCAACGATACCTATTTGCAGGCCTGGAGGTCGATCCCCCCGCAGCAGCCGCAAAGGCTGGGGGCCTGGCTCGGTAAGATCGTGCGCAATATCGCAATCAATCTCTGGACGAAGAATCACAGGCAGAAGCGTTATGCCGGTATGGAAGAGCTGCTGGATGAACTGGAGGATTGTATCCCGTCTCCGAGAACTGTGGAACAGGAACTGGAAGGGCAGGAACTGACAGAAGTTCTGAATGCATGGCTGGCGTCCCTTGCCCATGAGGACCGAATCCTGTTTGTGCGCCGTTATTGGCTTGGTGCAGCAGTGAAAACCCTTGCAGCGGAATATGGTATTGCTCCGGAAAAAATGGCAAAGCGCATGTACGGACTCCGGAAAAATTTGAAAGCGGCGCTTGAAAAGGAGGGCTATTCATTATGAGAGAAAAAGAAGTAAAGAAATTGTATCACAGTATCACGGATATCAGCGAAGCATACGTGGAAGAGGCATGGCGCTGCAAACCTGCCGCAAAGAAAAGAAAGCGGTTTTTGCTTATGGCAGCGTGCCTGCTGCTGGCACTTGCGCTGTGTGGATTTGGTTATGCCCTATCCGTATTGGGGTGTGGGCTCTGCTTCGTCCGTTGGCTTCGATAAGCTTACAAACCCCTTTGGAACTGTCAATGTTGACAAGGATTCAGTGACCGAGATTGACGATAACGCATGGACCAGAAGCGACATCATTACGGATTACACAAATATTTTTGCTGACAATTCCGTGTGCTACGCACTGGACGGCGGTACGATTCCGGCGCTTTATTTCAGTCCTGGGTATATGATTATTTTTACGCAGGAAGATGAAAGCGGGTGGACGTTGAGCCCCGGAGAAGAAGCCGTTTTTGAATTGTCGCTGAACGACAGACAGAACCTGGAATTGGAGTTCGGCTATGTATTAAATGGCCGGTATTATGTGTTGGCGGCTGTGTCGGGGCATGAGTTCAGCGAAACATTCAAGGCGCCGGAAAATGGGGAATATTATTTCTGCGTTACGAACCGGTCAAGTGAAAACGCAGTCATTGTAACGGGAGCTGTTGGAAAATAAGCAGCCGTCCGGAAGGGGATGCTGATAGAGCGCACCGGAATTATCTGTCTTTCACCACACCGGACATTCCATTGCAAATGAGCTTGGTGGCGATTTCAATCAATTCATCCAGCGGGAGCTTCTTTCCGTCAGCTACCCACTGCCGGTACAGCAGAGTGGAATTTGCCCCGAAATAGGCGAACACCAGATTTTCCGAATACTCATCCAGGCCAAAAACGCCCCGGTTTGTTTTACGCCGGTGATCCATGATCCGTTTGTTGATTTTTTCCCATACCGGGCGGTAGCTTCCGCTGCACATCAGGCGCTCATGGAGCAGCGGCATATTTGTGGCATGCTCAAAAAACAGCCGGATCAAATCGCGGATATCCTTCATACTGCCGTAGGATACCTTCCGCCCGATAAAATTCTCCGCTATTTCCTCCTGGAGCTCTTCCAGTAACTGGTCCAGGCTGGCGTAGTGAAGGTAAAACGTCTTGCGGTTGATCTGGGCCCGCTGCGCCAGCTCTTTAATCGTGATCTGTTCATAATCCATTTCGCAAATCATTGCCTTGAAGGCATTATGAATCGCCTTCCTGGTTTTTCTGACGCGCAGATCCTCCTTATTTTCCCGTTCCATGTAGAATCCCTCCCTGTTATGCCGCAAAAATAATCGCTGTGTCGCATATTACACGAAATAAATGATATTGCCCATTGATTCTGGGCTCTGTCTCCCATTATAATACGAATGTGAGGAAAAAGAAACACGAAAGAAATAAATTGCTTTAACAAACGAAAGCGACAGGCGCAGTATATACTTTTGGTATATACCGTAACAACCTATTGGAGATTCCGGGCCGAAAAACCAGGCTCTATAATGAATATAAGAGTAAAAAGGGGCTCCGGTATATGGCGCCGATAAAAGTATAAACTTGTGAGTTAAAACTGCATAACGAAACGAGACTTCCCCATACGGTGGGGAATGATTACAATAAAATAAAAAAGCCAGGAAAGAAGGGATGTTGTTTGGAAGAGCTGCGCACAGCCATACAAAATGTGATGGACCAGGTAAATCGTGTGATTCTGGGAAAGGAGCGGGAAATCCGGGAGATCATGCTGGCTTTTCTGGCAAACGGCCATATTCTTCTGGAGGACATCCCCGGCGTGGGGAAAACCACCCTGGCGCTGGCATTTTCCAGGGGGATGGAACTGGACTACCGGCGGATTCAGTTTACGCCGGACGTTCTTCCCTCGGATCTGACCGGTTTTTCCATTTACCGCCGGGACCAGGAGCGGTTTGTCTACCAGCAGGGCAGCGTGTTCTGTAACCTGCTGCTGGCCGATGAGTTGAACCGGACGTCCCCCAAGACCCAGTCGGCCCTTCTGGAGGTGATGGAGGAGCGGAAAGTGACGGTGGAGGGCGTAACCCGCAGCGTTCCCTCCCCCTTTCTTGTGATTGCCACCCAAAATCCCTCCGGCACCGCAGGCACCCAGTCCCTGCCCGAAGCCCAGGTGGACCGGTTTATGGTAAGCCTTTCCGTGGGCTACCCCGATTTTGAGAGCGAACTGGCCATGGCCATGGGAGTCAGCGAAAAAAGCCGGGTGGAGGAAATCCGTCCGGCCATGGACGGAAATCTGCTGCTGAAGGCCCAGGGAGCCGTCTGTAAGGTATATTTAAAGGAATCCGTATCCCGGTATGTGGTGGAGCTGATTCGGGCCACCCGGGAGCACCGCCTGCTGGAGCGGGGCGGAAGCCCCCGGGCTACCATTGCCCTGGTTCGGATGGCGCTGGCGGCGGCGGAGCTGCTGCTTTTCCTTGGCATGTTCGCCCTATCCCTATATTTGAAAAAAAATCTGAAGGCAGGCTTTTTGGGACAGATGCTTGTACTGGACAAGCACAGGGAAAGCCCTTGTCCTGTTTTAATAGAAAATACGGGGCGTCTGCCGGCGGGAAGGTTTCGGCTGCGCTTCCGGCAGGCCTACTGGAACCGCCCGGAGGAAAAATCAGCCTTTCTGTATGGCAATGCCGGCGGCGGGGAGGGACAGCCCCGGGATTTTCCCTATGACAGTGACGGAGAGACAGCGGATTTTTCTATCGACGCGCCCTGGTGCGGCCTGCTGACGCTCTCCATAGACAGCGCCCGGGCCTACGATTATCTTTCACTGTTTAAAGTCCGCATTCAGGCGGAGGGAGAGCTGCGGGTTGCCGTTCTGCCCGGGGAGGCGCCCATGAAAATCAGCTTCTCCCCCGGCTTTGCCGATCAGCTTGGCTGGAAGGAGGACGTCCGGCCCGTCCCGGGAGGCGGCAGCGGAGAGGTCCGGCAGTTGCGGGAATATGCTCCGGGGGATTCCTATCGTCTGATTCACTGGAACCAGACGGCACGGATGGATGACCTTTGGGTGAAGGAGCGGGAGTCGGAGCAGGAACAGACGATCCTTTTGTATCTGAGCCTTCTTTCCCCGGAGCAGCGGAGCATACAGGAGCTGGACGCTTTTTTTGAAGTACTTCACTCGCTGGTGACAGGGCTTCTTGCGGAACGGCTTTCCGTCCATGTCCGATGGAGAGAGCCGGGTGGCGCGGCCGGCGGCATGGCTGTAGACAGTGTGGAGGACTGCTGCGCCATGCTGTTGTGTTTATATGAGAGCGACAGTCTCCGCAAGGGCGGTACCGAGGATTTTACGGAAAGAGAAATGGGGCTCTGCCTGGATTTGGATCTGAGTCTTTTCTCACAGGGCAGGGAGGTTTTCCGATTTTCCCCGGAAAAGTATCGGGAGCAGCTGGAACAGACGGTGATTCCCCTTTAAGGAAGAAATGGAACAGATGACGCGCGTCTTTGCGGGAGGAATCGGAATATTCCCCTTGAAGACGGGAGGTGGAAATGTGAAGACAGAAATAGTGGCAGACAAAAAAAGAACGAGGGAGCATGGCGGCTTTGAACGCTTTGATCTGCTGTTTTCCTTAACAGCCATTTACGGTCTGATATTTCTTCTGGCGTCCGTGGATGACATTCAGTTTTCTCTGTGGCTCACCCTTCTCGTCTCCGCAGTGCCGGGAATTTTTCTCTGGTATCTGAACCGGCGGGGGAAAAAGAAATGGCTTTGGGCCTGTTTTCTGATCCTGCTTTTTGCATGCCTGCTTTCCCTTTGTATTCCGGGACTGCGGGAACAGCTGCAGATGTTTTTGACCGCCTTTTTGGGCACGGCCCGGGAAAGGGGCGGGGAGGTAACCGGGGCTGTACTGTTTCTCACAACATCAGCTTCCCTTGCGGTGTTTCTTCTGGAATCGGTTATGGGTACCCACTGGCCCATGGATCTGATGACGACGCTGGCCCTGCTGATCGTGCCGTTCCTGGGGATTGAACCCCAAGTTCCGGCGGTTTTTCTGTTTTTTGTTTTTCAGATTGCCTTTTGGGGGCTGAAAGGACTGGCGAATCCGCAGGGAAGACGGCTGGCCTCTGAAATTCAAAAGGGAAGGCGAAGCAGGAGCAAGGCGGCTATGGCAGCGCTGTTGTCCGCTGTGTTTCTGGTTTCATTTCTTGTGGTAAGCAGTAATGTGGAGTGGTTTTTTCAAGCGGCCTACAATGCGGAAGGGGTTCTTATGAGAACCGCAAAACAGGTGAGCGGAAGGGTGGAAAATCCCAATAACGGAGCGGTGAGCCGGGGAAATCTCTATCCGGCCGGTATGGAACAGCTGCAAGTCCAAACAGACAAAGAGCCCACGGAAACCATTTATCTGAGAGGTTTTACCGGGGGAGACTACCGTGACGGAGAGTGGCAGCCCGCCGACGATACGTCTGTCTTTGCGTTGATGAATGAGAATACGCTTCACTGGGACCAATGGGAAAGCTGGATTGCCGGCATGTATGACACCATGTATTTTGTTCTGAATTCCAGCATGGGCTGGGCAGACAATCCTGTTGAAACACGGGAATTGTGGATCCGGCAGGGGGAAAATGTAAGGGAGCAATGGTACACCCCTTATTTTAGCATGTGGAATCGGCGGGACCGATATCAAGGCGGGTATGGGGAAAATGAATATGGGTACCAGTATTATGAATTGGGTGAGATGAAGGTTGACTGGGGGAGCATCCCGCCGGATATGGAAACCCTCGGAGAGTGGTATTATGAAATTCAGGATGCTTATATGAAAGAGATCGGCAGCGTGTATACCAGCGTTCCGACGGAGGACCTGTCCCGTCTTGCGCAGTTGTGCGCAGACAATCCGGTAGAAAGTTCGGAGGAGGCTACTGCGCTGATTCTCTCGATCCTACAGAATAGCGCTGTTTACACACGGACCCCCGGACTGTTTCCCATGAATCAGGACCCGGTGGAGTATTTCCTGTTTGAAGGGCAGGAGGGATATTGCCAGCATTTTGCCTCCGCGGCGGTTCTCATGTACCGGCTGTATGGGATACCGGCTCGGTATACCACGGGATACGCTGTTTCGCCCTCGGCCTTCGAACCACAGGCGGACGGGACCTATCTGGCGGTGGTGACGGACGAATCCGCCCACGCCTGGCCGGAGATTTTCCTGGAGGATTATGGCTGGGTTCCCATTGAAGCCACGCCTTCCGGGGACAACACTGTTCCTGTTTTCCCTGGAATGGACCGTGGGCTGCTGGAAGAATTTATGGCCGGACAAAACTGGAACCTGGAAGTATTACAGCAATCGGAGCCTGTGAACAGCGAATCTGAGAACGCCTCCGATACGCAGGACGCTTCCTTTGGGCTGGTCCTTCCTCAATGGCAGGTTCAGTGGGAATGGGTGCTGTTCCTTTTGTTTCTGGTTGTCTGGGTATTTCTGCTTTACCGGATGTCCCGGCTGCGGGGAATGGAGATCATGGACGTGCGAAAAGCCTTTGCCGGAATCCGAAAAGCCCTGCATTTTGCGGGACTTCTGAAGGAATACGATCACTCGGAGGAGGATCTGATCCTGCAACTGCCGGGGGTGACCCCGGAAATTACGGACGGTCAGGCCAGGAAATTGCTGCTGCTTGTGCAGGCTGCTTCCTTCGGCAGAGTTCCGGTGGAGGAGGCAAAGGAAGAGGAAGTTCGCGGGATGTACCGTCAGATTGTGAAATCAATCTACCGGAGGCTGCCGCTCTGGAAAAAGCCGCTGTTTAAATATGGAAAATCATTTTTATAATAGAGAGATACCAGGAGGAATGAGAATGAATACCAAGGCAAAGGTGAAGATTGCCACAGACGTGGCTATGACGGTTTTGTTGATGCTGCTTATGGCATTTGAATTGATTGGCAGGATGGCCCATGAGTGGATGGGAATAGGGATGTTTCTGCTGTTTATCCTGCACCACGTTCTCAACCGGAAGTGGAGCAAAAATCTGTTGAAATACCCGAGGGATTCCCGGATACATGTTCCTGCGGAATCAATTTGTCTTTTTTGACTTTGAGGAACCGCTGATTTTCTTCTTTGGGGATTATCTGGCTGTCATGGGCCTGTTTGTCTTTATCGGCCACTATCTGGCCAGGGCAGCCCAGCATGCGAAAAAGAGACGCGCAAAATGACAGCAGGAGAAGGGTGGCCGGAAGACGCAAGGCCAGCCGTTTCCTGTGGGGTGATCTTGGGGCTTACTCCGTTACGTGCTCCAGGCCCTGGGCCAGCATGGTGTGTACGTGGCTGTCGGCAAGAGAATAATAAATGGTCTTGCCGTCCCGGCGGTATTTTACCAGATGAAACTGTTTTAAGACCCGAAGCTGGTGAGAGATGGCGCTCTGGGTCATGCCCAGGGCCTGGGCAATGTCGCAGACGCACAGCTCCTTTAAGGAGAGGGCGTGGAGGATTCGGATTCTGGTGGGGTCCCCGAACACCTTGAACAAATCCGCCAGACGGCACAGGTTTTCCTCGCTGAGCATGGAGTCTATGTGTATATGGTGATGGTGCCGCGTTTCGCAGACCGGTACGCTGTCATCGGACGCGGCCCCTTGCAGGGGAATATGTTCCGGAAAATCTTTTTTGGCCAATGAAGGTTCCTCCTTTGCTGTGAATCGTTTCTCTATCATTATAGCACATCCGGGGGGCGGCTGCCCAGTAGATTCAAATTTTTGGACTACTTTCGCATATAAACGCCGTACAGAATCCGAATGGAATTCAAAATGCATAGCATTGCCACGCCGGTGTCGGCGAAAACGGCCAGCCACATGGAGGCGAAACCGGCCAATCCCAAAATCATGAAGGCCACCTTTATCACCAGGGCGAATACCACATTCTGCATGGCAATCCGGCGTGTGACGCGGGCAATGGAGATGGACTGGGGAATGGCCTCCATGGCAGAGGTCATAAATACCACGTCCGCAGCTTCAATGGCAGCGTCCGCTCCGCTTCCCATGGCGGCGCCCACGTCTGCGCCGGCCAGGACCGGCGCGTCGTTGATACCGTCTCCAACGAACATGACGGCGCCGCTGTTCTTTCGAATATCGGCAAGGCGGCTGAGCTTATCCTCCGGCAGCAGCTTGGCGTGTACCTGGTCGATACCAATTTCCCTTGCCACGGCGTTGGCGCTGTCTAAAGCGTCGCCGGTGAGCATGGCGGTGGTGACGCGCAGCTGTTTCAGACGGCGGATGGCGTTCTTCGCGTCGGGCTTTAAGGTGTCGGAGATGACCAGGTAGCCCTCAAAGACGCCGTTGACAGCCACAAATACTTCGGAGCCGTAGACTTCCTGCGGTGTCTGCTTCAGGGAAACGGAAAAGCGGTCCATCAGTTTCCGGTTGCCGCAGAGAACCACTCCGGCTCCGAGATGAGCGCGGATCCCGTGCCCCGGAATCTCCTCCAGGGAGAGGGGGCTTTCCAGTTCCAGGCCTTTTTCCATGGCCGCTGCTACGATGCTGACGGCGATGGGATGGGTGGAGTTCTGCTCCACGCTGGCGCAGAGGGAGAGAAGGGTATCCGCGGTAAGCTCCCCGGTGGGAACCGCCTTCTGCAAAACGAAGTTTCCTTTGGTAATGGTTCCGGTCTTATCCATGACCACGGCCTTGACACCGCTCATTGCCTCGATGGCGATGCCGCCTTTAAACAGAATCCCCTTGCGGGAGCCAGCGCCAATGCCGGAGAAGAAGGCCAGTGGCACGCTTAAAACCAGAGCGCAGGGACAGCTGATAACCAGGAATGTCAGGGCTGTGTATACCCAGTGGTGCCAGTCCCCGGTAATTAAGGAGGGGATAATGGCGGTGCCCAGGGCCAGAAATACCACGATTGGGGTGTAAATTCTGGCAAAGCGGGTGATGAAGCGGTCGATTTTTGGTTTGCTTGCCGCTGCGTTTTCCACGGAATTCAGGATTCTCGTCACCATGGACTCGGACAGGGGCTTTTCTACCCGTATTTTCAAGAGACCGGAGGTGTTGAGGCAGCCGGAGGTTACCGGGCTGTCAACCGCCACCTTTACCGGAACGGGCTCGCCGGTGATGGGTGAGGTGTCCAGGCGGCTTTCTCCCTCCACCACAATGCCGTCCAGGGGAATCCGGTCCCCGGGGTGTACCAGCAGAATGTCGCCGGGCTTTGCCTCCCCGGCGGGGATCGTTTGGATTTCTCCGTTATGGATAAGGCTGACCACCTCGGGCCGTAAATCAACAGCCTCCATGATCTGGCTGCGGCTTCGCTCCACGGCCACATGCTCAAAAAATTCCCCTACCCGATAGAACAGCATAACGCCCACGGCTTCCGCAAATTGTCCGGTGAAAACGGCGCCGATGGTGGCGATACTCATCAGGAAATTTTCGTCAAAAATCTGACCTTTTAAAATATTTTTCCCCGCAGTCAGAAGGACCTCGCCCCCCAGGATCAGATAGGCAGCAAGAAAGATCACGGAGGAAACGGGAACCGGAACAGAGGAAATGTGTCCTAGAATCTCGCCGATGACAAACAATGCGGCGCCTGTGAGGATCACAGCCAAATCCCGTTTCTGTTCCTTCTTTTGCTCCTGGGAGTGAGCCGTGGTTTCTCTTTCTCCTTCATGGAATTCCCTCACCTGCGCCTGGGATTCGATGGAACTGCAGATTTCCTGGATTTTATCCAAATACTGCTCCGGGTTGGGGGCGGTGATCCGAAGTTTTTTGGTGGCGAAGGTGAGGGTGGCGCTGGAAATGCCGTCAAGCTGGGCAATCTTTGCTTCCATTTTGGCAGCGCAGTTGGCGCAGTCCAGGTTTTCTATGATATAAATTTTTTTTCGGTTTCCGTTCTCCAGGCCGCAGACGCAGGCATCCATGGGAAGGTCGCAGGCAGCGCAGAGGACAGGGGCGGCTGCTTCTACGTGGCTGTGGTGGTCATGGCTGTGTTCGTGGTCGTGATGGTGATCCTGCCCGCAGTGGCAATCTTCATGGCTGTGCTCATGTTCATGTTCGTGGTGATGTTCCTGTCCGCAATGGCAGTTCTCATCCTCATGTTCCTGCCCGCAGCCGCAATTTTCATGGTTGTGATTATGATGATTTTGGCTCATAAAGCAATCCTCCTTACAAACGTATGAATAACTGTTCATATGTTAATATAATCACAACTATTGAGAAATGTCAACTGTTTTTTGGAATAATAATGCGCAATGCGAAAAAATGAGAGACCTATGCGGAACGGCCCCTCATTTTTGAGACAAATGTTAGTTATTATGTAAATAAAGTTCACCCAGCTCCTGAGCAGTTTTGCCCGGGTTGCGTTCTATCAAATCCATCAATTCCTCTGTCAGTGGTTTCGTCTCCTCCAGCATATCGGCAATGGCAGTCGCGTCAAGCCCTTTTGAAAGCTTTTTTTGTATCAGAGAAATCAGCTTTGTCCATTCGCCTTCTGTGCGGCCCTTTTCCAGGCCCTCCTCCCGGCCTTTTTCTAGGCCGTCTTCCCAGCCTTCCTCACGGACCTGCCGCATATGTGTTTCCTCGTCATATTCAAATATACTCACTTCTATCGCCTCCGCCCTGTTTTTATTTAAGAATTCTGCCAGAATCCCCTCCCGGATACTTTCCGTCACCGCACGGTCCACGGCCTCCCGGATGGGAAGCTCCCTGGCATAGCTTCGCACCTTTTCCACATACAGCATATACTCCTTCAACAGACGGCAGCTTTCCAGCAGCTCCCCGTTGTTCCCCGGATTGATGTTCAGCATCGTCACGCAAAGTTCCACCTCCGGCTCCTCCATGGGCTTCTCGAAGGCTTCCGACAGCCGCAGCGCCTGCCGCTCCGGCGCCTCATCCACCCCATTATAGAACACCACAAATCTGGGCGTTGGTATCTTTACCAGCCTGCTGCCGTACAGGTTCTTCTCCTTCACCAGCACCTGTAGGAGCCTGGATAGGTATAGCAATTTTCGCAGGGGCATATTGGGGTTTAAGGACGCCTGGTGCTCATACAGATTCAGATAAAAATCGAAGACAAAGGATATATCGTTCTTCATATTCATGTAGATGGCATTGTCCAGGGTGTTGACCACCAAATCCTCCGCATTGGTGTAACGGGTGCCGTTTACGGCGTTGTACAGGCTTAAGAGATTCTCCTTCTTCTCCATAAAAAGCATACGGATGAGCCGGTCCTTGTAGTTGCGCTCGGGTTTTAATTCCATTTCTTGTCCTCCTTATTCCGCAGGAGGTTATCACGGAAATCTCCTGCTTTTTGTTATTCATGGGTTTGTCAAGCATAGATTTTCCGTAAAAAATAAGATAGAATTAATTGCCGTCATAGATAAAAAGAAAATATGCTCTACCGAAATTATAGCACCCCGACAGAGCATATGCAAGAAAAAAGTATTCTAACCGCTTGATTTCCGGTATTCCAAAGGAGACAATCCAACTCGATTCTTAAATATCCGATAGAAATAATTATCATCCGATATTCCTACAATGCTTCCGATTTTATTGGCTGGAAGGGTTGTGCTTTTAAGTAGTTTTTTTGCGTTTTCCACACGTAGCTGAATGATGTACTCATTGGGTGTAAAGCCCAGAAATTTTTTGAACAGGCGACAGAGATGGTATTTGCTGATACCGGAAAAATCACGGAGCAGGGGAGGGTACGCCACGACAGGATACACAACCTGTATGGATGTTATATGACCAGGGCCGCAGCGGAGGCTTTTGAACGGTTTGTGCCGGAAAAACGTATGCTTCTGTTCTCACGGTCTTCATACATCGGAATGCACCGATACGGAGGTATCTGGACCGGAGATAACCGCTCCTGGTGGCAGCAACTTTCGCTGAGTATCCGGCAAATGCCGTCCTTAAATATGTGCGGCCTGTTGTATAGTGGCTCGGACATCGGAGGGTTTGGGGACGATACCACGGAGGATTTGATGCTACGGTGGATGGAATTTGGTATTTTCACACCGCTCATGCGCAATCATGCTTCTATGGGAACCCGGAAGCAGGAGGTCTATCAGTTTAAGGCGGTGGAGGATTTTCGGAATCTGATACGGCTCCGTTATGCGTTGCTGCCCTATCTATATAGCGAATTTGTGAAGGCAGCACTGGAAGATGAGATGTATTTTCGTCCATTGGCCTTTGATTATCCGAAAGACGCCCAGGCGGTTCAGGTGGAGGATCAGCTGATGGTAGGCGGGAGCGTGATGATTGCTCCGGTTTATCAGCAGAATGCTCTGGGCGGTATGTGTATTTGCCTGAGCATATGCTGATGATCCGTGTGAAAGCGCCGGAGGATTTGAGGACAGTTCCACACCGGATGTTTATAAGCGCTGGGCGGCTTTTGGCCTGTTATCAACCCATAGCCGCCTTCACGGAAGCACCAGCTACCGGGTGCCGTGGAATTATGGGGAGGAGGCAGTGGAGGTGCTTCGGTATTTTACAAGACTCAAAATGTCCTTAATGCCCTATATCTACGCAAACGCAGTGGAGACGGCAAGAACCGGAATCCCGTTTATGCGCGGTATGGCCCTGGAATTCGAGGAAGATGAAAACTGCGCTTACTTGGAGCGGCAGTACATGTTCGGGGAGAGGATGTTGGTGGCACCCATCTTTAACGAGGATGGGATTGGGAAGTTTTACCTTCCGAAAGGAACGTGGACGGACTATCTCACTGGAGAGGTTTTTACAGGAGAAAAATGGTATCAGAGATATTACGATTACATGCACTTGCCGTTTTTGTCCGTGAGAATTCCGTGATTCCGAAGGGGGCGAGGGAAGATTGCCCCGATTACGCCTACGAGGAGCAAGTGGAATTCCGGGTTTATGAGCTGAAGGAACGGGCAGACTGCCGAATTTACAATAGAAGTGTGGTGACGGCTGACTTCGAGGCGGTGCGCAGGGAAGAGAATATTGCGATTACAGTGAGGGCGGAGAAACCCTTCACCGTGCGGATGGTGAACCAGGCTATCCGGGAATGGAGGGCTTCGGGCGCAGATGTGACGGTGGACGGTAAGGATGTGGTGCTGACGCCACAGAGGAGGAAAGATGGTTTTGACAGGGATGTTACCATAGAGTTAGAGCCCGTACATCTTTTCATGGCGTGAACGACTTAGGGATCTGGATACTTCCAAATAAGCGGAACAGCCATTCTAAAATTTTTTTCGAAAAATGGAATACTTCCTCCACCCTCCGCATATATATTGTTACAGACTGCAAATATTGGACAAAGTCCAGCAGCAAAAAAAAGGAGGATTTATATGAAAAAGAAATTAATGAGCGCAATCCTTGCAGGGGTATTGACCATGGCCATGCTTGCCGGTTGCGGTACCGCCGCAGGCACCACCGTGGAAGACGGTGACAAGTCAGAGACCGAAGAACTGGCAGAAGACCCTGCGGAAGAAGCCGGTGAGGAAGAAACTGCCGGCGGCGGCAAAATCGGCGTGGCCATGCCCACCAAGGATCTACAGCGGTGGAATCAGGATGGCACCAATATGGAAGCGGAACTTCTGGCGGCAGGCTACGAGGTGGATCTGCAGTATGCCTCCAATGAAATCGCGACACAGGTATCCCAGATTGAAAACATGATCAACTCCGGCTGTGAGCTTTTGGTTATCGCCTCCATTGACGGAGATTCCCTTGGCACAGTATTGGAGCTTGCAAAGGAAAAGTCCATTCCGGTTATCGCTTATGACCGGCTGATTATGAATTCTGACGCAGTCAGCTATTACGCAACCTTTGACAACTATATGGTAGGAACCAAACAGGGCGAATATCTGAGAGACCAGTTAGACCTTGACAACGCGGACGGACCTTTCAACATCGAACTGGTAACCGGCGACCCGGGAGACAATAACGCCCGGTATTTCTTTGGCGGAGCCATGGACGTGCTGCAACCTTACATAGACGCCGGCAAGCTGGTGGTAAAATCCGGCCAGACGAGTTTTGAAACCGTCGCCACGGCAAACTGGGCCTCCGAGGCCTCCCAATCCCGGATGGACGCCATCATTTCCGCCAATTATGCCGACGGAACCAAACTGGACGCAGTGCTCTGCTCCAACGACTCCACCGCCCTTGGCGTGGTAAATTCCCTGGAAGCCAATTACACTGGCGAGTGGCCGGTTATCACCGGCCAGGATTGCGACGTTGCAAATGTAAAAAATATGATTGACGGCAAGCAGGCCATGTCCATTTTCAAGGATACCAGAACCCTGGCCACTAAGGTGGTTGAGATGGTGGACGCCATCATGCAGGGCGGGGAAGCTCCTGTCAACGATACCATCACTTACAACAATGGCACTGGCGTGATTCCCTCCTATTTATGTGAGCCGATATTTGCCGATAAAGACAATTATGTGGAACTGCTGATTGATTCCGGCTACTATACCGAGGACCAGTTAAAGTAAAAGCGGCAGTTTACGCGGAGGAAAGAACGGACAGAGTTTTACTGTCCGTTCTGTTCTTTCGTTGAAAGAACAGCCCTCCGGGGGATGCGCCCCAAGAGTAGTGAAAGGAGGTTGCAAATGGAAAAGGTATTGCTGGAAATGAAACATATCACCAAGACGTTTCCCGGCGTGAAGGCGTTAGATGATGTAAATCTGAAAGTGACGGAAGGCGAGATTCACGCCCTGGTGGGGGAAAACGGCGCCGGGAAATCCACGCTGATGAATGTATTGAGCGGAATTTACCCCCACGGAACCTATCAGGGCGAGGTGTTTTACCAGGATGAGCTGTGCCGGTTTCACACCATCAAGGACAGCGAGAGCAGGGGAATCGTCATCATCCACCAGGAACTGGCATTGATTCCCTATATGACCATCGGGGAAAATATGTTTCTGGGAAATGAGCGGGGGAACAGCTATAAAATCAATTGGAACGAAACCTACGGCCGGGCGGAGGAACTGCTGAAAACAGTGGGACTCAAAGAATCCCCCAGGACCTTGATCAAAGATATCGGCGTGGGCAAGCAGCAGCTTGCGGAAATCGCAAAGGCGCTGGCGAAAAAAGCAAGACTGTTAATTCTGGACGAACCCACGGCGTCCTTAAATGAAGCGGAATCCAGGGCCCTTCTGGATCTGCTTTTACATTTTAAAGAGCAGGGATTAACCTCCATCCTCATCTCCCATAAGCTAAACGAAATCGCTTATGTGGCGGATAAGATCACCATTTTAAGGGATGGAGGCACCATTGAAACATTGGACAAGAACAGGGATACCATCACGGAGGACCGGATCATCAAGGGCATGGTAGGCCGGGAGTTGTCCGACCGTTTTCCCGGGCGGGGAAAACGAGCGGTGGGGCCTGTGCGGATGGAGGTCAGAAACTGGACAGTCTGCCATCCACTTTACCCGGAACGCAGGGTGGTGGATGATGTGAGTCTCACCGTCCGAAGGGGCGAAGTGCTGGGCATTTCCGGTCTGATGGGAGCTGGACGGACGGAGCTTGCCATGAGCATTTTCGGAAAAAGCTATGGGGAGAATGTCAGTGGCCGCCTTTTTCTGGAGGGGAAGGAAGCGCGCTTAAATTCCGTCCGGGACGCCATTTTACATAAGCTGGCCTATGTGACCGAGGACCGCAAGGGCAACGGTCTGATTCTGAAAAATTCCATCCGGGTCAACACCACGCTGGCTAATCTAAGGGCGGTGAGCCGCCACGGCGTCATTGACAGGGATAAGGAGTACGGCGTGGCGAACCAATACCGGGAGAAGCTGAAGATCAAGTGTCCGGGTGTGGACCGGCATGCGGGGAACTTAAGTGGCGGCAACCAGCAGAAGGTGCTTTTGGCAAAATGGATGTTTGCGGACCCGGATATTTTGATATTGGATGAGCCTACCCGGGGCATTGATGTTGGGGCAAAATATGAGATTTACTGTATCATCAACCGGCTGGCGGAGGAAGGAAAGTCGGTGATTCTCATTTCTTCGGAACTGCCGGAGGTGCTGGGTATGAGTGACAGGATTTATATTATGAATGAAGGCAGGATCGTAGGAGAGATGGCGGGCGGGGAGGCCACCCAGGAAGCCGTGATGGCACGGATATTATCCCCGGGCCAGAGGCAGCCGGGACAAAAGGGAGAGCAAAATGGAAAAGACTAAAAATACAGATATTGTAAAAAAATATACCATGGTTATCGTCCTGGTACTGGTAACCTCATTTTTTGCCTGGCAGACCGGCGGGGCGATTTTGCTTCCCATGAATGTCAGCAGTCTGATCTCCCAGAACGCATACGTGTTCATCCTGGCCACCGGCATGCTTCTGTGCATTCTCACCGGGGGAAATATCGACCTGTCCGTGGGGTCGGTGGTGTGCTTTGTGGGGGCCATCGGAGCCGTGCTGATGGTGAATTTCCAGGTAAATATGTATCTGGCTATTTTGATCATGGCTCTTGTGGGGACCTTGATCGGCGCATGGCAGGGCTTCTGGATTGCCTTTGCGCAGATTCCGCCCTTTATTGTGACACTGGCGGGAATGCTGGTATTCCGGGGACTGAGCAACGTGGTGTTAGACGGCATGACCGTGTCCATCAAGGACCAGGAGACCTTTGTAAATCTCTTTGGAGGAGGCGCCAACTGCTACATACCGGATTTTTTCGGAAACGGGACCCTTAATCTCACCTGCCTTCTGGCCGGTTTTCTGGCGGTGGGGATTTTTCTGTTTCTGCAGATAAGAAACCGCAGGGAGCGTATAAAGAAAGGCTATGATAAGGACGGAAACGGGGGATTTGTGATAAAGCTTGCGGTGGTGTCCGGGGCAGTGCTGGCCTTCACCTGGAGGCTGTCCCAGCACAAGGGCATTCCCACCGTGTTGATCTGGGTGCTGATCGTGGTGCTGATCTACGGCTACATCACTTCCAATACACGGGTAGGCCGTTACTTCTACGCCGTGGGCGGAAATGAAAAAGCCACCAAGCTTTCGGGAATCAATACCAACCGGGTGTATTTTCTAGCCTATCTGAACATGGGCTTCCTGGCGGCATTGGCCGGCATGGTGACTATTGCCCGTATGACCAGCGCCCAGCCCACCTACGGCCAGAGCTACGAGATGGACGCCATCGGCGCCTGTTTCATCGGCGGGGCCTCCGCCTATGGCGGAATCGGGACCGTGCCCGGCGTTATCATTGGAGCCGTGCTGATGGGGGTTATCAATCTGGGAATGTCTCTGATGGGTGTGGACCAGAATATGCAGAAGGTAGTGAAGGGCCTGGTGCTTCTGGCTGCCGTCATTTTCGATGTGGTCTCCAAACGGGGCGGAAAGCTGATCGCCGTGAATTGAAAAAGGAGAAACTCCGGGCCGTTATGCTGACCCGGAGCTTCTATATTAAGGGAATAATCTGTATATTTTTCTTCTGTTCCACGCCGGGGTTGGGTTCGCGCACATCCCTTAGACGGAAAAGAGCAGCTCCTCGTAGTTGGGATAAGGAAGGATTTCGTCGGGGATATACTCCTCCGCCGCGTCCGCCGCGCTGCGGATGGCAGCCATGTCGGCCAGGATAACTTCATGATAGAAATTGGCCGCTTCCAGCGTATCCTCCATACCCTCCGCAGTCTTAGTATCAGCCTCCAGCTTTTCCTCCGCGTCGTAAATGCTCTCATAGTAGCCCGCAAGCTTCTGAAGCAGCTTTGTCTCCGCTGTGCAAGGCAGATCCGCAACCGCTTTTTTGCCGGAGATGGAGCAGGTCACCTGGTCGGTGTATTTCATCAGAGCCGGCAGGAAATCCCGGCGAACCATATCCTGCATGGTCTTCGATTCGATATGGAGGGTCTTGACATAGTTCTCAAGCAGGATTTCATATCTTGAGTAAATTTCACCCTTTGTGAAGATTTTGTGCTTGGTGAACAGCGCGATGTTCTTTTCGTCAATGAAGCGCGTCAACGCTTCGGGAGTGGATTTTAAGTTGTAAAGGCCGCGCTTCTCCGCTTCGGCCACCCACTCGTCGGTATACCCATTGCCATTGAAAATGACCTTCTTATGCTTTACGATCGCGCGTTTCACCAGTTCGTGAACCGCTTCGCTCATCTGATCCGCCGGCGTATCTTTCAGTTCATCATAGAACTGGGACAGGGATTCCGCAACCGCGGTATTTAATACGGTGTTGGGACCTGCCACGGAAATCGAGGAACCCAGCATACGGAACTCAAATTTATTTCCCGTAAAAGCAAAGGGGGAAGTACGGTTTCTGTCCGTATTGTCCTTAAAGAAATGAGGCAGTACGGTGGCGCCAGTCTCCATCTGCACTTTCTGCATTTTGCCGAAGAAGGTATCGTTCTCGATGGAATCAAGAACCGCGGTCAGCTCATCACCCAGGAAAATGGAGACGATGGCAGGAGGCGCTTCGTTTGCGCCCAGCCGGTGGTCGTTGCCGGCGCTGGCCACGGAGATACGCATCAAGTCTGCGTACTCGTCAACGGCTTTGATGACAGCCATCAGGAAAATCAAAAACTGGATATTTTCAGCGGGTGTCTTGCCGGGCTCCAGAAGGTTCACGCCCGTATTGGTGCTCATGGACCAGTTGTTGTGCTTGCCGGAGCCGTTGATGCCATCGAAGGGTTTCTCGTGGAGCAGGCAGACCAGACCATGCTTGTCGGCCACCTTCTTCATCATTTCCATGGTCAGCTGGTTGTGGTCCACAGCCACGTTTGTGGTGTCGAAGACGGGAGCCAGCTCGTGCTGGGAGGGAGCCACCTCATTGTGTTTGGTCTTTGCGGGAATGCCCAGCTTCCAGAGCTCTTCGTCCAGATCGTGCATGTATGCGGAAACACGGGGTTTTAAGGCGCCGAAATAATGGTCCTCCATCTCCTGGCCCTTGGGAGGCATTGCGCCCAGCAGTGTTCTGCCGGTGAACACAAGGTCTTTTCTCTGCTGATACAAATCCTTGTTGATGAGGAAGTATTCCTGCTCGGGACCTACGGTTGTGGAGACGCCGGTTACCTCCGTGTTGCCCAGAAGCTTCAACATCTTGGTGGCTTCCTTGCTCAGAGCCTCCATGGAGCGGAGCAGCGGTGTTTTCTTGTCCAGCGCTTCCCCCGTGTAGGAGCAGAAAGCGGTGGGGATGTATAAGGTTTCGTCCTTGATGAAGGCGGGGGAGGTGGGATCCCAGGCCGTATAGCCTCTGGCCTCAAAGGTCGCTCTTAAGCCCCCGGAGGGGAAGCTGTAGGCGTCGGGTTCGCCCTTTACAAGCTCCTTGCCGGAGAAGTCCATGATAACCTGGCCGTTCTCCACAGGAGAAATGAAGCTGTCATGCTTCTCGGCGGTGAAGCCGGTCATGGGCTGGAACCAGTGTGTGAAGTGGGTGGCGCCGTGCTCCACCGCCCATTCCTTCATCGCAACCGCCACGGAGTTGGCGACGTCCAGCTCAAGATGAGTTTCATTTTCAATGGTCTTGCGCAGCGCCTTGTAAATATCCTTGGGGAGCTTGTCGCGCATGACTTTGTCGTTAAAAACAAGACTGCCGTATAATTCGGGAATACTCTTTGCCATAAAATGTTACTCCTTTCCTAATTTGAATGTCCGGTCATCCGGCGCATTCTGCCGGTCGGGCTTTTTATTCTATAGGGAAGTTCGAAGAACTATGCTATAAAATAAAAAAAGGCGCTCTGGATGCTCTCCAAAGCGCCTTTGCTTTATGCTCCGTAGTATAGACCATCATTTTTGAAAAGTCAAGAGGGTTTTTGAAAAAAATTGTATTTGATTTCATACAGTGCTACCGTTCCCTCTGTTTTTATGCTAAAATCGACATAATATTATTTTAGCCGGAAGGGGACTGAGTTATCAATGAAAGAAACGGCAGGCAGAATAAGAAAACAGCTGATGCAGAAATTCGGAAAGAAAATTCTTCTTTATGTTTCCATGGGTATTGTTGCCGCCCTGTGCAATGTGTTAAGCGTTGTGGAACTGCAAAAGGCCCTGGACATTTTAAGCTCCGGCGGGATGGAAAACGTGCTTTTGGCCGTGAGCCGCCCGGTCCTGCTGTACGGCCTTTTCTCCCTGCTGTGCTGTCTTCTGAATTACGTGGACAATGTTCCTTCCACACAGTTGGAACAGGGGATTTACTATTTTTACAAAACCCAGGCCATCGATAAAATCCGCAGAATCGATTACCGCGAATATCTGAATCTCGGTACCGGAAAGCTGGTGCAGATGGTTGAGAACGGGACGAAAGCGGCGGTGGATAGTATTTTCCACTTCTGGATTGAGATTTTTTACAGTCTGCTTCCGGGGCTGGTGTTCAGTCTGGTGGTGCTGGGAACCTATGATCTGCGGGTCATGCTCATTATCGGAGCGGGATACGTGGTGATTTTTGTCTGTACCAACGTTCTGCTGAAGTTCCTGTATAAATCCCAGGAGCGCATTTTAGTGGATTCCGAGTGGCTGTCCTCCCGCTTTGTCCGGGCTTTGATGGAGTTGAGCGTTTTCCGGCTGAGCGGCCGGTTTGCGAAAGAGCGGAAGGATTTTGAGGAAAAATCAAAGGAAATCATTTCCAATGAGACAAAGGTCACCATGATTCACGAATTTTTCTTCGCGTTTTTTTATCTGCTGATCATTGTGGTAAAGGTTCTGATCATTCTTGTGGGGCTCATGTATCACTGGATGTCCATCGGGAAAATTGTGGCTGTCATTTTATTGATTGACAGCATTTACGGGCCCATTGCGGAATTTAATGTGCTGTTCGTAAAATATAAGCTGGATAAAGTGGCATACCGAAGATATATGGATTTCATGAATCTGCCGGATGATGAAAATCTTTATCACGGCAGGGAATTTTCCTCGAAGATCACAAGCCTGACGGCAAGGCAGGTGGCGGTTGAATTTGGCGGGGAGCGGGTGCTCCATGGAGTGGATGCCTCCTTTGGGGCGCAGAAAACCTATGCCATTGTGGGAAAAAGCGGCGCCGGAAAATCTACGCTGATAAAAACACTTCTGGGACTGATCAAAATGAACCAGGGCAGCGTCAGTGTCAATGGGGAGGATATCAAGCAGTTCCGGCTGGACAGCTTATATCGGGAGGTGGCCTACGTGTCCCAGGAGCCGCCCGTCTTCGACGGCACGGTCAGAGAGAATCTGATATTTGACCACGAAATACCGGAAAACGTACTGTGGCAGGCGCTGGAAAGCGTGGGCCTGTCGGAAAAAGTCGCCTCCATGGAACAGGGACTGGATACAAGAATCGGAGAGAGAGGGGTTATGCTGTCGGGCGGCGAGAAACAAAAGCTTGCCATTGCCCGGGTTCTTCTCCAGGATTCCTCGGTTATTATTTTGGATGAGGCCACCTCTTCGCTGGACTACATTGCTGAGGAGCAGGTCATGGGAGCAATCCGCAGGTTCCGGGGCGACGCAATTATTCTTCAGATTGCCCACCGGCTGAAAAATGTGAAGGATTCCGATGAAATCTATGTGCTGGAAAATGGTTCCGTGGCGGAGCGGGGAAGCTTTGATGAGTTGATGGCGAGAGGCGGCGTATTTTATCAGCTATGGAATAAACAGGAAGGAGTATATGCTTTATGTGGAAAAAGTGCGGAACTATGCGAAGGAGACAGACATTCGCCAGGCGGTAAATCGGGCGGTGGAGGAATCCATCCGGGAGGGAATCCTGGCAGAATTTCTTTCAAAGTATAGGGCGGAGGCGATAGAAGTGAGTATATTTGAATATGATGAGGAAGCCCATATGCTTCAGGTGCGTGAGGAAGGCCTGGAAGAAGGCGGATTGAGAACTCTCATTACCCAGGTGCAAAAGAAGCTCCAAAAGGGATTCTCCGCAGCAGAGATAGCCGATATGCTGGAAGAGACGGAGCCGTTTATAGAGACATTGATAAAGCTGATAGAGGAGAATCCGGAAAAAACAGAGCAGGAACTGGCGGAGATTTATTTTCGCAAATAAAAAACACTCTACAAACCGGATAAACTCGCTATGATGTAACCTGGCTTCTACAGGAAAATGAGAGAAAAAAATGGCCGTATTGCTCATAAATATGCACCCCTCCTTTGAAATTTATTATAACACGACAAACGTAGAGTTGTAAACGAAAATCTGATGTTTTTATGTATAATTTTGTGACTGAAGTTCCACGTAACAGACACTGCTTTATCCGCACATCTCATACCAACGCTCAATCGATTAGATTCTATTTGTCTGAATGACGAATTCTGTGATGAAATATCATACTATTTTCCAAACAAAAAACTATGAACATAGTAAAAAATATTGCAAGGTTGTGAATTATATGCTAAAATAAACAAAAATGAGTGGCAATTTTTGGAGGGAAGGAATCGTCGTCTGAAGGAGGTGGTGGAACAGAGATGGAAGAGGACAGGAATTTATCGGCCAGCGAAGCACTGATCATGAAAGCAATCTGGGAGGCCGGCGGGGTAATAGCTTTTCTGGAACTGATGGAACTATTAAGGACCAAGTATGGAAAGGATTATTCCAGAACTTCCGTTTCAACGTTTCTGCTGCGTATGGCAGACAAGGGTTATGTGGAGAGTCAGCGGAAGGGGAAGAATGCTTATATCCGCGCTTTGAAAAGCAGGGACGAGTATGCCTATCAGCAGCTGTATCATGATATGGAAATGTGGTACGCCGGAAAAGCTACAAACATAGTGGCTGCGCTGGTGAAGCGGAATGATATTACAAAAGAAGATGTTGAAGAAATAAGGAGAATGTTAGATGAATTGGATGATTAGTCTGGTAGGAATGTTAGTTGTCACCAGTTTGACAGGCAGCATTGCTCAAATTATTTGGTTCTTCACAAAGAGGCTTTTTGAAAAATTTGGCTATTTGCGTTGGTGCTATATTGGCTTGTGGGGTGTGACGTTGCTTTATCTGTTCCCGGTCGCTTTCTTTGGGATGGTTGCGGCCGCGAAGACTTACTATCCGTGGGGAGGAACTTTATTTACGCCTACACCCATGATTTTGAAAGTATGTCTTTGTATCATTTTGTTGTGGGGGTTGGGTGTTGGCGTAATGGGAATCGCATTATGGAGGGACCTCAGAGCATTACGGAAACTTTGCCGCGCTTCTGTGGAGTGTGAGCCATGGAAGCAGGAACTCTTTGAAACGATCTGTGATGAGTTACATATTTCCTCCAAAAAAGTTGAATTACGTCAAAGCGTTCAAGTAATGATGCCGGTATTTGCGAAAATCATACATCCCACTGTTATAATCCCGGCCATACAGGAATTCAATGAAGAACAGTTGAGAGCCATATTACTCCACGAACTGACCCATTATAAGCAGAAAGACGCATGGCTGATAATATTGGCCAGGAGCGTAAAGATACTGCAGTTTTTTAATCCTTTTGTCTGGCGTCTGAACAGGCTTACAGCCAAATGGAGCGAATTTGCGTGCGATTCCAAGGTTTACGCAAGAACCGGAGGGTTAAAAAAATACTATGGTATTATTTATAGCATGATGGAGGCAGCCTGCGAAATGAATCAGGGACTGGTTGCGCATTTTGGAAAAAACGGAAATGAAGTAAAAGACAGGATATTGCACATGAAAAAATTTGATAAAGCAAAGAAGCAACCGATAGGGGCGGCAGTAGTATTAAGCGTCATTCTTTTGGCGTCCGGTTCCTTGACCGTAGTGGCTGCAAATGGCGCGGGCGAGGGATATGAAGCCCTGTATGATCAGACTTTGGTGGAGCAGGAAGAAGAAATGCCGGAACAGGTTCAGCCTGTATATGAGGAATATACAGATAATGGTCCGGCAAGTGGTATCACTGTGGAAGAAGGGGAGGTTGTGGCAACAAGAGCAGGGTCCAATTTTAGCTGGACAGTGTCGGGCGATACTATGAAACAGACATCTTCTTTCCATGTCAAAGCAGGGCAGGAAATAAGTGTGCGTGTATTGATTGATCCAGAAAACAAAAATGTAAAAGCTGGAATTATAGATGATTCAGGGAAGAGAAGATATGTCGAAGGAGAAGGAATTATCGAGTATAGCTTTTCTATAACCAGCTCTGGAAGTTATCGTATGTTTGTGGAGAATACAAATTCTGTTGCGGTGACTGTGATGGCGATGTATACATATTGATGTGGAGTAGAAAATGTATTTTCGGTGAGGTCTTGTCTCGATTATGTTTATGATACTGACGTAGCCGAAAATTTTGCAGGAAGATATTTGTATAAGAGTTAAGACAGGCGAGGCTGCTCGCCGGCTAAGGAGGAGTTATGAAAAGGAAAAAAGCGATCATCATAATCGGGCCGATTGTTGTTTTTGTTTTGCTTTATGGGATACATTCCGTTTTCGGGAATTACCGGTTTGGACAGGAGCTTTATAGATCTGCCTGTAGACTGTCATTTCAAGTCCAATATCTTATCAAAAGTATTGATGATCTTGAAGAAGAATTTGCGGAGGCTGACAATCACCCGGTTGATTATGTGTATTATAACGAATATTATAACGCGGTAGATCCCGTTTGGTTTGGATACGAGGATATGCCCATACTGGATGAAGTACGTTTGGAATATAGTGCGCAAATTCATGAAATTTGTGATCAGACTATGAAGGATGAAGAGGTCGAAAACGCATTTACCAATGCGGAAGAGTTTCAAAAAATTGCCGACTTGCGGGACCAGTTAAAGGTTCTGACCAATGGCTTGAATGAATTTGTGGAAAATTACAGACAAATGTCAGATCTGGAACGATATTTTGCTTCGTGGAAAAATGAGCGAAAGTTATTGACTGACAAGGTAAGAATCCCGTGAAAGAAGGCGCAGGAATGTTATTGTTTCCTTGAAAATAAAAGCACCAGTTAAGGGGGAATGTTATGAAAAGAAAAAGAATGATCATCCTAATCGTGACAATCGTGGCGTTTGTTTTCATAGGTGGAATGCATTTCCTCTACCTGAATGAGCGGTATGGGTCTGAATTATATCAAGCTGTTAATACGATGTCTGTCTGTTGCAAAAGACTTGCGAAAAGTATTGATTCTCTTGAAAAAGAATTTAAGGCTGCGGCCAATGATCCGGATGATGAGGTGAACAGAGTCCTGTTTGATAATAGGCTGGCTGAAATACGAATCATGTTAGAATATGATGAGATGCCCTTCACGGAGGAGGTGCGTCTGGAGTATATGGATCGGTTGGAGGAACTTTATCTTCAGACCTATAGCGATGAAGATCTGGCATATGCATTTACAAATGAGGAAGAATCAGAAAAAATGGCAAACCTGAAAAATCAGTTAGAGGCCCTGAATGACGCTTGTATGGACTATATCGAAAGTAATAGTAGCCGAATGGTAGATTGGAGACAGTATTTTGTTTCATGGAGAAATGAGCGGAAGATATTCAGCGATAAGGCAAGCTTGATATTAAATGATTAGGTAAGAATACCTGCCGGACAGCCTGTAAAGAGCTGCATGGTCAAAGCCCCTTCCGGCAGCGTGCCACAGCAACCGGTCATGACCACCGTCAAGGAGAAAGTTATGAAAAGAAAAAAAGTGATTATCATAATCGGGACGATTGTTGTTCTTGTTTTGCTTTATGGGATACATTCCATTTTCGGGAATTGCCGGTTTGGGCAGGAACTTTATGAGGTTTCCTGTCGACTGTCATTTCAAGTCCAATCTCTTATCAAAAGTATCGATGATCTTGAAGAAGAATTTGCGGAGGCTGACAATGACCAGGTTGATTATCTATACTATAACCAATATCATAATGCGATAGTTACTTTTTGGTCGGAATTTGGATACGAGGATATGCCCATACTGGATGAGGTACGTCTTGAATATAGTGCGCGAATAAATGAAATTCTTCGTCAGACTAGTAAGAATGAAGAGGTCGAAAACGCATTTACGAATGCGGAAGAGTTTCAGAAAATTGACGACTTGCGGGACCAATTAAAGGTTCTGACCAATGGCTTGAATGAATTTGTAGAAAGTTACAGACAAATGTCAGATCTGGAACGATATTTCGTTCCGTGGAAAAATGAGCGAAAGCTGTTAAGCGATAAGGTAAGAATACCGGAATAGAAGGCGCAACAATGTTATCGCTTCCTTGAAAACGAAGGTACCGACGAAGGAGGAACGTTATGAAAAGAAAAAAAGTGATTATTCTGATCGTGGCAATCGTGGCGCTTGTTTTCATAGGTGGAATGCACCTCCTCTACCTGAATGAGCGGTATGGGTCTGAGCTTTATCAAGGTGTCAATACGATGTCAGGTTGCAGTTATGATTTTGCAGACGGGATTGATCATCTTGAAGATGAATTTGAGGCTGCGGCCAATGATTCGGATGATGAGGTGAACAGAAGCCTGTTTGATCATACGCTGGCTGCAATGCGAATCATGTTAGAATACGATGAATGGCCTTTCACGGAGGAGGTGCGTCTGGAATATAAAGCGCGGATGGAGGAGCTTTATACGCAAACCTGCAGCGATGAAGACCTGGCATATGTATTTACAGATGCGGAGGAATTTGAAAAAATCATAAACCTGAGAAATCAGTTGGAGACTCTGACTTTTGCCTGCATAGATTTTCGTGAAAAATATAATCAAATACCAAGCTGGAAACGATATTTTATTTCGTGGAGAGAGGAACGCAGGCTATTCAGCGAGCAGGCAAGTTTGATATTAAATGGTAAGGCAGAATAGCGTAAAAGAAAAAGATTTCTTTCAAAGTACAGGGTGGTGGCTATTGCCGATATGCTGGAGGAAACGGAGCCGCTTATAGAGGAATTGATAAAACTGATAGAGGATAATCCGGGTAAAACAGAGCAGGAACTGGCTGAGATTTATTCCCGTGAACAACGGAAAGCCTGTTACATCAGATAAAAAAAGGGCTTTACAAATCCGGATAAACTCGCTATAATGTAAGGCATGAAAAAAATATAATTACACATACGATTTGACAATGGCGTCAAAAAAGCTGAATACACAGGCCTTTTTGACGCTTTTTTTCATTCTGTAGGAAAGTTCTTCGAACTTCCCCATGGAATAAAAAATTCCGGAGCGGCATGACGCCAAGGCGCCCGCTCATGCGTAAACTGCACCGAAAGCGCAGTATTCGTGCCAATATCAATACAGGGTAGGAGGAAGTACAATGAAGCTGACCAAAATCCAGGAACAGGGCCTTTACAGCCCCACATTTGAACATGACAACTGCGGAATCGGGGCGGTGGTCAATATAAAAGGAAAAAAGAGCCACCAGATTGTGGCGGACGCTCTGAAAATCGTGGAAAATCTGGAACACCGGGCCGGAAAGGACGCCGAGGGCAAGACCGGAGACGGCGTGGGGATCCTCACGCAGATTTCCCATCGCTTCTTTTCCCGGGCATGCCGGGAGAGCGGCATTGAAATCGGCGGGGAGCGGGAATACGGCGTCGGCATGTTTTTCTTCCCCCAGAACGAGCTGAAGCGCAGCCAGGCCCGGAAGATGTTTGAAATCATCGTGGAAAAGGAAGGCATGGAATTTCTGGGCTGGCGGGACGTGCCAACGGCGCCCCAGGTCCTGGGCCATAAAGCCCTAGAGTGTATGCCCGTCATCTGCCAGGGCTTTGTTAAGAAGCCGGCCAATGTGGAAAAAGGGCTGGATTTTGACCGCAGGCTCTATGTGGTGCGCCGGGTCTTTGAGCAGAGCAACGACAATACCTATGTGCCGTCCCTGTCCAGCAGAACCATCGTCTACAAAGGCATGTTTCTGGTGGGGCAGCTGCGGACATTTTTCCTGGATCTGCAGGACGAAGCTTATGATTCGGCCATTGCCATCGTGCACTCCCGCTTCTCCACCAATACCAATCCCAGCTGGGAGCGGGCCCATCCCAACCGCTTCATCGTACACAACGGTGAGATCAACACCATTAAGGGCAATGCGGATAAAATGCTGGCCCGGGAGGAGACCATGTCCGCCACCAAGCTTACGTCGGACGACATGACAAAGGTGTTGCCGGTGATCAACACAAGCGGCTCCGATTCCGCCATGCTGGACAATACTTTGGAGTTTCTGGTGATGAGCGGAATGGATCTGCCCCTGGCCGTGATGATTACCATCCCGGAGCCCTGGGCCCACAATGACACCATTTCCCAGGAGGGAAAGGATTTTTACCGGTATTATGCCACCATGATGGAGCCCTGGGACGGTCCGGCCTCCATTCTGTTTTCCGACGGCGATCTGATGGGAGCCGTGCTGGACCGGAACGGACTGCGCCCCTCCCGCTACTATATCATGGACGATGACAGGCTGATTCTCTCCTCCGAGGTGGGCGTGCTGGAGCTGCCTCCGGAGCATATTTTGAAAAAGGAACGTCTGCACCCCGGAAAAATGCTGTTGGTGGATACCGTGAAGGGCTGCGTTCTCTCCGACGAGGAGATCAAGGAAAATTACGCCAGGAAGGAGCCCTATGGAGAATGGCTGGACGCCAATCTGGTGGAACTTGCGGAAGTAAAGATACCAAACCAGAAAATCCCGTCCTTTACCAGAGAGCAGCAGGCCCGTCTCCAGAAGGCCTTTGGCTATGATTATGAGGAATACAGAAACGGAATCTGCACCATGGCCTTAACCGGCTCGGAGCAGATTGGCGCAATGGGCGTGGATACCCCCATTGCCGTGTTGTCTAAGGAATATCAGCCGTTGTTTTACTATTTTAAACAGCTGTTTGCCCAGGTGACCAATCCGCCTATCGACGCGGAGCGGGAAAAGATTGTGACCTCCACCACCGTATATGTGGGTAAAAACGGCAATCTCCTGGAGGAAAAGCCGGAAAACTGCCAGGTACTCAAAATCGAGAATCCCATTCTGACGGATCTGGATATGTTAAAGATCAAGACCATGAAGAAGCCCGGCTTTCAGGTCGCTATCGTGCCCATACTCTTTTACAAGAGCACGCCCATCGACAGAGTGCTGGAGCATTTGTTCGTGGAGGTGGATAAGGCCTACCGGGACGGCGCCAATATTTTAGTGCTGTCCGACAGAGGCGTGGATGAAAACCATGTGGCGATTCCCTCCCTGCTG
Organism: uncultured Lachnospiraceae bacterium; assembly: GCA_944381535.1. Classification (GTDB taxonomy): domain Bacteria; phylum Bacillota; class Clostridia; order Lachnospirales; family Lachnospiraceae; genus 14-2. The sequence goes on from CALWLN010000016.1 coordinate 64,546, forward strand.
GCGGTCTCCGCGGTGCATAAGCACCTGGTACAGACTAAAAAATGTACGGCCCTGTCCATCATTCTGGAGTCTGGCGAACCCCGTGAGGTGCATCATTTTGCGGCCCTTTTGGGCTACGGCGCAAGCGCGGTGAATCCCTATCTGGCACATTCCACCATTGCGGAGCTGGTGGAGGACGGTCTGCTGGACAAAGACTATTATGCGGCTGTGGACGACTATGACCATGCCATTTTACATGGGATTGTCAAGATTGCCTCCAAGATGGGCATTTCCACCATCCAGTCCTACCAGGGTAGCAAAATTTTCGAGGCCATCGGGATTTCCCAGGAGGTCATTGATAAATATTTCCCCGGCACCGTGAGCCGTGTGGGCGGTATCACGCTGGCGGACATTGCGGCCCAGGCCGACGAACAGCATTCCAGAGCCTTTGACCCTCTGGGATTGAAAACGGATCTGACCCTGTCCTCATTGGGACGCCATAAAATGCGCAGCCAGGGGGAGGAGCACCGCTACAATCCCCAGACCATTCATCTGCTGCAGCAGTCCACAAGAGAGGGCAGCTATGAGAAGTTCCAGGAATATACGAAGCTGGTTGACAGTGAAAATACAGGCTACTTAAGAAGTCTGATGGACTTTAACTACCCCGAGCAGGGCGTGCCCCTGGAGGAGGTGGAGAGCGTGGAATCCATCGTGAAGCGCTTTAAGACGGGGGCCATGTCCTACGGCTCCATTTCCGAGGAGGCCCATGAGGCGCTGGCCGTTGCCATGAACCGACTGAAGGGCAAGTCCAACAGCGGCGAGGGCGGCGAGAGTGACGAGCGTCTGGAATCCGCAGGCACCGACCATGACAGAAGCTCCGCCATCAAGCAGGTGGCCAGCGGACGCTTTGGCGTGACCAGCCGCTATCTGGTCAGTGCCAGGGAGATTCAGATAAAAATGGCTCAGGGCGCAAAGCCCGGGGAGGGTGGACATCTGCCCTCAAGGAAGGTATACCCCTGGATCGCCAAAACCCGTCATTCCACACCCGGCGTGAGTCTGATCTCTCCGCCGCCCCACCATGACATTTATTCCATCGAGGATCTGGCGCAGCTGATCTACGATCTGAAAAATGCCAATAAATACGCCCGCATTTCCGTGAAGCTGGTTTCCGAGGCGGGAGTGGGCACTGTGGCCGCAGGCGTGGCAAAGGCGGGAGCCCAGGTCATTTTGATCTCCGGCTATGACGGCGGTACGGGCGCCGCTCCCATCAGCTCCATTCACAACGCGGGACTTCCCTGGGAGCTTGGCCTTGCGGAGACCCACCAGACCCTGCTGGCTAATGGCCTGCGCAACCGGGTCATGATCGAGACCGACGGCAAGCTCATGAGCGGACGGGACGTGGCCATCGCAGCCCTTCTGGGTGCGGAGGAATTCGGCTTTGCCACGGCGCCCCTTGTGACTCTTGGGTGCGTGATGATGCGGGTCTGCAACCTGGACACCTGCCCCATGGGCATTGCCACCCAGAATCCGGAATTGCGCAAGCGCTTTACCGGAAAACCGGAATATGTGGTGAATTTCATGACCTTCATTGCCCGGCAGCTGCGGGAGTACATGGCGAAGCTGGGGGTGCGCACCGTGGATGAGATGGTGGGCCGCACCGATTTGTTAAAGAAAAAAGAAAATCTCACAGGCCGGGAGGCCAAGGTGGATTTAAACAGAATTTTAGACCCGGCGCCTGAGACAGACAGAAAACTCTGTGTGTTTGACCCCTCCTGCGTCTACGATTTTAAACTGGAGACCACCAAGGATGAGGCGGTTCTGTTAAAGAAGAAGGAGATGGCAAGCGCCATCCGGGAAGGGACAAAAAAGGAATTCCGGGTGAAGCTGACGAATATTGACAGAACCTTCGGCACGCTGCTGGGGGCGGAGATCACCAGACAGCACCCGGAGGGATTGCCGGAGGATACCATCACGATCCACTGCGAGGGCGCAGGCGGACAGAGCTTCGGCGCATTCATTCCCAAGGGCCTGACCCTTTCCCTGCGGGGCGATTCCAACGATTATTTCGGCAAGGGCTTATCCGGCGGCAAGCTGGTGGTATATGCCCCGGAAAACGCGAAATTTGTGCCCCAGGAGAATATCATCATCGGAAATGTGGCACTCTATGGCGCCACCAGCGGCGAGGCATACATCTCCGGTGTGGCGGGAGAACGGTTCTGCGTGCGAAATTCCGGCGCCACCGCGGTGGTGGAGGGCGTCGGCGAGCACGGCTGCGAATATATGACCGGAGGACGGGCGGTGATCTTAGGCCCCACGGGCAAGAACTTTGCGGCAGGCATGAGCGGCGGCGTGGCTTACGTGCTGGATGAGAAAAACTGCCTGTACCGGAATCTGAACAAGGAAATGGTGCTGATGGAAAAGGTGGAATCCAAATTTGACCAGGAGGAGCTTAAGACCATGATCGAGGCCCATGTGGCCCATACCGGTTCCGCCAAGGGAAAAGAGGTGCTTGCCCACTTCAAGGAGTATTTGCCCAAGTTCAAGAAGATCATTCCGGGAGATTACAAGAAACTGATGCAGCTGTCCTCCCAGTTCGAGGAACAGGGGATGAGCAGGCAGGAGGCGCAGATCGAAGCCTTCTACGCCAGTATCGGAGAGCAGGCAGAGGGCGCGGAATAAGGCTTTTTGCCAGTACCGGAAGGCGGAGAGAACGCCTTCCATGCCAGGTTAAAGGAGAGAAAAAATGGGAAAACCGACAGGATTTTTGGAATATGAGAGAAAAGACGGGCCGGTAACCGCGCCCGCAGAGAGAATCAAAAACTTTCACGAATTTCATGGACAGCTTTCCGAGGAGGAACAGCGCCTGCAAGGGGCCCGCTGCATGGAGTGCGGCGTACCCTTCTGCCAGGCGGGTGTGATGATTGCGGGGATGGCCTCCGGCTGCCCCCTTCACAATCTGGTGCCGGAAATCAATGACCTTGTATATCACGGCAACTGGGAACAGGCCTATGTGCGGCTCTTAAAGACCCACTGCTTCCCGGAATTTACCTCCCGGGTATGCCCGGCCCTGTGCGAAGCGGCCTGCACCTGCGGCCTTAACGCCCAGCCGGTGAGCACCAAGGAAAATGAGAGAGCGGTCATCGAATACGCCTTTGCCCATGGGCTTGTAAAGGCGGATGTGCCAAAGGTGCGCACCGGCAAGAAGGTGGCGGTCATCGGAAGCGGCCCTGCCGGGCTGGCCGCGGCACAGCAGCTCAACAGCCGGGGCCATCTGGTAACCGTATATGAGCGAAGCGACAGACCTGGCGGCCTGCTACGCTACGGCATTCCTAACATGAAGCTGGAAAAGAGCGTCATCGACAGGAGAATCAGGCTCATGGAGGAGGCAGGTATCCGTTTTGTCTGCAATGTGGACGTGGGAAAGGATATGACAGGCGAAGAACTGCTGAAAGAGTACGACAGGGTGGTTCTGGCCTGCGGCGCCTCCAATCCCAGAGATATCAAGGCGCCCGGGCGGGAAGCAAAGGGCATTTACTTTGCGGTGGACTTTTTAAAAAGCGTCACAAAAACCCTTCTGGACAGCGATTTTCAGTCCGTGCCCTATGAACTGGCAAAAGGCAAACATGTGCTGGTCATCGGCGGCGGCGATACCGGCAACGACTGTGTGGGCACGGCCATCCGCCTTGGCGCGGCCAGCGTGACCCAGCTTGAGATGATGCCTAAGTCACCAGAACAGCGGGCACAGTCCAATCCATGGCCCGAATGGCCCAAGGTACTGAAGACCGATTACGGCCAGGAGGAATCCATAGATCGGTTCGGCCAGGACCCGAGAATTTATCAGACCACCGTGACGGAGTTTAAGAAAAATAAAGAGGGCGCCGTATGCGCTGCCACCATTGTCAGCCTCACTCCCAAGGTGGATAAAAAGACAAAACGCATGAGTATGGTGCCTGTGGAGGGGACGGAAAAGGAAATTCCGGCGGATCTGGTGCTGATTGCCGCAGGTTTTTTGGGTTCGGAGCTTTACGTGGCGGATAGTTTTGGTGTAAAATGTGATGGAAGAACCAATGTGGAGACAAAGCCCGGTCAGTATCAGACCTCCCAGGAGCGCGTTTTCACGGCGGGGGATATGCGCAGAGGCCAGTCCCTGGTGGTCTGGGCCATCGCCGAGGGCAGGGAAGCCGCCCGGGCGGTAGATGAGTCATTGATGGGGTATTCCAATCTGTGATGACTGTGAACCGATAGTTCAGGTATGTTCTGACAGAATAATTTAGGGAGAATTAATATGAAGACAAAGGCTCAAATTTTACAATTGGTAGAGGATGAGGATGTGGAATTTATCCGCCTGCAGTTTACGGATATGTTCGGCAATCTGAAAAATGTGGCGGTGACGGCAAACCAACTGGAGCACGCAATCGACCATCCATACGTTTTTGACGGCTCTTTTCTGTACGGAAGCCGCGGAAAGGGAGAGGAGGATATGTATCTGCGCCCGGATCTGGATACCTTTGTGATTCTTCCGTGGCGGCCCCAGCAGGGCAAGGTGGCAAGACTGCTCTGTGATGTCTGCGGCGCGGACGGTGCGCCCCTTGCCGTAAATTCCCGTACAATTTTAAAAAAGGTGCTGGAACAAGCCCAGGCAAAGGGCTACATCTTCTATGTGGACCCGGAATGTGAGTTTTTCCTGTTTCACACGGATGAAAACGGAATTGCCACCACCGTAACCCATGAGCAGGCGGGCTACATGGACGTCAGTCCCCTGGATCTGGGGGAAAACGCCAGAAGGGATATGGTGCTGACTCTGGAGCAGATGGGATTTGAAATCGAATCCTCCCATCATGAAATGGCCCCCGCTCAGCATGAAATTGATTTTAAATACGAAGAAGCCATGAAAACGGCGGACAATATCGTGACCTTCAAGACGGCGGTGCGCTCCATCGCCAAACGGTTTGGGCTCCACGCCACCTTTATGCCCAAACCCAAGTCGGATGTGGCAGGTTCGGGCATGCATATCAGTATCTCTCTGTTTCAAAACGGAAAAAACCTTTTTTCCGACCCGGAGGGAGAAAATGGCTTAAGCGATGAAGCCCGGTGGTTTATAGGCGGCGTGATGGAGCATGCAAAGGCCATGTGCGCAGTGACGAATCCGCTGGTAAATTCCTATAAAAGACTGATGTCCGGCTTTGAAGCGCCCAGGGATATTATCTGGACAACAAAGGCGAAAAACGCGCTGATCCGTGTTCCGTCCTTAAAAGGGGAGGACACGAGAATCGAACTGCGTTTCCCGGACCCCTCCGCAAATCCCTATCTGACGCTGGCAGTCTGCCTGGCAGCCGGTATGGACGGTATCGACAGAAAGCTCGAGCCCGGCGCGGAAGCGGCCTGTTGCCCGGCGGAATCCGCAAAGGAGGACAAAGCCGAAGGGGGCGTGGAAGGTCTGCCTACGGCGTGGAGCAAAACCGCAGTGGGCGTGGAACGTCTGCCCGAGACACTGTGGGAGGCCGTGGCCTCCATGGAGCAGGACGCTTTCATGAAACAGGTGCTGGGCGCGGATTTTGTGCGGCTTTATACGGACGCCAAGAAGGCGGAGTGGAAAGAATATATGTCTCAGGTATCGGAGTGGGAAGTAGAAAAGTATTTGTATCGGACTTAAGGCGGGTGGCTGGATGAGCAGTATCATAATTGTTTTGCCCAAAATTGAAGACGCAAAGCATATCCGTGATATTTTAAGCCGTCGCGGACTGACAGCCGCCGCCCTCTGTACCACTGCGTCCACAGTGTTATCCAATGTACATCAGCTGGACAGCGGGATCGTGATCTGCAGCTACCGCCTGTCCGACATGCATTATTCCCAGCTGGCCGAATATCTGCCGGATTATTTTGATATGCTCCTGCTGACGTCTTCCGCAGAAGTGGGAAACTGCCCCGAGGGCATTGTGTCTCTGACCTATCCCATCAGACCCTATGACCTGGTGAGCACCGTGGAAATGATGCTGGCCCAGCTGGAGCGCCGTCTGAAGCGGAAAAAGGCCCAACCAAAAAAGCGGACTGAGCAGGAGCAGAACTATATCAATAACGCCAAATGGGTGTTGATGGAACGAAACAATATGACGGAGCAGGAGGCCTTTCGCTATATTCAGAAAAGCAGTATGGATTCCGGCACGAATATGGTGGAGACGGCCCAGATGATCTTAATGCTGGCTTATGATGAGTAGCTGGCGCGTGAATGGGAAAGACTATAGGGTATTCGAGATATGGAGGAACAATCAATGGAACAGATGATGTTGATCAAACAGGGCACTATACACGACGCGGTTCATGAGGAGCCGTACCAGGCGGATATCCTGATCGCGGAGGGAAAAATCAAGAAAATCGCCCCTGTGCTGGAGGGAAAGATCATCAACGAGGCAAAGATCATCGACGCTTCCGGCAAGCATGTCTATCCGGGCTTTGTGGAGGCCCACTGCCACATGGGGCTGGACGGCTACGGAATCGGCTTCGAGGGACAGGACTACAACGAGAGGACGGATTCGCTGACGCCCCAACTGTCGGCCATTGACGGAATTAATCCCCAGGACCCCACCTTTGCCATGGCCCTTGAGGCAGGCGTTACCTGCGTGGCCACCGGCCCGGGCAGCTCCAACGTGTTGGGCGGAACCTTTACCGCCATAAAGACCTTCGGCAGCCGGGTGGACGATATGGTGGTGGAGAAAGCCGTTGCCATGAAGTGCGCCTTTGGAGAAAATCCCAAGCGCTGCTACAAGGATAAGGACAATTATTCCAGAATGAGCACCGCCTCAAAGCTTCGGATCATGCTGGAAAAAACGAAAGAATACATGGAGAAGAAGGAAGCAGCCGGGGAGGATATTCTGAAACGTCCTGCCTACGACCCCAAGTTGGAAGCGATGATTCCGGTAGTAAAAGGGGAATTGCCCTTAAAGGCCCATGCCCACCGGGCGGACGATATCTTCACAGCCATCCGCATCGCCCGGGAATACCATCTGAAGCTGACCATTGAACACTGCACGGACGGGGCGCTGATTGTCCGGGATCTGGCAAAGGAAGGCTATCCGGTTGCGGTGGGCCCCTCCTTCGGCCATGCCGGGAAGTTTGAACTGAAAAATAAGAGTTTCGAGACGCCCGGCATACTGGCAAAGGCCGGCTGCCAGGTGTCCATCATCACCGACTCTCCGGTGATACAGGAGCAGTATCTTCCTCTGTGCGCGGGCCTTGCGGTAAAAAACGGCATGGAGGAATTTGCCGCCCTACAGGCCATCACCATAAATCCGGCAAAACATATCGGTATTGCGGACCGGGTAGGCAGCCTGGAGGAGGGCAAGGATGCGGACGTAGTCATTGCCGGCGGGAATCCGATGATTTCCGATACGGTGATTGAAAAAGTCTTTGTGGACGGAAGGCTTGTGGTGGGAGCGTAAAAAGCTGCCGCTTATTCATGATAATAGCCAGTACTTTGCGTACTGGCTATTGTTGAGGGGGAGTAAATTATGAAAAAAAGTGTTGCGGTACTTGCTTGTCTGGCAGCGGTACCAATCTATATAAAGGAAATTGTTGTTGGTCGAAGCTGACAACGTCGCGCGCTTTATAGTGTAGTGCTGTCAACTTCATTTGATATAAATACTATAACCGATAAATGTGTGCAAAGTATGGATAAATTCTAAAAAAATAATTTTAAATAGAAAGGATTTATTAAGAGAAAATGAGGATACCATGAAATGAAATCGCCGCCTTTCCAAATGCCTGTCTTCCATGGCGCGGGAAAGAGGCAAACATCAAAAAGGCTGTCGCAAAAAGAGAGTATCAGCCGGAAATGCCGGAGCTTACT